>JAJXUB010000010.1 GCA_021783215.1 Actinomycetes bacterium | reverse complement strand
GGAGATCAACGCCCTCCGGCGAGCGTTCGGCCCCGACGCGGACCGCATCGTCATCACGAACACGAAGGGCTTCACCGGCCACGCCATGGGCGCCGGCATCGAGGACGTCGTCGCCGTCAAGGCGCTGGAGACCGGGATCGTCCCCCCGGTGCCGAACTACCGTGACCCCGACCCGGAGCTGGGCCGGCTGAACCTGTCGACCGGCGGTTCGTACCCCGTCGAGTACGCCATTCGCCTCGCCGCGGGCTTCGGATCGCAGGTCGCCATGACGCTGCTCCGTCGTACGCCGACGGCGAGCGGCCGCCGGCCCACCCCCGACCACCTGGGGTTCGCCTACCGCATCATCGACGAGGCGGCGTGGCAGCGCTGGCTCGACACCCTCTCCGGACACGGCAGCAGCCGCCTCGAAGTGGACCACCGGCGACTGCGCGTGGCCGACATCGGCGCGCCGGAACAGCCGACCGTGTATGTCACGGCCGTCCCCGTGCCCTATGCCGGACGCCTCAACGCATCGGTCCCGTCGGCACCGCACGCGGCGCCGGCTCCGGGTCCGGCGCTCGCCCCGCCCCCGCCCCCGCCCACGGTCCCTGCGCCCCTCCCGGCGGCACCCATCCGCGTCCCCGTCCCCGAACCCGTTCCCAAACCCGTGGCCTCAGGCCCGGCCGTGGACGACGTCGTCGCCGCGGTCACCGGGATCGTCGCCGACATGACCGGCTACCCGACCGACCTGCTCGACCCCGACCTCGACCTCGAGGCCGACCTCGGCGTCGACACCGTCAAGCAGGCCGAGGTCTTCGCCGCCGTCCGCGAACGGTGGAACCTCGAGCGCGACCCCGACCTGCAGCTACGCGACTTCCCCACCCTCAACCACGTCGCCGGCTGGGTCCGCTCCAGGACCGGCACCCCGGCACCGGTCGCCGCACCGGTAGCCCCCGCCCTTGCCGCCGCCGCCCCCGGCACACCAGCCGCCGGCAGCGACGACGTCCTCGCCGCGGTCACCGGGATCGTCGCCGACATGACCGGCTACCCGACCGACCTGCTCGACCCCGACCTCGACCTCGAGGCCGACCTCGGCGTCGACACCGTCAAGCAGGCCGAGGTCTTCGCCGCCGTCCGCGAACGGTGGAACCTCGAGCGCGACCCCGACCTGCAGCTACGCGACTTCCCCACCCTCAACCACGTCGCCGGCTGGGTCCGCTCCAGGACCGGCACCCCGGCACCGGTCGCCGCACCGGTAGCCCCCGCGGCGCCCCAGGCCCACCATGCGACGCATCCGGAACGGATCGTCGGGAGCCTCGACGCCGTCGACGCCCTCCCCCGGCGCCTACCAACGCTGGCGTTGCGCCCCGCCGCGGACCGGTGCGCGCGCACCGGGGTCTCGCTCGACGGGGCCCGCGTCGTCGTCATGCTCGACGAAGGTGGCGTCGGCGCGGCACTGGCAAAGCGCCTCGACAAGGCCGGCGCCCGCGCACTGACGCTCGATGCCGGCACGTCGACGGAGGACATCCTCGCGACTCTCGAGACGTGGCTCGACGACGGTCCCGTCGACGGCGTCTACTGGCTCGCCGGGCTCGACGACGACGACGCATACGACCTCCCGCAGTGGCAGGAAGCCCTCCGGCGCCGCGTCAAGGCCCTCTACGCGACGATGCGCCGCGTCTGGGACACCAGCCCGTTCCTCGTCAGCGCCACCCGGCTCGGCGGCTTCCACGGCTACGACGCGGCCGGGGCGACGTCCGTCCTCGGCGGCGCCGTCACCGGCTTCACGAAGTCGTACAAGAAGGAGCGCCCCGACGCCCTCGTCAAGGCCGTCGACCTCCCGACGAGCCGGAAGACGGCGGCCATCGCCGACCTCCTCCTCGAGGAGACGTTGCGCGACCCTGGATGCGTCGAGATCGGCCTCGCCGACGGCAACCGCTTCGGCGTCGCCTTCACGGAGCGGCCGTTCCCGCCCCGCCGGGAGGACGAACCCGTCGGCCCCGGCGGGATGGCGCTGACGAACGAGTCCGTGTTCGTCATCACCGGCGCCGCGGGCAGCATCGTCTCGGCCATCACGGTCGACCTGGCCACGGCCAGCGGCGGCACGTTCCACCTCCTCAGCCGCACCGCCGAACCCGACCCGGCCGATCGCGACATCGAGGCGTTCCGGACCGACAAGGACGGCCTCAAGACGACGATCGCCGGCCGGCTCAGGCAGTCCGGCGCCAAGGCCACCCCCGTCGCCATCGAGAAGGAGCTCTCCCGGATCGAGCGGAGCGCGGCGGTCCTCAGTGCCATCGAAGCGGTGACCTCCGCCGGCGGCACCGCGTACTACTACTCCGTCGACGTGACCGACGCCGATGCCGTCGCCGATGCCGTCGCGCGTATCCGCGAGCGCAGCGGGCATATCGACGTCCTTCTCCACGCCGCCGGCATCGAGATCAGCCACAACCTGCCCGACAAGGAACCCTCGGAGTACGACCTCGTCTTCGACGTCAAGACGACCGGCTGGTTCAACGTCTGGCGGTCCGTCAAGGACATGGAGGTCGGCGCCGTCGTTCTCTTCTCGTCGGTCGCCGGAAGGTTCGGCAACAACGGCCAGACGGACTACAGCGCCGCCAACGACCTCCTGTGCAAGGTCGCCTCGCACCTGCGGCACGACCGACCGCAGACCCGCGCCCTCGCCATGGACTGGACGGCGTGGGGCGGCATCGGGATGGCGACACGCGGGTCGACCCCCACGGTCATGGCCATGGCGGGCGTCGAGATGCTGCCTCCGGAGGCCGGCGTCGCGTGGATCCGGCGGGAGCTGACGGCCTCGGCCTTCACCGGTGAGGTCATCGTCGCCGGTGTCCTCGGGGCGATGGCCACCGAGCACGCCGCCGCCGGTGGGCTCGACCCGGCAGCCGTCACGCCGGACGTTGCGGCATACGGGCCGATGATCGGCGAGGTGACGTCGAGCGTCCACAACGGTTTCGTCGACACCATCACGCTCGACCCCGCGGAGCAGGGGTTCCTCACCGACCACCGGATCGACGGAACGCCCGTCCTACCGGGGGTCATGGGACTCGAGTCCTTCGCCGAGCTCGCCGAGCTCGCCGCGCCCGAGGGCTACCGGGTCGCCTCCGTCGAGGACGCGAGGTTCGCGACGCCGGTCAAGTTCTACCGCGACGAGCCCCGGACCCTGACGGTCTCGGCTGTCATCGAGCCCGACGCAGAGACCGTGGGCGACCTCCTCGCCCGGTGCACCCTGACCGCGGAACGCCGGCTCCCCGGTCAGCAGGCCCCAACCCGGACGACCCATTTCACCGGGACGGTACGGCTGACCCGCGCCGACGCCGAACCCCTCGCTTCGGTGCCCGTGCCGACCGCCGGGGAACCGAGGCTGGGTCCGGACCAGGTCTACGCGTTCTACTTCCACGGCCCGGCCTACCAGGTCGTCGGTCAGGCGTGGCGCGACGAGGACGCGTCAGCCGCGACCCTGGCCGACGCACTCCCCGACAACCACGTCCCGGCCGAGAAGCCGCTCACCCTGTCCCCACGCCTCGTCGAGCTGTGCTTCCAGACCGCGGGTCTGTGGGGTGCCGGTCGGGAGGGGACGCTCGGCCTCCCGCTTCGCGTGGGTCGCGTTGCGACGGCCGGAGCCGTCGACGGTGGCCCGCTGACCGCCCGCGCCGTATGCCGGGACGACGGCTCGTACGACTGCCTCGTCATCGACGCCGAGGGCCGCGTCGTCGTCCGGCTCGAGGGCTATGACACCGTGGCATTCCCCGCGCCGATACCAGACGACGTCTCTGAAGCCCTCCACGCAACGTACGGAGACTGAGCCGTTGGCACCGTCGATGACCGACACGACCCGCCTCGCCATCCTCGACCACGGCGAACCCGTGGTCCGGGTGCTCGCCGCGGTCGGCGACCTCAACCACAAGGGCGACCACCCGCGGATGTCGACCCTCGTCGTCCATGCGGACGGCAACGCGATCCCGTGGTACGCCCGCGAGGCCGATGTCGTCATGGGTCTGCCCGAACCGGATGCCGAGGGGGTTGTCGCGCCCGAGCGCGTCGCCGACGAGCTGTCCGCGCAGGATGTCGACCTCGTCTGGCTCGGTGAGGTTCCGTGGACCTCGGACCGGCTCGCCGTCCTCGCCGCCTGTGAGAGAGCCGGCCTCACCGTCATCGGACCCTCCCACGAGGTCGCGGCGCGGCTGACGCACGCCTCCTCGCTCGCCGCTCTCGCCGCGACGCTCGACGTGCCGCTCGCCTCGACCACCCTCGAGGCGGTGAGCTGTCGTCGCGTCGAGGTCGACGCACTGTGTGACTCCGTGGGGACGATCTGGGTGCTCGGCGTCAGGGACGTCTCCGTCAGCGAGGACGGTCAGATCCTTCTCGCCGAGCTTCCGGCGCCGGGCCTCCCGGACGGCGTCGCGGACGCCGTGTCGACGGCCGCCTGCCGCCTCCTCTCCGGGGTCGCCTACCTCGGCGCCGCAGTCGTCCGGTTCGACGTCGCGAACGACGGCCGGACGGGGCTCGTCGACGTCGACCCGAAGGGCCGGCCCACGCACGCGCTCATCGAGGAGGCGACGGGAGCGAGCTTCGTCGGCCGGCAGATCCGCATCCAGCGCGGCGAGCCGCTGCCGATCTCCGTCCCGGAGCCCGACGGCCACGCCGTCGAGGCGCGGGTCCTCGCCTACGACCCGTCCCGGGGCCGCGTCCCGACGGGGGGCCACGTCGAGCTGCTCGCTCCCCCCGCGGGCACCGGCGTGCGGGTCGACGGAAGCCGACGGGTCGGCGACCTCGTCGACCCCTCGACCGACCCGACCGTGCTCGTCCTCACCGCCTGGGGCCACGACCGCGACCAGGCCCTCGCCCGGATGCAGCGCGCCCTCCTGCGGACCCGGATCGTCCTCGAGCACGGGCCGACGAACCGCAGCGAGCTCGTCGCGATCCTCCGCACGCCCGACGTCCAGGCCGGTCCGGTCCCACACGGATGGCTCGGCGCGCGGCGTGCCGAGGGCTGCCTCGATGCCCGGCCCGACCCGGTCGCCGTCGCGGTCGCCGCCATCGAGGTCTACGAAGCGGACCTCGCCCTCGTCGAGTCGGCCTTCCGTGCTAGCGCCTCACGCGGGCGGCCCGAGCATCCCGAGCGCGTCGGCGCCGTCCAGCTCGGCTACCTGGGCCGGCACCATCGCCTCCGCGTCGACCGGATCGCCGCGGCCCGGTACCGCGTCTTCGACGGCGGGAACGTCGAGGTCGACGTCGAGCGGCTGAGCCGTTTCGAGCGGCGCATCGCCATCGCCGGCGAGCGTCGGCGTGTCACCGTCTCCATGGAGCAGGACAACCTCCGACTCGAGATCGACGGCGTCGCCCACGGCCTGACGCGCGAGGACGGCTACGTCGTCCGCGCCGGCTGGCCGGCGCTCGTCGAGTCGCTCCTCGTCGGAGTCGGCGACCACGTCGAGCAGGGGCAGCCGATCGCCGTCCTCGAGTCGATGAAGATGGTGACAACCGTGACGGCGCCCGTGGGAGGCGACGTCACCGTCGTCAACGTCCTCCCCGGAACCCAGACGGAACCCGGTGCCCCGCTCCTGCGGATCCGCTCCCACCCGAGCCCCCCCGAGGAGCAGCACGCTCGACCCGAGGCCGACGACCCCACCTCACTCGCCCGGCTCGGCGCGACGCCGGCACCGACCGACCTCTTCACCAGCCTCTCGGACTTCCTCCTCGGCTACGACCTCGACCAGGCCGCCTTCAAGGCGCTGGCGGCGGCCTACGAACGACGAGCCGGCGACGCCGACCCGGCCGACCAGGCCCTCCTCGCCGACGAGGACGCCTTCCTCGACCTCTTCGCCGATATCGGAGTCCTCTACCGGCCGCGCACCGATCTCGACAGCGATCCCGACAACCTCGCGCAGATCAACACCCAGGAGTACTTCCACGCGTTCCTCCAGTGGCTCGACGCGGACCGCGCCGGGCTGCCGCCGAGATACCGGGAACACCTCCAGCGCGCTCTCGCCCGGTACGGCGTCACGACGCTCACCGACCGGGCCGGCCTCGAACACGCGACGGTGTGGATGTACCGGTCCTTCTCGCGCGTCCCGGAGGTCTCGCCCGTCGTCGTGTCGATCCTTCAACGACGGCTGCGGAACGCCGCCCGGCTCGGCGCCACACCGACTCCCGCAGCGCGCAAGCGGATGGAGCGCCTCATCGCCGCCACGGACGCCCGTCAACCGGCGGTCGCCGACGCCGCCCGCGACGTCCTCTACCGGTTCTTCAACGAACCGCTCCTCAACGCCGTCGTCGCCGAGAGCGAGCGCGAGATGCGCGAGCAGGTCCTCGCCCTCGCGGCGAGCCCGAACAGCCAGGACCGCAGCGACCGGATCGCCAGGGTCGTCCTGTGCGCGGCGCCGATGCGTTCGCTGCTGCTCGAGGCGTGGCGCTCCTCCCAGTCTCCGAGCTTCCACGGCCCTGACCCTGCCGCCTTCCGCCAGTGCGTCCTCGAGGCCTACCTGCGCCGCTTCTACCGGATCCGCCAGATCCGTGAGCTCGACGCCGAGACCGTCGGAGACCTCGAGCTCGTCCACGCCCGTTACGACCGCGAGGGGAGGTCCGTCCATGTCGCCATCACGTTCGCACCACTGGATCACCTCCCGGACGTGGCACGCGCCATCGCCCGGCACCTCGCGGACGTCCCCGCCGACGCCGAGGTCGTCGTCGAGGTCGTCACGTGGCGGGACGACGTGCGCCAGGACATCGAGGATCTCGCACGGGACGTCAGCGCCCTGATCGCAGCTGCCGACTTCGGCCGTCCCCTGCATCGTCTCGACCTCACCGTGACCAGCCTGCGTGGCGAGGAACCGGAGCGGGAGCGTACCCAGCACCTGACCTTCCGACGGGGCGGCGAGGGTGCCTTCGTCGAGGACCTCCTCTACCGGAACCTCCACCCGATGCTCGGCAAACGGCTCGACCTGTGGCGACTGTCGAACTTCGTCCTCCGCCGGCTCCCGTCGCCGGAGGACGTCTATCTCTTCGACGGGGTCGCCCGGGACAACCCCAAGGACCACCGCCTCTTCGCCCTGGCCGAGGTGCGCGACCTCACGCCGGTCCGCAACGAGTCGACCGGCCGGAACGACTACCCCGCGCTCGGGCGGATGGGGCTCGCCTCCCTTGCGGCAATGCGGACCGCGCTGGCGACCTACCCCGTGCGCGGCCGCCCCGTCGCGAACCGGCTCGTCATCACGGTCCAGCCCGTGTGGCGCGTGCCTCCGCAGGAGTGGCACCTGCTCGCCCGGACCTACCAGGGACTCGCCCGCGGGCTCGCCCTGGACAAGGTCGTCCTCCACGTCGCCATCCCCGTCTCGAACGAGGACGGTGAGGAGTCCCTGCTCGACCAGATCCTCGTCCTCGAAGGGCTCGGCGGCGAGGGGCTCACGGTCCGCATGGCCGACCCGGGTCCGAACCCGGTCCGCACGCTCACGGCATACGCGCAGAAGATCCTCACCGCGGCACGGTTCGGCGTGCCCTACCCCTACGAGATCATCCGGATGCTCACGCCGAAACCGGGTGACGCGTCCCCGTTCCCGGCCGGCGAGTTCGAGGAGCTTGACCTCGATGACGCCGGTGAGCGGCTCGTGCCGGTCGGCCGCGAGCCTGGGCTCAACAGCGCCCATGTCGTCTGCGGCCTCATCACGTCCTTCACCGACGTCTATCCCGACGGGATGTCCCGCGTCGCGATCCTCTCGGACCCGACCCAGGGCCTCGGCAACCTCGCCGAACCCGAGTGCCGACGGATCAACGCGGCCCTCGCCCTCGCCCGCGAACGGTCGCTGCCGGTCGAGTGGTATGCCGTCTCCTCCGGCGCGCTGATCGCCCTGGACTCCGGCACGGAGAACATGGACTGGATCGGCCTGACCCTGCGCCGGCTCATCGAGTTCACGCAGACGGGCGGAGAGGTCAACGTCATCGTCACGGGGATCAACGTCGGCGGCCAGCCGTACTGGAACGCCGAGGCGACGATGCTCATGCACACGAAGGGCATCCTCGTCATGACCCCGTCGTCGACGATGGTCCTCACGGGCAAGCAGGCACTCGACTTCTCCGGGGCCGTGTCGGCCGATGACAACTTCGGCATCGGCGGCTACGACCGGATCATGGGCCCGAACGGTCAGGCGCAGTACTGGGCGCCGAGCTTCCCCGAAGCCTGCGCAGTCCTTCTGCATCACTACAGCTTCACGTATGTCGTTCCAGGAGAACGGTTCCCGCGTCGACACCAGACGTCCGACCCGGCGGACCGGGACGTCCGCGAGGCGCCGCACACCCCGGTGACCGGCTCCACGTTCACGACCGTCGGCGACGTCTTCGACCAGAGCCTCAACCCCGAGCGCAAGCTGCCGTTCGACATGCGCTCGGTCATGCGGGCCGTCTCGGACGCCGACGCCGACCCGCTCGAACGGTGGCGTCGCTGGGAGGATGCGGACACCTCGATCGTCTGGGACACGACGGTCGGCGGCGTCCCCGTCTGCATGATCGGGCTCGAGTCGCATGCCGTGCCCCGCCGCGGGTTCGTCCCGTCGTACGGGCCCCCCGCGTGGACGTCGGGCACCTTGTTCCCCCAGTCGTCTCGCAAGACGGCTCGTGCCATCAACGCGACGAGCGGCAACCGCCCGCTCGTCGTCCTCGCGAACCTCTCTGGCTTCGACGGGTCCCCGGAGTCCATGCGGAACTGGCAGCTCGAGTACGGCGCCGAGATCGGCCGCGCCGTGACGAACTTCGTCGGCCCGATCGTCTTCGTCGTCGTCTCCCGCTACCACGGTGGCGCGTTCGTCGTCTTCTCCAAGGCGCTGACGGAGTCGATGGAGATCGCCGCCGTCGAGGGCTCCTATGCCAGCGTCATCGGCGGTGCGCCCGCGGCCGCGACGGTCTTCGCGCGGGATGTTCGCACGCGCACCGAGGGCGACCCGCGCGTCGCCGAGGCGAAAGCCGCGGCCGCGTCCGGCGACGGCGGCGGCTCGCGCACCCGGCTTCGCGTCGTCACCGAGCAGGTGCGGTCGGCGAAGCTGCGCGAGGTCGCCGACGAGTTCGACGCGATCCATACGATCGAACGCGCCGAGCGCGTCGGGTCCGTCGACCGCATCATCGCAGCGGCCGACCTCCGCCCCTATGTCATCGGCGCCCTCGAGCGTGGAATGGCACGGGGTGGCGCGTAGGACCGTCGACGTCGGACGCCGTCTGGCCCAGGAGGCGTCACGCGAGGGGGTTGTCCAGCCACGAGTGGGCCGCGGTGACGTGGGCCGGGTCGACGCCGCCCGGCATACGTGTCGGCGGGTCCGCCGCGTCGCGGGTGACGACGGTGATGAGGAAATCCCCGTCGCGGCGCCACCAGCCCGGCAGAACGACGCCGCCCGCACCAGCCACCGACAACGGCCTCCAGCCATCCGCGGGCGTCTCACCCCTGACCGTGACGTCGACCGTGCGCGTGTCGGCCCGTAGGCCGACGCGAAGCACCTTCAGAGCCGCCTCCTTGGCCGACCAGAGGAGGTTGGCGGCCACGTCGCGCCCCAGCGTCGTCCGCAGCGTCCACAGCTGTTCGGGGGCGGTGAGGAAGTCGCGGATGAAGCCGTCCGACCGGCTCTCGACGAGCTCGACGTCGATGCCGATGCTGCCCGCCGCCCCGTGCCGTTCCGACGTGACGAGGGCGACGGCCAGCCCTGCGCGGTCGCTGACGGAGACGGCGATGGGCACCGGGCTGCCGTCGAGGAGGATGTACGGCGCCCCGGACGGGTCGTTGAGCGCCTCGAGGCCGCCGATGGCCGCGCCCCGGCCCAGAGCGACCGCGGCGGCACGCTTCATGGCGTACCGGCGCA
The DNA here is from genome assembly GCA_021783215.1 of Actinomycetes bacterium. Taxonomy (GTDB): domain Bacteria; phylum Actinomycetota; class Actinomycetes; order Actinomycetales; family Dermatophilaceae; genus JAJXUB01. Next base: position 27,796 of record JAJXUB010000010.1, on the reverse strand, counting down.
GGAGCCACTCCTGGCGCCGCTTCGTCAACCGCTGGCGTTCGCTGACCTCACGTTCGCGGTCGGACAGCCACGCGCTCCCTGCCGGGACGGACGTCTCGTCGACGGCGAGCCATCTCACGGTCCGGTGCCCCGTGACGTCACGGCGACGCCCTGGTCCTCCCGCGGGTCGAGATGGGTCGAGACGTCCAGGCTGTCGGCGACCTCGTGCAGACGCGCCTCCAGGCGCTCGACGACCTCGTGCCCGCGCCGGACCGTCCAGTCGCCCGGGACGAGGACGTGCACGGATACGAAGCGGGCATGCCCGGCCTGCCGGGTGCGGAGGGCGTGGAAGCTCACCTCCTCGCTGGCGAACTCGGCGAGGGCACCGTCGATCGCCCTCGCCTCCTCGGGCGGGAGCGCCTTGTCCATGAGCCCGTCGACGGAGGCACGGACGAGATGCCAACCGGTCCAGACGATGTTGCAGCCGACGGCGAAGGCGATGATGGGGTCGAGCCGGAGCCAGCCGGTGAGGTTGACGAGGAGCACGGCGACGACGACGCCGGCGGAGGTCCAGACGTCCGTCATGAGGTGCCTGCCGTCGGCGACGAGGGTGATCGAGCTGTGGCGACGCCCGGCACGCAGAAGGATGACCGCGACGGCGCCGTTGACCGCCGACGCGAGGATCGAGATGGCCAGACCGAGGCCGACGTTCTCGAGCACCTGGGGGTGAAGGAACCTCCGCACCGCGCTGACCATGATGAAGATCGCCGCGACGAAGATCATCATCCCCTCGACGGCTGCCGAGAAGTACTCGGCCTTGCTGTGCCCGAAGTGGTGGTCGGCGTCGGCGGGCTGCGCCGCGACATTGAGGGCGACGAGAGCGACGAACGCCGCGATGAGGTTGACGACCGACTCCGCCGCGTCCGAGAGCAGTCCGACCGAGCCGGTGAGCAGGTACGCCCCCGACTTCATGACGATCGTCGTGATGGCCGCGGCGATCGACAGCCACGCGAACCGGGTGAGGTTCTCGCGTCGTGTGGTGGGGACGGCCGGCGCACAGCTCACGCGACCAGTCTGTCACCGTGCCGAGGTCGCCTCGCGAGAGGATTGGCGGCATGAACACCGACGTCATCCAGGAGCTCGTCGACGCGGGCGCCAAGGCGGTCCACGTGGGCCTTGTCCAGGCCTCGGGCGGCAACCTCTCCGCCCGCGTGCCGGAGAGCGACACCTTCGTCGTCACGGGCACGGGCACGTGGCTCGACCGGCTCGGCCCGGGGAGCTTCACGACGATGACGCTGGCCGGGTCGGTCGTCTCGGGGCCGCCCCCGAGCCTCGAGTGGAAGCTGCACCAGCGGACGTATGCCGCCCGGCCCGACGTGAACGCCATCGTCCACCTCCACCCCCAGCACGCGATCCTCGTCGACGCCCTCGGCGAGCAGGTCCGGCTCATCAGCCTCGACCACGCGTACTACCTCCGGGAGGTCGTGCGGATCCCGTTCCTGCCGTCCGGCTCGGACGAGCTGGCCGACGCGGCAGCGGATGCGGTCCGCGACGGTCACGACGCCCTCGTGCTCGGCCACCACGGCTGCTCCGCGCTCGGCGACTGCGTCTCGATGGCCCTACGGCGCGCTCTCAACATCGAGGAGGCGGCCGCACAGACCTACCGGCTGCTCCTTCTCGGCCGCGGCGAGCTGACCTTCCCACCGGAGCTCCTCGACCGGATCATCGTCGCGTGAACGTGGTCAGCGGTCGAGCCGTGCGCCGCGGGCGGGCTCGACGACGCCGCGCTCGGTGACGATGGCCGTGACGAGTCGCGCCGGCGTCACGTCGAAGGCCGGGTTGAGGCCGCGGGCACCGGGCGGGGCGGTCCGGACGCCGGCCAGCTCGACGACCTCGGCACCGGGCCGCTGCTCGATGTCGATGACGTCGCCGTCGGCGGTGTCGAGGTCGACGGTCGACCAGGGAGCGGCGACGACGAAGGGGATGCCGGCCGCGTCGCAGGCGAGCGCGACACCAACGGTGCCGATCTTGTTGCAGACGTCGCCGTTGGCGGCGATCCGGTCGGACCCGACGACGGCCACGTCGACGAGCCCGCGGAGGATCGTCGAGCTCGCGGCGCCGTCCACCTCGATGAGGTAGGGGATGCCGAGGTGGTCGAGCTCGTAGGCCGTCAGCCGGCTTCCCTGCAGCAGTGGGCGCGTCTCGTCGACGACGACGAGCTCGAGCCGGTCACGCTCATGGAGCTCGCGGAGGACGCCGACGGCCGTCCCCCACCCGGACGTCGCCAACGCCCCGGCGTTGCAGTGGGTCAGCGCCCGCAGCCGCGGCCGGTCGAGCCGGGCGAGGAGCCAGTCGGCGGCCAGTCGGGACAGCTCTCGGTTGGCGCGCGCGTCCTCCGAGGCGATCTGCCGGGCGGCGGCGAGAACGGCGTCGCGGCCCTGTGCCATACGACCCCGAACCTCGTCGACGCCCCACGCGAGGTTGACGGCGGTCGGCCGGGCGGCGCGGACCGAGTCCACCGCCACGGCGACCTCCTCCTCGCCCCAGCCGTTGCGGTCGCCCTCGTCCATGGCGAGAACGACGCCGAGGGCGCCGGCCACGCCGAGAGCAGGGGCGCCTCTGACGGCGAGGGTGCGGATCGCCTCGACCAGTGCCGCAACGGTGGTGATCTCGCGGTGCTCGGTGCGCCCCGGCAGGAGTCTCTGGTCGAGGAGCCTGACCCCGTCCAGGCCGTCGTCCCAGGCGATGGTGACGACCTCGTCACCCATCGACGGCGACCCCCAGGCCGAGCTGGTCAAGCAGGAAGGCCCACTCCCAGGCGACCTGATGCCACACGGCATACCGCCCGCTCCGTCCACCATGGCCGGCGGCCATCTCCGTCCGCAGGAGGATCGGACGGCTGGCGGGGTCGTTGGTCACCGTCGCACGGAGCATGGCGACCCACTTCGCCGCCTCGGTGAAGTACACCCGCGTGTCGTTGAGGCTCGTCGTCGCGAGGACGGCCGGATAGCCACGCGCGGCGATGTTCTCGTACGGGGTGTACGCCTTCATCGCCTCGTAGATGGCCTTGTCCGCCAACGGGTTTCCCCACTCGTCCCATTCCCCGACGGTCAGCGGGAGGTCCGGCCGCAGGATCGTCGTCAGGGCGTCGACGAACGGCACCTGCGCGTGGACGACCCGGAAGAGGTCGGGCCGGAGGTTGGCGACCGCGCCGACCATGAGGCCGCCGGCCGACCCCCCTTCGAGGGCGAGGCGGTCCGCCGCGCTCCACCGGGTGGAGACGAGCAGCTCGGCGGCGGCGACGACGTCGGCGAACGTGTTCGGCTTGCGCTCGTACCGTCCGCCCTCGTACCACCGGCGTCCGAGCTCGCCACCCCCGCGCGCGTGGGCGACGGCGTAGACGACGCCGCGGTCGAGCAGCGACAGACGGGCCACGGAGAAGTAGGGGTCGCTGGCGATCTCATAGGCGCCGTATGCCGTGAGCAGGCACGGGTTGGGCCGGCCCGCGACGACGTCGGCACGGTGGACGACGGAGACGGGCACCCGGGTCCCGTCGGCTGAGGTCGCCCAGTCGAGGAGCTGGGCGTAGCGGGCGGGGTCGAACCCGCCGAGCACAGGCTGCCGCTTGAGGAGGGTCCGCTCCCCGGTCGTCACGTCGACGTCGAGCACCGACCGGGGCGAGACCCACGACTCGTGGACGACCTGGATCGTCCGGGTCGACATCTCGGGGTTGTCGCCGAGCGCCACCGTGTGGATCGCATCCTCGAAGGAGACACCCCGGGGCGCGCCGAACCCCGATGGGGCCGTGCCGTCGCTCGGCAGCACGAGAAGCTCGGGGAACCCGCCTCGTCGGATGCTGACGACGGCGAAGCCGTCGAAGGCGTCGACCCCGGCGACCCGTTCGCCCTCCGAGGCCTGCAGCACCGGCCGCCAGTCGTCGTCGGACGTCGTCTCGAACGGTGCCCACGCGAGGTCGAAGTCCTCGTTGTCCCGGTTGTGGACGACGAGGAGGGCGTCCGTCCCCGGCTCGACGTCGTACTCGAGCCCCTCCCGGCGGGCGCAGACGACGCGGAGGTCGCCGAGCGGCTCCGCGGCGTCGAGGATCCGCACCTCCGACGTCGTCCGTGAGGCGAGTGTAAGGAGGATCCATCGGTCGTCACGGGAGGCTCCGAGCCCCATCCAGAAGCGCTCGTCGTCCTCCCGGTGGAGGCGGACGTCACCGGCCACCGGTGCCCCGACCCGGTGGCGCCACAGCTCGAACGGACGCCACGCGTCATCGAGCCGGGTGTAGAAGAGCCACTGCCCGTCGTAGGAGAGCTCGAGACCGTAGCCCACCCCTGTGACGCCGTCGTCGAGCACGCGGCCCGAGGCGATGTCGCGGACGACGACGTCGAAGCGCTCGTCGCCGGTCACGTCGACGGCGAAGGCCACGACGGCATGGTCGTGGCTGACGGTGAGGCCCCCGACCGCGAAGAACTCGTGGCCCTGCGCCTCGAGGTTGCCGTCCAGGATGACCTGTTCGCCAGGGATGTCGGCGCCCTCGAGGGACGGGCGGCTCGTCGTACCCGTTACGGGACACCGGGCCTGGACGGCATACGAGGACCCTTCAGCGGTCCGGGCGTAGTACCACCAGTCGTCACTGCGTACCGGGACCGAGAGGTCGGTCTCCTTCACGCGCGACCTGATCTCACGGAAGAGCTTCTCGCGCAACGGTTCCAGGTGGGCCGTCCGCGCCTCGGCGTAGGCGTTCTCCTCCTTGAGGTAGGCGAGCACCTCCGGGTTGGAGCGGTCGCGGAGCCACTCGTACGGGTCGACGACGCGGTCCCCGTGGTGCTCGCGGATGTCGTCGCGACGAGGCGCGACCGGCGGTTCGAGGGACATCAGCCGACCAGGCAGCGCGGCCCGAGGAGGACCTTGAGGTCACCGAACAGCTCTTCCGTGGCCGCGACCCGGTAGCGGTCGTCGACCTTCATGAGGACGGCACGGTCACCGTCCAGCAGACGAATGCGGACCTCCGAAGATCCGGGGTGGTCGGCGAGGACAGCCTTGAGCTCCTCGATGCGCGTCGCCGTCGCCCGGCGACGGTCCATGGAGACGACGACGGGACGGGCCCTCACCGACAGGTCGGGGATGGTGAGGTCGCTCGCATACACGGCGACGCTCTCGTCCCGGCGGGCCACCCGGCCGCGGACGGAGACGACGGCGTCCTGGACGAGGTTGGCGGCGACGGCCGCGTAGGTCTTGGCGAAGAAGTAGCACTCGACGGACCCCTCGAGATCCTCGACGACGGCGACCGCGTAGCGCTCGCCCCGCTTGTTGAGCTTGACCTGGAGGTTCGTCACGAGCCCGGCGACGAGCACGGTGGTGCCGTCCGGCTTCCCGTCCTCGGCGGTGAGGGCCGAGATCGAGGTGTCCGAGCTCTGGGCGAGGATGTGCTCGATCCCGAACAGGGGATGGTCGGAGACGTACAGCCCGAGCATCTCGCGCTCCTGCTGGAGCAGGGTCGCCTTGTCCCACTCCTCCACCGCGGGCAGGTCGAGCCGCAGCCCGATCGGCTCGTCCGTCGTCGCCGCGCCGAAGAGGTCGTACTGGCCGATCGCCTCGTTCCGCTTGAGCCCGATGACCTCGTCGACAGCCTTCTCGTGGACGAGGTGGAGCTGACGCCGCGGGTGACCAAGGCCGTCGAACGCCCCGCCCTTGATGAGCGACTCGATCGTCCGCTTGTTGCAGACGACCGCGGGCACCTTGGTGAGGAAGTCCTGGAAGGAGCCGAACGCGCCCTTGGACTCACGCGCCTCGACGATCGCCGCGACGACGTTGTGCCCGACGTTGCGGATCGCGGCGAGACCGAAGCGGATATCCGCTCCGACGGCGGAGAACCGGTCGACGGACTCGTTGACGTCCGGCGGGAGGACCCGGATCCCCATCCGGCGACACTCGCCCAGGTAGAGGGCGGACTTGTCCTTGTCGTCCTGGACGCTCGTCAGGAGGGCGGCCATGTACTCAGCCGGGTAGTTCCCCTTCAGATAGGCGGTCCAGTAGGAGATGAGCGCGTATGCCTTCGCGTGCGCCTTGTTGAAGCCGTAGTCGGCGAACGGCATCAGGGCGTCCCACAGGGCCTTGACGGCGCCAGGGCTGTAGCCGTTTGCGCGCATGCCCGCCTCGAAGCCCGCGAACTCGGCGTCGAGGACCTCCTTCTTCTTCTTCCCCATCGCCTTGCGGAGCAGGTCGGCCCGGCCGAGGGTGTACCCCGCGACCTTCTGGGCGATCTGGATGACGTGCTCCTGGTAGACGATGAGCCCGTACGTCGCATCGAGGACCTCGGCAAGCGGCGCGGCCAGCTCGGGGTGGATCGGCGTGATCGGCTCGCGGCCGTTCTTGCGCAGCGCGTACTTCGTGTGGCTGTTCTGGCCCATCGGCCCCGGGCGGTAGAGCGCGATCGTCGCCGAGATGTCCTCGAACCGGTTCGGCTGCAGCTGCCGCAGCAGGGTCCGGGTGCCGCCGCCGTCGAGCTGGAAGACCCCGAGGGTCTCCCCGCGCTGGAGGATCTCGTAGGCCTTGGGGTCGGTCATGTCCTTGGACAGGGCCTCGAGGTCGACGTCGGTGCCGCGGTTCATCCGGACGTTGGCGATGGCATCGTCGAGGATGGTCAGGTTCCGCAGGCCGAGGAAGTCCATCTTGACGAGCCCGAGCGCCTCGCAGCTCGGGTAGTCGAACTGGGTGATGATCTGGCCGTCCTGCTCGCGGCGCATGATGGGCACGAGGTCGATGAGCGGCTCGCTGCTCATGATGACGCCGGCCGCGTGGACGCCCCACTGGCGCTTGAGGCCCTCGAGGCCGAGCGCCGTGGCGACGATCTCCTTGGCCGACGGGTCGTCGTCGTGGAGGTTGCGGAAGTCCGCTCCGTCGGCGAACCGGTCGTGGTCCCTGTCGAAGATCGCCTGGAGCGGCACTCCCTTGCCGAGCACGTCGGCGGGCATCGCCTTGGTCAGCTTCTCCCCCATGGCGAAGGGGTGGCCCATGACCCGGGCCGCGTCCTTGACGGCCTGCTTGGCCTTGATCGTCCCGTACGTGACGATCTGCGCGACGCGCTCCTCGCCGTACTTCTCCGTGACGTAGCGGATGACCTCGCCCCGGCGTCGCTCGTCGAAGTCGACGTCGAAGTCGGGCATCGAGGGCCGCTCCGGGTTGAGGAACCGCTCGAAGACGAGCCCGTGCTCGACGGGGTCGAGATCGGTGATGCGCATGGCATACGCGCACATGGAGCCGGCACCGGAACCACGTCCCGGACCGACGCGGATGCCGTTCTTCTTGGCCCAGGTGATGAAGTCGGCGACGACGAGGAAGTAGCCGCCGTACCCCTTGGTGAGGATGACCTGCGTCTCGTACGCGGCTTGCTTGCGGGCGTACTCCGGGATGCCGCCCGGGAAACGGTCGTGCAGGCCCCGCTCGACCTCCTTGACGAACCAGCTCGCCTCGTCCTCCCCCGGCGGACAGGGGAAGCGCGGCATGTAGCGCCCCTCTCCCGTCGTGAAGGTCACGTCGCAGCGCTCGGCGATGGCGAGGGTGTTGTCGCACGCCTCGGGCAGCTCCCGGAACAGCGCCCGCATCTGCGCCGGCGACTTCAGGTAGAACTCGTCGGCCTCGAACTTGAACCGGTTGGGATCCTCCAGGGTGGAGCCGGACTGCACGCAGAGGAGCGCCGCGTGGGCCTTGGCGTCGTTGGCGTGGGTGTAGTGCAGGTCGTTCGTCGCGACGAGGGGCAGCCCGACGTCCTTGGCGAGGCGGAGCAGCTCGCGCTGGGTCTGGCGCTCGATGGGGATGCCGTGGTCCATGACCTCGGCGTAGAAGTTCTCCCGCCCGAAGATGTCCCGCATCTCGGCGGCGGCCTCGCGGGCCTGGGCATACTGACCCATCCGCAGCCGCGTCTGGATCTCTCCGCCGACGCACCCGGTCGTCGCGATGAGGCCGTCGGCATAGGTGGCGAGCAGCTCCCGGTCGATGCGCGGCTTGAAGTAGTGCCCCTCGAGACTCGCGAGCGAGCTCATCCGGAAGAGGTTGTGCATCCCGCCGGTCGTCCGGGCCAGCAGCGTCATGTGCGTGTAGGCGCCGCCGCCGCCGACGTCGTCGCGTGAGGAGGAGTCGGGCCCCCCGAACCGGACCCGTGTCTTGTCGGTCCGGTGGGTGCCCGGCGTCAGGTAGGCCTCGACGCCGATGATCGGCTTGATGCCGTGCTTCTTGGCCTTGGACCAGAACTCGTAGGCCCCGAAGATGTACCCGTGGTCGGTCGTCGCGATCGCCGGCATCCCCATCTCGACGGCCGTCGACATCAGCTCGTCGATGCGGGCCGCGCCGTCCAGCATCGAGTACTCGGTGTGGACGTGCAGATGGACGAATCCGTCCTGCGCGGACCTCGGGGCGGGGGGCTGATCGGACATCGGACCTGCAGTCTATGGCGGGGGTCAGACGTGCTTCGGCGCGTCGTGCACGCGTGTCGTCCTCCCAAGGCTGCTCGCCCTCCCCAGGGCCCGGTCCCGCCGCCGCTCCCCTCGTGACTGGGGTGGGGGGAAGGGCATGTGGGGTGCCGTCAGGCGCCGTCAGAGGCGGTCCAAGGCGGCCTCGAGGTCGGGCCCATACGGGCTCGTGTAGCTGACGTATGCCCCGGTGCCGGGATGCTCGAACCCGAGCCCGACGGCATGGAGCCACTGCCGCTCGAGACCCACCCGCCTGGCGAGGACGGGATCGGCGCCGTATGTCAGGTCCCCCACACAGGGGTGGTGCATGGCGGCGAAATGGACCCGGATCTGGTGCGTGCGACCGGTTTCGAGATGGATGGTCACCAGGCTCGCGTGCCGGAACGCCTCGAGCACCTCGTAGTGCGTGATCGAGTGCCGGCCCGACTCCATGACGGCGAACTTGTAGTCGAAGCCCGGGTGGCGGCCGATGGGGGCGTCGATCGTCCCGATGACGGGCTCGGGCAGGCCCTGGACGAGCGCGTGGTAGGTCTTGTCGACGGTCCGGCTCCGGAACGCGTGCTTGAGCCGGCTGTAGGCGTACTCGCTCTTCGCGACGACCATGAGCCCGCTCGTGCCGACGTCGAGCCGGCTGACGATCCCCTGCCGTTCGCTCGCCCCGGACGTGGCGATCCGATAGCCGGCCGCGGCGAGGCCGCCGACGACGGTCGGGCCGGTCCAGCCGACGCTCGGGTGTGCCGCGACTCCGGACGGCTTGTCGACGACGACGATGTCGTCGTCGTCATGGACGATCCGCATCCCCGGTACGGGGTCGGCGACGACGATGGGCCCCTCCCGCTCCCCGTAGGCCGGGAGCGTCACCTCGAGCAGCTCGCCCGCGGTGAGCCGACGCGACTTGCCGACCGGCTGGCCGTCGATGAGAACCCCGTCCGCGACGACCAGGTCGGCCGCCTTGGTCCGGCTGAGGCCGAAGAGGCGTGCGACCGCCGCGTCGACGCGTTCGCCGTCGAGGCCGTCGGGCACGAGGACGTGCTTGGCCTCGGTCATGTCGGCCGCTGCCCGTGACGGCCGGTGCTCGGCGGCTCCCCGAGGGGTATGCCGCGCAGCGCGAGCCAGGCGATGCCGATCGCGGCCAGGACGATCGCGATGTCGGCGACGTTGCCGACGAACAGGCCACCGTAGTCGATGAAGTCGACGACGTCGCCACGGCCGGGGCCCGGTTGCCGGAAGAACCGGTCGGCCAGGTTGCCGAGTGCGCCGCCGAGGACGAGCCCGAGCAGCACGGCCCATGGGCGCGAACGCACCCCCGCCACGGTCCGCAGGACGGCGACGACGATGACGACGGCGACGAGCGTCATGAGCCAGGTGCGCCCGGACCCGAGGGAGAACGCGGCGCCCGAGTTGCGCAGCAGGCGCAGGGTGAGGACACCGCCGAGGATCTCGTGCGACCGGCCGTCCTTGAGGGCGGCGAGCGCCCAGACCTTGCTCGCCTGGTCGACCGCCAGGGTGGCCAGGGCGGCCCCCCACACGAGAAGCGTGAGGCGGACAGGTGGCCGGTCGGGCGACGTCAGCGACGCTCCTCCTTGCGCTTGCAGTCCAGGCACATCGTCACGCGCGGCGCCGCCTGGAGTCGCGCCTTCCCGATGGGCTGGCCGCAGCTCTCGCACCGCCCGTACGTCCCGTCCGCGAGCCGGCCAAGGGCATACTCGTTCTGGAGCAAGAGGTCTCGTGCGTTCGCCGCCACGGTCATCTCCTGCTCGCGTTCGTAGGTCTTCGTGCCGGCATCGGCCTGGTCGTCGCCGGCACCGTCGCCGGAGTCGCGCATGAGCCCGACGAGCTCGCTCTCGGCCAGCGCGAGGTCGGACCGAAGCGTGGTGACCTCCGCCTCGAGCTGACCGCGGATCGCCTTGACCTCGGCGGCGGTCCATGGCTTCTCGTCGGGACGGACGACGAAGGCATGCGGACCGGCCTTCGCCGGCGCGGCCGGCGTTCCCGGGGCAGCCTTCGACGCCGCGACCGCCTTCTTGGCGGGGCCGGCCTTCTTGGCGGGGCCGGCCTTCTTGGCGGGGCCGGCCTTCTTGGCGGGCACGGCCTTCTTCGCGGGGACGGCCTTCTTCGCCGCGACCGCCTTCTTCGCCGGGGCGCTCGGCGCCGCTGCGGCAGCCCTCTTCACGGCAGGCGCCGGCCGGCCGGTCGTGGCGGCGGCTGCCCCCCTGGTCGATGACGCCTTCGTTGCCGCCATGGAAGTCCTCCGGCCGTATGCATGACAGTCGCCCGCCGTTCTGAGTACGGCGGGCATGGTGCCGCCGAGAATACGACCCGTTGCCCCTTGTCCCCAAACGGCAACGCCGTGACCATCGCCACCCGAGACGGAACGGCGCCCCGCCGAAGCGGAGCGCCGTTCCGTCGAAGGCTGTCGTCAGCCCTCGTGCTGCTGGTCCTGCGTCGTCTCGCCGGGGCCCTCGGAGGCAGGCTCCTCGGCCTCGGGGACCTCGACACCGGTCCGGTCGAGCTGGTGGAGCTGGTTCTCGATGTAGCCCTTGAGCGAGGAGCGGTAGTCACGCTCGAAGCCCTTGAGCTCCTCGATGCGCGCCTCGAGCTTGCTCCGCTGCTGGCCGAGCTCCTCGAGGATCGCCGCCTTCTTCTGTTGCGCCTCGGCGACCATGCCCGTGGAGCGCTCGCGCGCCTCGGTGAGCATCTGCTCACGCTGGGCCGACGCCGTGGACAGCATCTCGTCGCGCTGGCTCGACGCCGTGGACAGCATCTCGTCGCGCTGGCTCGTCGCCGTCGCGATGAGCTGGTCGCGGTGGGCCTCGCCGGCCGCGATGTGCTCGTCGTGGAGGCGCTGGGCGAGGGCGAGCACCCCGGCGGCACCGAGACCGGCCCCAGCCGCCTCCGCGACGTGTGCTCCGTCGCCCTGACCGGCCGCGGCCTTCTGCTCCGCCTCGTCGGCCTGCGCCTGGGCGCGGGCGATCCTTTCCTGGGCGTCCTTCTCGGCCTGCTCGGCGCGCGCCTTGGCGTCGGCGACGAGCTGGTCGTAGCCGCTCGTGTCCGGGGCCTCTCCCTGCGCGGGGGCGGCGGCAAGGGCGGCGGCGTGGGCCTGCTGAAGGCCGACGTGCTCGCTCTTGAGCTGCTCGTGCTCGCCCTTGAGGTTCTCATGCTCGGCGAGCAGCGCGTCATGCTGGGCTTGGAGGTCGCCGTGCGAGGCGTCCAAGGAGGCGATCCGCTCCTCGTACTGCCCGGAGAGGTCCTCGAGCTCCTTGTTGCGCGCCTCGAGCCGCGCGACCTCGGACCTGGCCTCCTCGAGCGCCGCGGTGTCGGCCTCGCCGGAGACGGGCATCGGGGCGAGCCCCTTGCCGTCGCGGCAGTCGTTGAGCTGTGCGAGGAGGTCCTCGCTCTCCTTCCCCTGCCGTCTCATCTCGGCGACGATGTCGTCCAGGAAGTCGTCGACCTCGCGCTCGTCGTAGCCGCGACGGAACTGCGTGGTCTGGAAGGTCTTGTTGAGGACCTCTTCAGGCGTGAGCGCCATCTGTCACCTCTAGGAAGAAGGGAAACCTGTACCGGTCCGGGGCGCCCGAGGCGTCGGTCCGAGGATCAGCCTAGAGGATGGCGGCGACGAGCATACGCAACACTTGCACCCCGACGATGAGCACGAGGAAGCCGAGATCGAGGGCGACGCCTCCGAGGCGCAGGGGCGGGATGAGACGGCGCAGCAGTCGCAGGGGCGGGTCGGTGAGCGTGTAGACGGTCTCGGCGATGACGAGGGTGACCCCGTGGGGCCGCCAGTCCCGCGCGAGGACCTGGACCCAGTCGATGATCATCCGCCCGATGAGGACGATGAGGTAGAGCAGCAGGAGCAGGTCGAGGACCTGGGCGACGATGAGCATCCGAGGGGTGACGTTGCCTCAGGACTGGTTGAACAACCCGTGCGGGGAGTCGGCGCCGGTCTCCTCACCCGTCACCTCGACGTGCGACGGCGACAGGAGGAACACCTTGGCGGTCACCCGCTCGATGCTCCCGTGCAGGCCGAAGATGAGGCCGGCGGCGAAGTCGACGAGGCGCTTGGCGTCCGCGTCCTCCATGTCGGAGAGGTTCATGATGACCGGCGTGCCCTCGCGGAAGTTCTCCCCGATGGCCTTGGCCTCGTTGTAGGTCCGGGGGTGGATCGTCGTGATCCGGCTCACGCCGGTGACCTCCGGGGTGCGGACGACCCGCGCGGACGGCACCCCACGCAGCTGGGTCACCTCGGCGCCGCGGTAGCCCGGCTCCTCGTGGTGCGCCCCGCCCTGGGGTCCATAGTCGGATCCCTCGTCGTCCTGCTCGTAGTCCTCGGCCAGCCCGAGGTAGACCATCGTCTTTCGCAGCGCGCCAGCCATGTCGAAGCTCCTTGTGTCTCAGTCGGTCGTGAACGAAGTTACCGACGTGACGGGCGAGGTCCGAGGATTGCCGCGCCGACACGCAGGTGTGTCGCCCCCTCGGCGACCGCTGCCTCCAGGTCGCCGGACATCCCGGCGGAGATCCACGTCGCCTCCGGGTGGTCGGCCCGTATGCCCTCCCCCACGCTCCGGAGTCGCGCGAACGCGTCCCGCGGGTCGGCCTCGAGCGGGGCGACCGCCATGACGCCCCGCAGCCGCAGGCCCTCCGTCGAGGCGACGGCGTCGGCGAGGGACGGCACCGAGCCGATGAGCGCCCCACCGCGCTCGAGGTCACCGTCGAGGCTGACCTGGATCAGCGTGTCGACGAGCCGGCCCGCCTCGGCAGCGCCGTGGGACAGCAGGCGCAGGAGCTTGGGTCGGTCCACCGAGTGGACGACCGAGGCATACGTGCCGACGTGGCGGGCCTTGTTGGACTGGAGCCGGCCGATGAAGTGCAGGCGCACGCGGTCGGGGGCGACCATGTCGGCGAGCTTCTCCGACGCCTCCTGGTCGAGGTTCTCCCCGACGTCGACGACCCCGAGCTCGGCGAGCAGGTCGACGTCGCTGGCGGGGAAGCGCTTCGTCACGACGACGAGCGTGACCTCGGCCGCCGTGCGGCCCGCCGCCGCACAGGCGGCGTCGATGCGCTCGTGAACGGCGCTCAGCCCGCGGGCGAGCTCGGCCCGACGGTCGCTCATCGCCGAACCACCACACCGGCGAACCGCCCCGTGACCCTGTCCCGGCGGTAGGAGTACAGGCGGGGCTCCTCGCGGGTGCACCCCGGAACCCACTGCACGGCAACGGAGCTCGCCGCAAGCTGCTCGACGACGCCAGCAGCGACGTCGAGGGCCGGTGTTCCCGACCAGGAGACGGTGTGGGCGCTGGGCGCGGAGGCGGCGACGTCCGCCCTCATGTCCGAGGGCACCTCATAGCACCGGCCGCACACGGATGGACCGACGACCGCCGAGATGTCGCGCGCCCCGAGGTCTCGCAGCGCCTCGACGGTCCGTGTGACGACGCCGAGCCGCAGGCCCGGTCGGCCAGCGTGGACGGCGGCGACAAGCCCGGAGGTGAGGTCGTGGAGGAGGACGGGTGTGCAGTCGGCGACGAGAACGGCGAGCGCCAGGCCGCGCTCGGCGGTGATGACGGCGTCGGCGGTCGGCGGTGTCGTCTCGTCGCCCGTCACGACGACGACGCCGTCACCGTGCACCTGGCTGAGCAGGACGAGCCGGTGCACCGCGACCGCAATCGCCTCGGCGAGCATGGCTCGGTTCTCGCGGACGGAGTCGGGCTCGTCCCCGACGTGACCGCCGAGGTTGAGGCCGGCATACGGCCCCTCGCTCGCGCCTCCGCAACGGTCGGTGAAGCCGCGCTCGAGACCGTCACCGACGTCGTGCCACCACCACACGCATCCACCGTATGCCGTCCGTGCCCGCGCCTGCTGATGGAGCCCGCCGTCGGCCGGGCGCCGCAGGCGGGGTGTCCTACTTGAGGAAGTCGGGCACGTCCAGGTCGTCGACTTCCTCGAAGCTCACCTGCGTCGGCGGATTGGCCGCCGCGGTGCGCCCGGGGGTGTCAGGGCCGGCGTCGACGCTCTGCTCGGCCCGGACCTCCTCTGCGGTCGCGCCGGCGCTCGCCGTGGCGGTCTGCGCCGTCGTCGTGGTGACCGGCGAGGCCGCGGCCCGTCCACCGGCGACCACCGAACCGAGGGCCCGGTCGTTCTCGCGCCGGGTCGGGGCTCCCCCGTCGAAGCCCGCGGCGATGACGGTCACGCGCACCTCGTCACCGAGTGCGTCGTCGATGACGGCCCCGAAGATGATGTTTGCCTCGGGGTGTGCGGCCTCCTGGACGAGGCGGGCGGCCTCGTTGATCTCGAACAGCCCGAGGTCGCTTCCGCCGGAGATGGACAGGAGGACACCGTGGGCACCGTCGATGCTCGCCTCGAGGAGCGGGCTGCTGATCGCGAGCTCGGCGGCCTGGACGGCGCGGTCCTCGCCGCGCGAGGAGCCGATGCCCATGAGGGCGGAGCCGGCGCCCTGCATGACGGACTTGACATCGGCGAAGTCGAGGTTGATCAGGCCCGGGGTCGTGATGAGGTCCGTGATCCCCTGCACACCGGACAGGAGCACCTGGTCGGCGCTACGGAACGCGTCGAGCATGGAGACGCCCCGGTCGCTGATCGACAGGAGCCGGTCGTTGGGGATGACGATGAGGGTGTCGACCTCCTCGCGTAGGCCGCCGATGCCGGACTCGGCCTGGTTAGCGCGGCGACGACCCTCGAACGTGAAGGGACGTGTCACGACGCCGATGGTCAGAGCGCCGAGACTCTTGGCGATGCGGGCGACGACGGGCGCCCCGCCGGTGCCAGTACCCCCGCCCTCGCCCGCGGTGACGAAGACCATGTCCGCGCCCCGGAGGACCTCCTCGATCTCCTCCGTGTGGTCCTCGGCGGCCCTGCGTCCGACCTCGGGGTCCGCGCCGGCACCAAGTCCACGGGTCAGCTCGCGGCCGACGTCGAGCTTGACGTCGGCATCGCTCATGAGCAGTGCCTGCGCGTCGGTGTTGATGGCGATGAACTCGACGCCCTTGAGGCCGACCTCGATCATCCGGTTGATGGCATTGACGCCGCCCCCGCCGATGCCGACGACCTTGATGACTGCCAGGTAGTTCTGTGCTCCCACGGGAGGCCTTCCTCTGCTCTTGCTCGCTCGATGTCCGTCCGGGCGATCCGCTGACCGCGTCCAACGGTGGAAATGTCTAACCGTGAGGTTTACCGTTGGTGTCCGTTTCTCCGCGTGCGCCTGGAGCGACGCTAGGCGGTCCACCCGGGTCGAGGCAACACGGAGGTGGGCGTGTCGCCGAACCAGTTGTGCCGGGTCGACCGAGCACGGTCACAAACGTCACATCCGTCTCTCCGGTACCCGACCAGGAAGCCGCCACCTAGCCGGTCACCGGCATGTCCGGCGCGCTGACGTCCAGCAGGTGCGGATGCGTCGCGAGCAGGGCACGGACGACGCGGAGCTTCAGGGCCTCCTGGCCGGGGGTGCCCCAGACAACGGTCGTCGTCCCGCTCGTGAAGGAGACGACACCGGCCTTCGTCACCGTGATCCCGGTGACGGTCCGGAGCATGTCGGTCGGTAGCGCCCGCACGACGGCGAGGGCCGCGCGGACGATGTCCGGGGATGTCGACGCCACGTCGGCTCCGGACACGGTGGGGACGCCGGCGGGAGCGCGCGTCACCGTCCCGAAGACGACCCCCTGACGGTCCACAACCTCAAGTTCACCGTTAGGGTCGCGGAGGACCAGGACGGGTGTGCGCAGGAGAACCGTCACGGTGAGACCCGTGGGCCAGGACCTCGCGACCTGGACCTCGGCGACCGCGCGCCGGCGGCGGACCGCCGCGGCGATCGCGCCGGTGTCGACCCGCGCAAGGGGTGTCCCGAGCGAGCCACGAGCGATCGCGGCGATGGCCGAGCGCTCCGGGCCGGCCACGCCGACGACGGTGACCGACCTGACGGCGAACGCCTGGGAGACGGCGAACAGCCAGACGAGGCCCGCGACACCCGCCGTGACGAGCACCGCGACGGCTGCGCGCACGAGGCGCCGACGCCGGCCCGAGGCCTGACGCCGGTCGAAGCGCTGGGCGGCGGACCTGCTCCTTCGTGCCGTCATCGGCGGTGCCCGAGCGCGTCGAGGATGCGGGGGGCGCAGGCCGTCACGTCACCGGCGCCGACGGTGAGGATCACGTCTCCGGGACGTGCCCGACCCACGACGGACGCGACCGCCTCGTCCGGGCCGGCGACCGCGACCGCATGGTCGGGACCGCCGAGCCGGTTCAGCGCGGCGACGACGAGCCCGGACGTCACGCCCGGCATGGGCTCCTCCCGGGCGCCGTAGATGGGCAGGAGGACGACGTCGGCCGCCGGCGCGAGCCCGGCGGCGAAGCCGTCCGCGAAGTCGCGGGTCCGGGAGTAGAGGTGAGGCTGGAACACGACGTGGACGTGCTCACGCCCGACGAGCCCGACGACGGTCGAGACGACGGCGCGCACCTTGCCGGGGTTGTGCGCATAGTCGTCGATGACCGTGACGCCACCCCGGCGCCCGATGACCTCGAACCGGCGTCGGGCCCCGGCGAAGTGGCGCAGCCCGGAGGTCACCGCGGCCGGGTCGGCGCCGAAACCGGCGACACAGGCGGCGAACGCGGCGGCGGCATCCAGGAGGTTGTGGTGCCCGGGCACGGCGAGCCGCAGGTCCCGGCTCGCCCCGTCGAAGGACACCCGCGCGGAGGCGCCGAACCCGTCGGCGTCGAGCGTCGCGTCGACGGCATCGCTCAGACGGACGGCGCTGTCGACGGCGAACCCATACGTGAGGACACGCCCCCCGGCCGCCGAGTGCGAGCGCGCGAGGGCGGCCGACCCCTCGTCGTCGGCGCAGGCGATGAGGAGGCCACGAGGGCGCATCGAGGCGGCGAACGCGGCATATGCCGAGCGGACGTGCTCGAAGGTGCCGTAGAAGTCGAGGTGGTCCGGCTGGACGTTGGTGACGACGGCGATGTCGGGGTGGTACGTGACGAACGAGCCGTCGCTCTCGTCGGCCTCGAGCACGAAGGCAGGTCCGGAGCCGACGCGGGCGTTGGTGTCCCAGACGGGCAGCTCACCACCCGAGGCGAAGGACGGGTCGAGCCCGGCTGCGTCGAGCCCGACGGCGGTCATCGACGTCGTCGTCGTCTTGCCGTTGGCCCCGGCCACGGCGACCGACCGGCTCCCCTCGAGGCACGCAGCGAGGGCCTGCGCGCGGTGCAGCACGCGCAGCCCCCTGGCCCTGGCCGCCGTCAGCTCGACGTTGTCCTCACGGATCGCCGAGGAGACGACGACGGTGTCGGCACCGTCGAGTGCCGCCGGGTCATGCCCGACGCGCACGGTCGCCCCCTGCGCCGCGAGGGAGGCGAGGACCGGCGAGTCCTTCGCATCGGACCCGGAGACGCGGATGCCCCGGCCGAGCAGGAGCCGCGCGACGGCCGACATCCCCGTCCCGCCGATGGCAATGAGGTGGACGGCGCCGAGCTCGGCGAGCCGTGGGACGGGGGCGGTGAAGTCGAACCGCCCGTTGACGCCGTCAGCCATGACGCCTCCCCGCCCGCCACGCCTCCTCGACGAGGTCGGCCAGATGCTCGTCGCCGGCTCGGTCGCCGACGGACGCAGCCGCCGTCGACATCGCCGCGAGACGGGCCCGGTCGCCGACCAGCGACACGAGGTGATCGTCGATCCACGCCGGCGTGAGCTCGCGGTCGGCGACGACGACGCCCCCACCGACCGCAACGACATCCGCCGCGTTGAGCCGCTGCTCGCCGTTACCGACCGGCAGTGGCACGTAGACACCGGGAACGCCCAGCGCGGTCAGCTCGCACACCGTCCCCGCACCGGAGCGGGCGACGGCGAGGTCGGCGACGGCATACGCGAGATCCATCCGGTCGCAGTACTCCAGGACGACGTATGCCGGCCCCTCCGGCCGCGGCGTCACGTCGAACGTCTTGCCACGCCCGGTAACGTGAAGGACCTGGATCCCCTTGTCCCGCAAGGAGTCCGCGCGTGCGGCGAACGCGTCGTTGAGCCGCTGGGCACCCAGCGAGCCCCCGAAGACGAGGACCGTCGGGTAGCCGTCGCGCAGCCCGAAACGGGTCAACGCCTCCGGCTGGGCGGTGCCGCGGTCGAGCGTCGTGATCTCACGGCGGAGCGGCATCCCGACGCGCCGGGCGTGCGGCAGCCGGGAGACCGCGAACGTCGTCCCCACCCACGGCGTGAGGCGGGCACCGAGGCGGTTGGCGACCCCAGGGCGCGCGTTCTGCTCGTGGACGACCAGGGGGATGCCGGCGCGGCGGGCCGCGAGGTAGGCCGGCGTCGCGGCGTAGCCACCGAACCCGACGACGACCTCGGCACCCGTCGCGTCGATGGCGTCACCGGCGGCGGCGACCGCGCGACCCAGCCGGCCCGGCAGACGGAGGAGGTCGACCGTCGGGCGGCGAGGCAGCGGGACCTTCGGGATGACGTGCAGGACGTAGCCCGCCCCGGGGACCAGTCGCGACTCGAGACCCTCAGCCGTGCCGAGGGCCGCGACGGCGATCTCCGGATCGCGCCGCCGCAGGCAGTCGGCGAGCGCGAGCAGCGGGCTCACGTGCCCGGCCGTGCCACCGCCGGCCAGCAGCACGGATGAGGGGCCCGACCCGGTCACCGCCGGGCCCGGGGACGCCGGGAGGGGATGACGGCCAGGGTGCGCCGGACGACGGAGGGCTTGGCGGCGAGGGCCTTTGCGCAGCCGGGCTCGGCTCGTGCGAAGGACAGGAGCACCCCGAGCGCCGTCATCGTCGTGACGAGCGATGACCCGCCTGCTGAGACGAGCGGCAGCGGCACCCCGACGACCGGGAGGAGTCCGATGACGGATCCGATGTTGACGACGGCCTGGACGAGGATCCAGCTCATGACCCCGGCCGACGCGATCCGGACGAAGGTGTCCGTCGATCGCGTCGCGATCCGGTAGGTCACCCACGCAAGGGCGACGAAGAGGCCGATGACGACCCATGTCCCGGGCAGGCCGAGCTCCTCGCCGATGATGGCGAAGATGAAGTCGTTGTGGGCCTCGGGCAGGCGGCCCCACTTCTCCCGGCTCGCGCCGAGGCCGAGGCCGAACCAGCCGCCGTCGGCGAGCGCGTACCGTCCGTGGATCGTCTGCAGCGCCGCGCCGTAGGGGTTGGTGTCCCGGCCGAGCCACACGTCGAACCGGGCGAGGCGGTGGGCGCTCTTCATCACGGCGACGGCACCGAGGCCGGCCGCCACGGCGAACGAGGCGACGAAGTAGCGCAGGGGGACGCCCGCGGCGAAGAGCATCCCACCGATGATCGCGACGATGACGACGGTCGTGCCCAGGTCCCCCCCGAGGAGGATGAGCCCGACCGCGGCCGCCGCGATGGGAAGGAGGAACGGGACGACGATGTGTCCGGGCCGGTCGAGGAGGCGCTGCTTGCGAGCGAGGGCCGCCCCGCCGAGAAGGACGAGGCCGAGCTTGATCAGCTCGGACGGCTGGATGCTGAACCCGGCGACATGGATCCAGTTCCGGTTGCCGAGGATCGTGACGCCCAAGCTCGTGAACACGAGACACTGGAGGGCGAGCGAGCCGAGGAAGGCCGGAAGGGCAAGGTGCTTCCACGTGGTCACGCCGATGCGCGACGCGACGAGGAGCCCCACGGTGCCGAGCACGGCGAAGAGCGCCTGTCCCCAGAAGATCGAGTAGGCCGACCGGAAGTCCGTCAGCTTGAGGGAGAGGATCGAGGAGGCGGACAGGACCATGACGAGCCCGACGGAGGTCAGCGCGACGACGACGGCGATGAGGACGTAGTAGTCGGTCGTCGAAGCGTCAAGCCGACGCAGCCACGCGGAGGTGCTCCCGGCTCCCGCACCAACGACCCCGTCCCGGCTGCGACCCGGCCAGGCGACATGGCTGCTCATGTCACTCCCCCCGGCTGTGCCGGTGAACCGCCTCGGCGAACGCGTCGCCTCGCTCGGCGTAGTCGGTGAACATGTCCATGGAGGCTGCCGCGGGCGCGAGAAGGACGACATCGCCGGGGTGGGCGAGGTCGACGGCGCGGGAGACGACGAGATCCATCACGTCAGTGTCGGTGTCGGCAATGTCGATGACGGGGACATCCGGCGCGTGTCGGGCAAGTGCCGCCGCGATCCGCTGCCGGTCGGCACCGATGAGGACGACGCCCCGCAGTCGTGCGGCGGCCGCCACGACGAGGCCGTCTACGTCGGCGCCCTTGAGGAGCCCGCCGGCGACCCAGACGACGTGCGGGTACGCCCCGAGAGACGCGGCGGCGGCGTGCGGGTTCGTCGCCTTCGAGTCGTCGACGAAACGGACGCCGTCGATTGTGGCGACGTCGGCAATCCGGTGCGGGTCCGGGCGGAAGGCCCGCAGGCCGTCCCGGACCGCCCAGGCCGGGACACCGTGCGCGCGGGCCAGCGCGGCTGCGGCGAGGGCGTTGGCGACGTAGTGGGGAGGGGGGTCGCCGCCGAGGTCGGCGACCGTGGCGAGCTCGGCGGCGTTGTGCGTCCGCTGCTCGATGAAGGCCCGGTCGGCCAGGACACCGTCGACGAGACCGACCATCGACGGTGCCGGGATGCCGAGGGTGAAACCGACCGCGCGGCACCCCTCCTGCACCTCGGCGTCCTCGACGAGACGCTCGGTCAGGGGGTCCTCGACGTTGTAGATGCACGCGACCTCGGTCCGGGCGTAGACGACGCCCTTGGCTGCGGCATACGACTCGAACGAGCCGTGCCAGTCGATGTGGTCGGGCGCGACGTTGAGGCAGGCCGAGGCGCGAGGGGCGATCGAGGACGACCAGTGGAGCTGGAAGCTGCTCAGCTCGGCGGCGATGACGTCGTAGGGGTCGGGGTGCAGCACGGCCTCGAGGATCGGCGTGCCGACGTTGCCGGCCGCGCAGGCCCGCAGCCCGGCGGCCCGCAGGATGGACGTGAGCATCTTGACCGTTGTCGTCTTGCCGTTGGTCCCGGTGACCGTCAGCCACGGGGCGGCCCCCTCCGAGGGCCGCATGCGCCAGGCGAGCTCGACCTCCCCCCAGACCGGTATGCCGCCGGCCGCGGCCTCGGCGAGGAGCGGCTGGTCGGGGCGCCACCCCGGTGAGGTGACGACGAGGTCCCAGTCACCGGGCGGCAGACCGCCGGTCCGCCCCGGTCCGAGAAGGAGGGTGGCCCCGAGGATGTCGAGGATCCGGGCCCGTTCGGCGGAAGCCGACCCGTCTCGGGGCGCGAGCCCGTCGACGACGGTGACGTGGGCTCCCCGCTCGAGGAGCGCGTCGGCGGCGGCGAAACCGCTGACCCCGATACCCGCGACGACGACCCGCAGGCCCGACCAGCTCGCGTCGCGGGAGGTCAGCTCGGACGTGCGCGTCGTCATGTCGTGCCCACCACCCACTCGGCGTAGAAGATCCCGAGCCCGAGGGCGACGAAGAGCCCGCAGATGATCCAGAACCGGATGACGATCGTGACCTCCTGCCACCCGAGGAGCTCGAAGTGATGCTGGAGCGGGGCCATCCGGAAGACGCGTTTGCCCGTCATCTTGAAGGAGGCGACCTGGATGATGACCGAGAGAGTGACCATGACGAAGAGGCCGCCGAGAATGACCATGAGGAGCTCGGTCCGGCTCATGATGGCGAGGCCGGCGATGCCGCCCCCGAGGGCGAGTGAGCCGGTGTCCCCCATGAAGATCTTCGCCGGCGAGGCGTTCCACCAGAGGAACCCGAAACAGGCGCCCATGGCGCATGCGGCGATGAGGGCGACGTCGTGCGGGTCGCGGACCTCGTAGCACTTCGGACCGGGCACGCGGACGCAGCTCTGGTTGAACTCCCAGATGCCGATGAGGACGTAGGCCGCAAACACCATCGCCGACGTGCCCGTCGCGAGTCCGTCGAGACCGTCGGTGAGGTTCACCCCGTTCGACGCCCCGGCGATCATGAGGTTCGACCACAGGATGAACAGCAGCAGCCCGACGACCCCTCCGAGGACGGCGAAGTTCAGGCTCGTGTCGCGCACGAAGCTGATCCTCATGGAGGCCGGGGTTCGCAGCGACTCGCTGGGGAAGCGGACGGCGAGGATGGCGAAGATGACCCCGACGATGCCCTGTCCGAGCAGCTTCTGCCCCGACCGGAGCCCCAGGCTGCGCTGGTTGCTGATCTTGAGGTAGTCGTCGAGGAAGCCGATGAGCCCGAGCCCCGTCATGAGGAAGAGGATGAGGACGCCGCTCATCGACGGCGGGGTCAGCGTGACGAGGTGGGCAACGACGTAGGCGAGCAGACAGGCGAGGATGATGATCGCCCCGCCCATCGTCGGGGTCCCGCGCTTCGTGTGGTGGGTCGTCGGTCCGTCGTCTCGGATGAACTGCCCGTAGCCCTTCCGGACAAGGAACTTGATGAAGAGGGGGGTGCCGAGCAGGCCCACGACGAGTGCGACGACGGCGCCCACCAGGACGGTCTTCACGCCTGCTCCTCCACGCGTCCGGCGACACGGTCTCCGAGCCACCGTAGCCCGGCATCGCGGCTCGACTTGAAAAGCACGAGATCGCCGCGCCGGAGCTCCTCGGCGAGGATCGCGTATGCCGCGTCCGCGTCGCCGACGTAGCGCACCCTCGTCGTGTGGTCGCCATGGCGTGGGTTCCGATGCGCGGCAGCGGCCATCGGGGCCGCGGCATCGCCGACGACGACGAGCTCGTCGACGTCCTGGCGGACCGCCTCGGCGCCGACCTCAGCGTGCTCGTTGTCGGAGTCGTCGCCGAGCTCGAGCATCGTGCCGAGGACGGCCCAGCGGCGGCCGTCGGTGGCGATGGCGGCGAGCGCGGCGAGCGCGGCGCGCATGGAGTCGGAGTTGGCGTTGTAGGCGTCGTTGACGACGGTGACACCGCCGGGGGTTCGGGTGACCTCCATGCGCCACCGGCTGACGGGGCCGGCGGCGGCGAGCGCGGCGACCACGTCGTGGAGGCCGAGCCCACACGCCCGGGCGACGGCGACGACGGACAGGGCGTTGCCGACGTGGTGGCGGCCGACGAGCGCTCCGAGGGTCAGCGTGGCCGACTCCGTCGCCGTCACCACGGTGAACGAGGGATGGCCCTGCGCGTCGACGTGGACGTCCTCGGCGCGGATGTCGGCGTCGGGTGACTCGCCGACGAGGATGACGCGCGCGGCCGTCGACACGGCCATGGCGCGGACGGCAGGGTCGTCGGCGTTGAGGACGGCCGTGCCGTCGGGCGGCAACGCGCGGACGAGCTCGGACTTCGCGACGGCGATGGCCTCCCGGGAGCCGAACTCACCGATATGGGCGACACCGACGTTGAGGACGACACCGACGCGCGGCGGGGCGATGCTCGTCAGGTACTCGATGTGCCCGGCCCCGCGGGCGCCCATCTCGACGACGAGGAACCGCGTCGAGGGGGTCACGCGGCATACGGTCAGGGGCACCCCGACCTCGGAGTTCAGCGAGCCTACGGGGGCGACGGTCTCCCCCGCCGTCGCGAGGACCTGGGCGAGAAGGTCCTTCGTGCTCGTCTTCCCGGATGACCCGGTGACGCCGACGACGGTGAGGGCCTCAGACCGGTCGACCAGGGAGCGCGCGACGGCGACGAAGGCGGCCTGGACGTCGTCGACGACGACACACGGCAGCTCGTCGACAACCCTCGTCGTCAGGGCGGCGACGGCGCCGCGTTCGCGGGCCGCGCCGGCAAAGGCGTGCCCGTCGAGGCTCTCGCCGATGCGGGCCACAAAGAGCGACCCGCCGCCCGCCTCGCGGGAGTCGGTCACGACCGGCCCGTCGACGACGAGCCGGGCCGCCTCCTCGGGTCGGATGCCGTGGACCTCGCCGTGGGTGACGGCGGCGATCTCGGCGAGGGTGGTCGGGATCATCGGGTCTGGCCGGCTCTCGCCGCGACGAGGTCGTCGAGCGCTCGTTGCAGGTGGTCACGGTCGTCGAAGGGGCGACGGTCACCACCGACGTCCTGGGTCGTCTCGTGGCCCTTGCCGAGGACGGCCACCGTCGACCCGGGGACCTCGGCGGCGAGCGCGACGCCCGCCCGGATCGCGTCGGCGCGGTCGGGAACCTCACGCAGGACCGTCCTCCCGCCGACGGCGCGAGCACCGGAAAGTACCGCGGCGCGGATGTCCTCGGGCAGCTCGCTGCGGGGGTTGTCGTCGGTGACGACGACGGCGTCGGCACCGAGGACCGCCGCACGTCCCATCGCCGGCCGCTTGGCTCGGTCGCGCTCGCCGCCGGCGCCCAGGACGACGACGAGCCGACCGGGGGTCGTCGGGCGCAGTGCGGAGAGAACGGCCGTCACGGCGTCCGGGGTGTGGGCGTAGTCGACGACCGCGCGCGGGACGGTCCCCCGGTCGTCGGGAGACGTCGGTGCGACCGGTTCCATCCGTCCGGGCACGCGCGGGTCGGTGAGGATGGCCCGCTCGACGTCGCGACCCGCGACGCCGATCTCGAGCAGCGCGAGGGCCGCCATCGCCGTGTTGACGATGTTGAAGTCCCCCGGCAGGAGGGTCCGAAGCTCGAGCTCGGCGCCAGGACCGGCGAGCCGGAACGCCTCGGCGTCGGCCGGGTCGCGGTGGATGCGCCAGTCGGCGTCCCCGGTGGAGGACAGCGTGACGACGGGGACCCGTGCCGTGGCGGCCAGCCGGCGGCCCCAGTCGTCCTCGACGCACACGACGCCGCGACGGGCGCGCTCGGGCGTGAAGAGGCGGGCCTTCGCGGCGAAGTAGGCCTCCATCGTCCCGTGGTAGTCCAGGTGGTCCTGCGAGAGGTTCATGAAGAGGGCCACGTCGTAGACGACGCCGTCGACCCGGTGCTGGACAAGGGCGTGGCTCGACACCTCCATGACGCACACGTTCGTCCCACGCCGACCCATGACGGCGAGCAGGGCATGGAGGTCACAGGCCTCCGGCGTCGTCCGAACCGATGTGATCCGTTCGTCGCCGATGCGCATCTCGACGGTCCCGATGAGGCCGTGGCTTCGGCCCAGAGCGCCGAGCGCCGAGGCGATGAGGTGGGCGGTCGTCGTCTTCCCGTTCGTCCCGGTGACGCCGATCATCGTCGGCCGGGAGCGGTCCGACCCGTAGACGACACGGGAGACCTCACCGAGGACGGCGCGGGGGTCGTCGGCAACGAGCAGCGGGAGGGACACGCCCTGCTCGGTGACAAGGGCGACGCCGGCTGGGTCCGTGAGGATGGCCGCGGCGCGATCGGCGACAGCTGCGGCATACGCCCCGCCATGCGTGTGCGCACCGGGCAGCGCCGCGTAGAGGTCGCCGGGCTGGACCTGCCGCGAGTCGAGGGCGACGCCGGTGACGACGGTCGCCGGGTCGCCGATGACCCGCGCCCCGTGGAGCGCGGACACGGCGTGGAGAAGGTCGTGCAGGCCGGTCCGGATCGGCGGTGTCGGTCGCGGAATGGCCACGGCGTCGACCCTATCCGGTCACGGCTGACGGTCCGCGAGCACCGCGGGGTCGTTGATGCTCGTCGACGCCGGGGCGTTGAGCTCGAGGGTCGGCGGCTTTGTCCCCGTCGGCGGGATCTTCAGCAGCTGCAACGCATACGTCATGATGCTGCGGAAGACGGGAGCCGCAACGATGCCGCCGTACGTCCCCTTGACGGGCCGCTGCACGATGACGGCGACGACGAGCTGCGGGTCGTCCGCGGGCGCGTACCCGATGAAGCTCGCCGTGTAGCCGCTGTACCGCCCGTTGGCGGCGATCCGGTTGGCCGTGCCCGTCTTGCCGGCGACGCGGTAGCCGGGGATCTTCGCCAGCGGGGCGGTCCCTTCGACGGAGACGACGCCTTCGAGCATCTGGGACAGCTGTTCGGCCGCCTTCGCCGGGATGACGCGCACGCCCGGGGCCGTCGGTTGTGGCACCATCGCCCCCGTCGTGTCCTCGACCGACTGGACGAGCCGGGGCGCCATGCGGACCCCGCCGTCGGCGATGGTCTGGAACACGCTCGCGGCCTGGATCGCCGTGACGGAGAGCCCCTGCCCGAACATGACTGTGTAGCGCTGGCTGCCGCTCCACTTGTCGACCGGGGCGAGGATGCCGGGTGACTCACCGGGGAACCCGGACCCCGACGTCGAGCCGAGCCCGAACTTGTGGAAGTAGCGCTCGAGCGTCTGCGCCGACATCGTCTCGCCGATGAGGATGAGGCCCATGTTCGAGCTCTGCGCGAGCGCGCCTGCCGTTGTGAGGTACTCCGTGCCGTGGGACTCGGCGTCGTGGAACCACGTGTCCGAGCGGTGCAGCTGGTTCGGGACGATGACCGGCGTCGTCGGGGTCGCCTTGCCCTCCGACAGCGCCGCGGCCATCGTCATGACCTTGGCCGTCGAGCCCGGCTCGAAGACGTCGCTGAAGGCCTGGTTGGACAGCCAGGCCCCGGCCCTGGACAGGTTGCTGGGGTCGAACGTCGGGTAGGACGCGACGGCGAGGAGCTGTCCGGTCTTCGCGTTCATGACGACGGCGGTCCCGGACAGGGCCTGGACCTCCTGGATCTTCTGGGCCAGGGCGTTCTGGGCGTACCACTGGAGGTCGGCGTTGATCGTCAGCTGGACGTTCCGGCCGGGGACGGCCGCGGTGATGTCCTGCTGGCCGTCGGGGATGACCGTCCCGCCCGCGGACAGCTCCGACTTATCCCACCCTCCGCGGCCGGCGAGGACTCCGTTGAGCTGATACTCGATGCCGCCGCCGCCCTGGTCGTTGTCGAGGAGATAGCCGACGAGCGAGGCGGCCGCCGTCGTTGTCGGGTAGACCCGCGTCATCGTCTGCTCGCTGTAGATCCCGGGTATGCCGAGGGCGGCGATCCGGCGCCACGCCAGGACGGAGACGTTCGTCGCGACGATGTTGTACTGCGCCGTCCCCGTCAGTTTCATGACGACGGCGTCGACCGGCATCCCGAGGAGGGGAGCCAGCTGCTCGGCGGCGCGGCCGACGGCGCTCGGCGCGGTGTCGGGCGCGCACGTCGACTTCTTCGTCTCGTACGTGCAGACGGTCGTCTGGTCGACGGTGACCGTCCGCTTGGCGACGCTTGAGGCGAGGACGGCCCCGTTGGCGTCGAGGATTTCCCCTCGGACGGCCGGGACCGGCCGGCCGCGACCCTCCCGCTCCCAGAGCGCCTGTGCGGCGACGGCCGCAGAGTCGATTCCCTGGATCCGGAAGGTCTGAGCGGCGAAGATCGACAGGACGAAGGCCGCCGCGACGAACAGGACACGCGCTCGTCGGCGCGGGTTGCCGACGAGCGAACGCGGCACTCCCGGTCGCCTCGGCGGAGCGCCGCGCCCGCCGCGGCGCCGCGGCGCTCGGGCGCCGCCGCCGGCGGCGGCGGGCTC
>JAJXUB010000080.1 GCA_021783215.1 Actinomycetes bacterium | reverse complement strand
CGCCCCGCTCGACCATCCGGTCGACGCGGCGCGCATCGAGCTCGTCGGGCTCACCAAGCGCTACCTCACCCCCAAGGGCGAGCCGTTCACCGCGATCCGCGACGTGAGCCTCGTGGTCGAGCCTGGGCAGTTCTGCGCGATTGTCGGGCCGACCGGATGTGGCAAGTCGACGACGCTGGGTCTGGTGTCCGGACTCGAGCCGCCGAGTGCAGGCTCGGTCAAGGTCGGGGGCAGAGAGGTCGCGGGCATCACCAAGGGCGTCAGCTTCATGTTCCAGGCCGACGCGCTCTTCCCGTGGAAGTCCGTGCTGGCCAACGTCATGGTCGGCCCCATCCTCAACGGGATGGCCAAGAAGGAGGCCGTGATCCTCGCCCGGGACTGGCTGAGACGAGTGGGCCTGGCCGGCTTCGAGGACCGATACCCGCACCAGCTGTCCGGTGGGATGCGCAAGCGCGTCGCCATGGCCGCCGCGCTGATCAACGAACCGAGGATCCTGCTCATGGACGAGCCATTCGGCGCCCTCGACGTGCAGACCAAGGCCATCATGCAGACCGAGCTCCTCGGCCTGTGGGAGCAGGTGCGACCCTCCGTGGTCTTCATCACTCACGACCTCGACGAGGCCGTCGCGCTCGCCGACCGGGTGTTCGTCATGACGAGCAGCCCCGGTTCGATCAAGCACAGCTTCGACATCGACCTGCCGCGGCCGCGGGGCGAGGTGCAGGCCATTCGGCACGAACCCCGCTTCCTGGAGCTGCAGGGTCAGATCTGGTCCGCCCTCAAGGACGAGGTCAGCCGCGCCTACGCGCAGACGGCGGGCGCGGCATGAGCACCAAGACGGAGCACCCGGCCGCCGGGGTCCCGGCCTCCGAGATCGACGGCCACGTTCAGGCGGCCGCGATCGCCGCCCGACGCAGGCGCCTGACCCTGGTGTGGTTCGGCCGGGTCCTCCTCGTCGTCGTCGTCGTGGGTGGCTGGCAGCTCGCGACGGCAACCGGTGTCATGGACAAGTTCTTCTACGGTGAGCCCTCGGGGATCTGGGGTTCGCTCGTGAGGCTCTTCACCAAGGGTTCGGCCTTCGGGTCGATCTGGTTCAACCTCTGGATCACCATCAAGGAGGCGCTCTACGGCTTCGCCCTCGGGACGGTCTTCGGCGTCGCGTTCGGCCTGCTGCTGGGCCAGAACCGGTACCTGGCCGACGTCGTGGGTCCGTTCATCAAGATCCTCAACGCGATCCCCCGCATCATCCTCGGCTCGATCTTCATCGTGGCCTTCGGCCTGGGCACCTTCCCGAAGGTGCTGCTGGCCTCGGTGCTGGTCTTCTTCATCGTCTTCTTCAACGCCTTCCAGGGCGTGCGGGAGGTCGACCCGAACCTTGTCGCCAACGTCAAGGTGCTGGGCGCCTCACCGCTGGGCATCGCCCGTCACGTCACGATCCCGTCCGCCTTGACCTGGATCATCGCGAGCCTGCACACGGCATTCGGCTTCGCCATCATCGGCGCGCTCGTTGCCGAGGTGCTCGGCGCCCAGCACGGCATCGGGCTGATCATCAGCCAGGCCCAAGGCAGCTTCGACCCCGACACGGTCTTCGCGTGCATGGCCATCATGGCCGTCGTCACCCTGGCCGCGGAGTATCTCATCACCCTGCTCGAGAAGAGCGTCCTGGCGTGGCGCCCACCGAACAGGTCCGAGGCCCAGGCCATCTGACCCACCCGGGGTGCGGCCCCCGGCTCTCCGCACAACAACGCCGCGTCGTCAACTCCGGCACCACACGAAAGGCACACTCACCATGTTCAAACGCGCACTCTTCATCGCAGCCGCGGGAACGGTTGTCCTCGGCGCCGCGGCCTGCGGTTCTGGTTCCTCCTCCGGGTCCGGTTCGGGCTCCAGCCCGTCGAGCGGCACCGCCATACCGACCGTCAGGCTCATGGTCGGCGGCATCGACAAGCAGATCTACCTTCCGTACCAGCTCGCTCAGGATCTCGGCTTCTACAAGAAGTACGGCGTCAACGTCGAGCTCTCGACCGAGACCAACGGCGGTGTCGGCGCGGAGGACGCCATGGCCTCGGGACAGGTGGACATGGCCGGTGCCTGGTACATCCACACGATCGACTTCCAGGCCAAGGGCAAGGACGTCATCGACATCGTTCAGCTGTCCGGCGCCCCGGGCGAGCGCGAGATGTGCGGCATGAACAGCGGCGTGCACTCGGCGGCCGACTTCAAGGGCAAGAACCTCGGCGTCACCGACCTGGGGTCGGGCACGGACGAGCTGACGCAGTTCATGGCGGCCCAGAAGGGAATCACCAAGAGCGAGTACCACACGGTCGCGGTCGGCGCCGGCACGACGGCCATCGCCGGCATCCAGCGCAAGTCGGTGGACTGCGTCATGACCACACAGCCGACCGTCGGCGCTCTGGAGAACCGGAAGCTGGCCTACTCGGCCATCGACCTGGCTACCACTGACGGCGCCACGGCCGCGCTCGGGGGCGCCTGGCCGGCGGCAGGCGTGCTGGCACAGGCGAGCTGGGTCAGCTCGCACAAGGCGGCGGCTCAGGATGTCGTCGACGCCCTCGTTGCGACGATGCACTGGATCAGTACGCACACGGCAGCCGACATCGCCGACAAGCTCCCGGCGGACTTCGTGTCGAACGCCACGATCACCAAGGACCAGTACATCGCCGGCCTGGCGACCGACAAGGGTCAGTTCCTGCCCGACGGCATCATGCCCGCCGGCGGCCCGAAGACCGTCTTCGCGATGGAGACGCAGATCGGCGTCGACACGGCGAAGGTGACGCTGGCCAACACGTTCACCAACGAGTACGTGCAGAACGCGCTCAAGCTCGAAGGTCTGACGGCGACGTCGACTCCCGCGGGCGCCGACGGCTGAGATCGACGGCGTCCTTTCGAGGATGGGCCCGTCACGTCCGCACAGCGGACGTGACGGGCCCATCCCAGTGAGGACCGTTGGTGGCGGCTCCTCGCTGCCGTGCTGGGCGGCGACAACCGCTGGTCGGCGCCGGCTCGACGGCGGCGCCTAGCCCCGGCCGATCGTGAGCAGTGACTTGATGGCCCGGCGCTCGTCCATGGCGGCGTAGGCGTCGGCGACGTGGTCGAGGTCGGTGGTGTGGTCGAAGACGAGGCCGGGGTTGATGCGCCCCGCGAGGACGTCCTCGAGGAGCTCGGGGATGTACTGGCGGGCGGGTGCGACTCCGCCCTTGATGCCGACGTTCTTCCAGAACAGCGTCTTGTACTCGAACTCCTCGTACAGGGGGACGCCGACGGCTCCGATCATCCCGCCGGCCCGGACGATCCCGGCACAGGTCGCGATGGACTGGTCGGTGCCGACGCACTCGAGGGCAGCGTCCACGCCGGCTCCGTCGGTGAGCCGCAGCACGACCGCGACAGCATCGTCCCCGCGTTCCTCGACGATGTCGGTGGCACCGAACTCCTTGGCCACGGCCTGACGGGCGGGGTTGCGGCTCAGGGCGATGATGCGGGCGGCACCGAGCTTCTTCGCGGCGAGCACGGCGGAGAGGCCGACGGCCCCGTCCCCGACGACTGCGACGGTCTTGCCGTCTCTGACGCCGGCGCTGACGGCCGCGTGGTAGCCGGTGCATGTGACGTCGGACAGGGCGGTGAACGAGGCGAGCTGCTCGTCGGTGAACTCGGCCTCGGCGCCGGGGACCTTGACGAGGGTGGCGTCGGCGTAGGGGGCCCGGACCTTCTCACCCTGGCCACCGTCGGTCTCGCCGTTTCCGAAGGCGCCGCCGTGCTCGCAGTTGGACTGAAAGCCGGCCTGGCACGCGGGACACGTGCCGTCGTTGTACGTGAACGGGGCGATGACGAAGTCACCGACAGCGAGGGTGGCGACGTCGTCACCGACGGCTTCGACGACTCCGATGTACTCGTGGCCGATGCTTCCGACCCGGTGCTGGTTGATGCCTCGGTAGTACCAGAGGTCGGATCCGCATACGCAGCCGCGGACGACCCGGACGATGGCGTCGGTGGGGTCCTGGATACGCGGGTCGGGGCGCTGCCCTACCTCGATCATCTTCTTACCCTTGAAGATTGCTGCCTTCACGGTGGCTCTTCTCCTTGGAAACCGCGCAGACAGGTAGTCGTCGCGTCGACGTGGGCCAGCCATCCTATGCCGACCGGGCCAGGACGTCGCCGGCGACCAACCCCGCCGCTGACCCGGTGTGACGCGCAGACGCGACCAGGCGCAGCGGCCCTCCCACCTCGGTTTCACCCGCACGTGCGCGACGGCGGTCCCCGCACGGGCCCTCCTCGCCGTCGAGGACGACGACGCTCGCAGCCTCGGGCGACATCGAACCCTCCGAGGTCCGCGAACACGTCGTTGCGCTGGCGGCCGACGACCCGCGGACGCTCGTTTGCCATCTGGATCTACGGGGGTTACCCTCAAATGGTAGCGACTGTCACGGAGGGAGACGATCATGGGGACGGGAGTGCGCAAGTGGTGGGCGTTGGTCGGCGTGAGCCTGGCCGTGGTGGCCGTGGGCCTGGACAGCACGGTGCTCAACGTGGCGTTGCCGACGCTGGCGGCCGCGCTGCACGCGTCGGAGTCGGACCTGCAGTGGTTCTCCTCGGGCTACTTCCTGGTGCTCGCGGCCGCCATGCTGCCCGCTGGTCTGCTCGGTGACCGGTACGGGCGCAAGAAGGTGCTGCTGGGTGGTCTAGCCCTGTTCGGCTGCGGGTCGGGCCTGTCGGCGTACTCGACGACCGTGGCGCAGTTCCTGGTGGCGCGGGCGCTGCTCGGGGTGAGCGGCGCCGCGATCGTCGTCATGGCCATCTCCTCGCTGACAGTCCTGTTCAGCACGGCGGAGCGGCCCAGGGCAGTGGGCGTGTGGGCCCTGGCGAACTTCCTCGCGATGCCGCTGGGCCCGATCCTTGGCGGCTGGTTGTTGACTCGGTACTGGTGGGGCTCGGTGTTCCTGGTCAACGTGCCCGTGGTGGCGGTCGGGCTCGTGGCCACCGCGGCACTGGTGCCCGAGTCCCGCGCCCTGGTGCGTCCGGGCGTCGACCCGGTCGGTGTCCTCGCCTCGACCGCCGGCCTCGTGACCGTGACGTACGGGTTGATCGGGGCCGGCCGCGACGGGTGGTGGTCCCCAGGCGCGCTGGGATCCATCGGCCTCGGTGTCGGCATGCTGGCCGGGTTCTTCGCGTGGGAACGCCGGCTGACGCGCCGTCCGGGCGGGCAGCCGGTGCTGGACCTGACACTGTTCCGGTCGGCCTCCTTCACATGGGGCGCGATCCTCACGGCGGTGGCGGTCCTGTCGATGATCGGGGTCCTGTTCACGATGCCGCAGTTCTTCCAGGGGGTCCAGGGTGCCGACGCCATGGGCTCTGGCGTGCGCCTGCTGCCCCTGGTCGCGGGGTTGGTGGCCGGCGCGGTGCCCGCCGACAGGCTCGTGCGCCGGGTGAGCGCGACGTTCGTCGCGGCGGGCGGTTTCGCCCTGCTGGCGATCGGGCTGTGGTCCGCGTCGAGGACGACCGTCAACGCCAGCAGCATCACCGTGGCCGCATGGATGGCCGTTGTCGGGGCAGGCGTGGGCCTGGCCATGGCCACGGCGTCCTCGGCCGCTCTCGTCCAGCTCTCCGAAGAACGCAGCGGCGTGGGCTCCGCGGTGCTACAAGCGGTCAACAAGGTGGGCGGTCCCTTCGGCACCGCGATCCTCGGCAGCGTCCTCAGCGCCGGCTACCTCGCCCACCTCGATGTCGCCTCACTGCCTGCCCATGCCGCGGCCACGGTGCGCCAGAGCGTCTTCGGTGGCCTCGCCGTCGCCCGATCGACGGGGTCTGTGACACTGCTGCACTCCGTCAGGGCGGCGTTCGTCCGTGGCATGGACGGGGCGCTGGTCGTCTCGGCCGCGATCGCCCTGGCCGGTATGATTCTGGCCTTGATCTACCTGCCGCGGATGAACGTCGTCGAACCGCCCGGCCAGGATGCACGCGGCAAGGAGCGCGAGGTTGTCGGAAGCGACTGATCGGCCGGCCCTGGGGCTGCGTGAGCGCAAGAAGGCGCGTATGCGACAGGTCATCCAGGAGCACGGTCTGCGCCTGTTCCGCGAGCAGGGGTACGAGGCCACCACGGTCCAGCAGATCATCGACGCCGCCGACGTCTCCGAGAGCACGTTCTTCCGGTACTTCCCCACCAAGGCCGACGTCGTCCTTCTCGACGACTTCGACCCCTTGGCCGTCAGCGCCTTCCTGTCCCAGCCCGCCGAGCTGACCCCGGTCCAGGCACTGAGGGCGAGCTTCAACACCGTGTTCGCTCAGATGTCGGACACCGAGATGGCTGACCTGAAGGAACGCACCCAGCTCGGCATGGCCGTGCCCGAACTACGCGCCGCCATGCTCGACCAGCTCACCTCCGCCATGCGGGTCCTCGCCGACGCCGTCGCCCTCCGAACCGGCCGCAACCCCACCGACATGGCGGTACGCACCCTCACGGGAGCCGTCGTCGGTGTCGCCATCGCCGTCGAGTTCCTCCTCCTCGAGGACCCCACCGCCGACCTCGTCACCCTCCTCGACGAGGCCATGGGCCAGCTCGAGGCAGGCCTCCAGCTCTGAGCCGCGCCGAACGGCCCGCTCACGTCCTGACCCCAGGACCGGCACCGATTACGAGTGGTTGCGCCGCACGGCGGCCACCAGAAGAGCCCTGGGTGAGCCAGGAGTGCCCAACGCCGCCAAGGGGGCCGTGGCCCCGCGGGACCAAAGGGTTCGGGGGCGTCTGACCGTGCCGTGGATCGTGGGCCCCGTGGGATTCGAACCCACAACCTACGGATTAAAAGTCCGCAGCTCTGCCGTTGAGCTAGAGGCCCGGGCCGCCCGGCATAGGAGCACACCGCGCGGCAGCGCGGTTCACTCTAAGGGAGACCTGCCCTTCAGGCTCAAGGGGTGCTCGGGTGGGAGGGAGCGTGCCGGGCATCGGCTTGTTCCCGGATGGCACGTCCTTCGGCGACACGCCTTTCGAGCTTGGCCCGGGACTTGACCACGCCGGAGGCGTCGCGTTCCGGCAGCTGGATCGTCTCCTCGGCGGCGATACCGGCTTCGAGCTGGCGAGCCCGGACGAGCTCGGTGTCTAGCTCACCGCCGAACAGCAGCGCGACGTTCGTCAGCCACAGCCACAGCAGGAAGATGATGACGCCCGCGAGCGAGCCATACGTCTTGTTGTACTTGCCGAAGTTCGCCACGTAGAAGCCGAACGCCGCCGATGCGACGAGCCAGACGAGGATGGCCGTTGCCGCCCCCGCCGACATGATCCGCAGCCGGCCGCGCCGCACGTTCGGCGTGGCCCAGTACAGCAGCGCCACCATGACGATGACGACGAGGAGGATGACCGGCCACTTCGCCCAGTTCCAGATCGTCACGGCCGTCGTGCCGATCCCCATCGTGGTGCCGACTGCCCGAGCCACCGGGCCGGTGACGATCAGCCCCATGAGCATGACGGCGGCCAACAGGACGAGCACGACCGTGATGAGCAGCTGCCATGGGCGCAGCTTCCAGAACGGTCGCCCTTCCCTCACGCCGTAGATCCGGTTCATGGCGCGCGCGAAGGCACCGACATAGCCGGAGGCGGACCACAGAGCGCCGAGGATGCCGATGACGAGGGCCATCCCGGCCCCCCGGGCGCTCACCAAGGAGGTGATGGGCCCCTTGAGTGAGTTCGCCACGCCACTCTGCCCGAGCTGGCGGACGAGGCCGAGCATCGTGGTGACCGTCTTCTGTCCCTGGCCGAAGACGGCGAGCAGCGAGACGAGAGCCAGCACCCCGGGGAAGAGTGACTGGACGCAGTAGTAGGTCAGGGCCGCGGCGAGATCGGTGCAGCCGTCGCGGTTGAACGCCGCCCACGCGCGCTTGACGGCATACGTCCTCGACCTGCGGGTCAGCCGGACCCCGCTCAGGTCCGGTGGCTCCGCGGGCCTCTCCGATGTGTCTGTCCGGTCGGTCATGAGATACCTCCTGGCAGGTCGGTCCTTCGACCATAGCGCCGTATGCCGCGCCGTTGCCTGGCGAGCGTCGCGGCAGCTCGTGCGAAACTCACCTGGTGACGACACCTCCCTCGGGCCGCGGCGTCCCGCGTCGACCGGTCCACTTCGGCCCCGATGCCATGGAGGCGCACGGTGGCACGACTCCCGGGCCGGCCGAGCTGTCGGAGGTCGCCCACCAGACGGCGGCGGTCCTCGTCGGGACGGGTCGGGCCGCCCATGAGCCGGAGCTGACGCGGCGGCTCGTCGCCCTCGTCGACGAGCTCGGGCTCTCGACGGTGGCCGAGCTGTGGGCCGACCGGCCCGCCCGCTCCCTCCCCGGAGCTCTGTGGCGCCTGTATGCGCTCCGCGAGTGGGTTCAGCGCAGCCCACGGGCGGCGGCGGACGAGTACGCCGCCGGGATGCGGTTCACCGACGTCAACCATGCCGTGGCCGGGGTTGCCGTCCCGCCCGGTCCTGACGAGGTCAGGGCGCTGGCCGACGACGTCCTGACGGGGGTCTTCGACGGCGACCTCGCCGTCGCCCTCGACCGGGCGGCGGCGTTCTGCGCGGTCGTCTCGGCCGGGCGCGCCGACCTGGCACCCGAGGATGCCGATGGGACCCGGGCCACCGAGCAGGCGGCCGCGATGCTCTCGACAAGCGAGGACCTGCGGGCATGCGCCCGGCTCTGGCGAGCCGGCGACCTCACGTAAGGGACGGCATACGCCGTGCGTCTGCGTCATTGCTCCCCATGACTCGCCATTACGCAGACGCAGGACGTAGAGTGTGCGGCGGTGCCGGGCCGCGGCAGCCCCGGGTCCCAACTTCAGCCGCTACGAGCGGCCACGCGCCGTGAGGCGCTCCCGGTCCGGCACCACTGACTTGTTCGGTTACCAGGCGCCACGAGCCCGCCGCTCGTAGACTGGAGCGCGTGATGGCGCGCCTGCGCAACGACGACGACCGCGAGGTCGTCGACGACCGTCTCGAGGAGGAGATCGAGCTCGTCGGTCGTCTCGTCGCCTCTCTCTGCGCCCTCCCCGGGCCGCTCAGCGAGGCGGAGATCGACGACCTCCTCGGCGTCGGGGGTCACCCGAAGCGGCCGGAGATGTAGTCCTCCGTCGACTTCTCGGTCGGGGTACTGAAGATCTTCTGGGTGTCGCCCATCTCGACGAGTCGGCCCGGCTGGCCTTGGGCCTTGAGGTTGAAGAACGCCGTCTGGTCCGACACCCGCGCCGCCTGCTGCATGTTGTGCGTCACGATGACGACGGTGTACTTGTCCTTCAGCTCGTCGATGAGATCCTCGATGGCCAGCGTAGAGATCGGGTCGAGCGCCGAGCAGGGCTCGTCCATGAGGATGACCTCCGGCTGGACGGCGATGGTCCGGGCGATGCACAGCCGCTGCTGCTGCCCCCCGGACAGGCCCGCGCCCGGCTTGTCGAGCCGGTCCTTGACCTCGTTCCACAGGTTGGCGCTCCTGAGGGACTTCTCGACGACCTCGTCGAGCCGCTTCCTGTCCTTGACTCCGTTGAGCCTCAGACCCGCGGCGACGTTGTCGCGCACCGTCATCGTCGGGAACGGGTTCGGCCGCTGGAAGACCATCCCGATCGTCCGGCGCACCGTCACCGGGTCGACGGACGGGGCGTAGAGGTCCTGGTCGTCGAGCAGGACCGTGCCGTCGATGTGGCCGCCGGGGATGAC
>JAJXUB010000079.1 GCA_021783215.1 Actinomycetes bacterium | reverse complement strand
GTCGCCCACGCGCACCGCACCGGACGTCCGGCTGTCGTCTCGACGGCCACCCTCGCCCTGCAGTCCCAGATCGTCGACGGGGACATGCCCCGGCTCGCCGCCGCGCTCGAGCCGCTGCTCGGCCGGAGACCGACCTACGCCCTCGTCAAGGGTCGGCGCAACTACGTGTGCGTCCACAAGCTCGAGGGCGGCTTCCCCGACGATGACGAGGGCGCGCTCCTGGCCAGGGGGGCCGTCGACGAGAACGTCGGCCGCCTCGGGAAGGAGGTCCTCCGGCTCCGGGCCTGGGCGGAGGAGACCGAGTCCGGCGACCGGGACGAGCTCGTCCCGGGCGTGTCCGAGCGAGCCTGGCATCAGGTCTCCGTCAGCGCGCACGAGTGCCTCGGCGGCCGCTGCCCGGCGTTCAACGAGTGCTTCGTCGAGCGGTCCCGCGAGGCGGCCCACCACGTCGACGTCGTCGTGACGAACCACTCGTTCATGGCCATCGACGCCTTCGAGGGCCGCCAGATGCTGCCCGAGCACGACCTCCTCGTCATCGACGAGGGCCACGAGCTGGTCGACCGGGTGACGTCGACGATCACCGACGAGCTGACCGCGTCGATGGTCAGCGCCGCGGCGAAGAAGGCCGCCCGGCACGTCGAGTCGACCGAGCCGATGGACGAGGCCGCCGCGCTGCTCGAGGCCGCCCTCGGCGCGCTTCCGGAAGGCCGGCTGGCCCACGGAACCCCGGACGCCCTCGCCCTCGCCCTCGCCCGTACCCGCGACACCGCCCGCGCGGTCCAGAGCGGGCTGAGGCCCGACCAGGGTGGGGAGGTCGAGGGCACCCGACAGGTGGCGAAGGCGGCCGTCGACGAGGTGTTCGAGAACGCCGGGCGCATCCTCGAGGAGCGCCCCCTCGATGTCACCTGGGTGGCCCGCGACGAGCGGCGTGGCACGGTCCTCCACGTGGCCCCGATGAGCGTTGCCGAGCTGCTCAAGGAGGCGGTCTTCGCCCACCGGACGGTCGTCCTCACGTCAGCGACCCTCGAGCTCGGCGGGTCCTTCGACGCCCTCGCCGGCATGATCGGGCTCCGCAGCCCGGGCGCGCCCGAGTGGACCGGCCTGGACGTCGGCAGCCCGTTCGACTACCCGGGCCAGGCCATGGCATACGTCGCCCGTCACCTGCCGCCGCCGGGACGTGACGGCATCGCGGCGGCGACGCTGGACGAGATCGAGGCGCTCGTCCGGGCGGCTGGTGGCCGCACGCTCGGCCTCTTCTCCTCGATGAGGGCGGCTCGTGATGCGACCGAGGCCATGCGCGAACGGTTCGACGACGCCGAGGTCACCTTCCTGTGCCAGGGGGAGGACCAGATCGGCACCCTCGTCCGCGCGTTCGCCCGGGAGCCGACCGTATGCCTGTTCGGCACCCTCTCCCTGTGGCAGGGCGTCGACGTGCCGGGCTCGAGCTGTCAGCTTGTCCTCATCGACCGGATCCCGTTCCCGCGCCCCGACGACCCCCTGGCCTCGGCCCGGACCGAGGCGGTCGCCGGGCTGGGGGGCAACGGGTTCATGGCGGTCTCGGCGACCCATGCGGCGCTGCGCCTCGCCCAGGGTGCCGGCCGGCTCATCCGCCGGTCCGACGACCGCGGCGTCGTCGCCATCCTCGACTCACGGATGATGACGGCCCGGTATGCCGGTTTCCTCCAGCGTTCCCTTCCCCCGTTCTGGCCGACGGCCGACCGCGACCTCGTCCTCGGCGCGCTCGGCCGGCTCGACGCGCAGGCGCCGCCCCCGGTGCCTGTCCGAACCCCCGGCCCCCGTCGCGCCGCCGCCGTCGGCGCGAGGCCCCCGACGGCGACGCCGGGACCCCGTGCGGCACCGGTCGCAGCGCCACCACCGGCCCCTGCCTCGAGCCGCACGGCGGTGACGCACGGACACGCGTGGTCGGCCGAGGAGGACGCCGAGCTTGCCGACGGCGTCGAGGTCGGCGCGACCCTCGAGGAGATCGCCGACCAGGTCGAGCTGCCGCTCGGTGCCGTCGCCGCGCGGCTGGAGGCGCTCGGTCTGCGCCTCGACGAGGCCTGATGTCGTGCGACCGTGGCAGGCTCTCCCCGTGACGAGCGAGAACCTCATCGGCGTGCCGCGGCACGTGCCGCCGCTCGTCCTCGTCACCGGTCCCGAACAGGTCCTCGCCGACCGGGCCGTCGCCTCTGTCCTCACGCAGCTGCGCGTGACGTTCCCGCAGCTCGACGTGGTCCGGCTCGACGCCGCGACGTACACCCCGGGGGACGTCATCGCCCACGCCGCACCGTCGTTGTTCGGCGAGGACAAGGCGATCGTCGTCGCCGACGTCGACGAGGCGGGGGACGAGCTCCAGGGCGACCTCCTCGCCCTCCTCGCCGTCGGCCTCGAGCCGGGGAGCACCCTAATCGTTCGGCACAAGGGCGGTAACCGCGGGCGCAAGGTCCTCGATGCGATGACGGGCGCCGGCGCCCGCGTGCTCGAGGCCCCGGCCATCAAGACGGACCGGGACAAGACGGACTTCGCGACGCACGAGTTCCGCGCCGCCGGGCGCAGGGCGACGGCGGGCGCGATCTCGGCCCTCATCGAGGCCGTCGGCTCGAACGTCGCGGAGCTCGCCTCGGCCTGCCAGCAGCTCATCGCCGACACGACCGGCGTCATCGACGAGGCCGTCGTGACGACCTACCACGGTGGCAAGGTCGTCGCGACGGGCTTCCGGGTCGCCGACGCCACCCTGGCGGGCAACGCGAGCGAGGCGCTGCGGCTCCTCCGCCACGCGATCGCGGCCGGGGTCGACCCGGTCCCCATCGTCGCCGTCCTCGCCCAGCAGCTGCGCCAGCTCGTCCGGGTCGGGAACGCCGGTCGCGGCCGTTCCGTGGACATCGCCCGGGACCTCGGCCTCGCACCGTGGCAGGTCGACAAGGCGAACCGGCTCCTCCCGGGCTGGTCGGCCGAAGGCCTCGGTCGGTCCATCCAGGCCCTCGCGGCGGCGGACGCGGAGGTCAAGG
Organism: Actinomycetes bacterium; assembly: GCA_021783215.1. GTDB lineage: Bacteria > Actinomycetota > Actinomycetes > Actinomycetales > Dermatophilaceae > JAJXUB01. The sequence continues at coordinate 6,681 of JAJXUB010000079.1, read as the reverse complement.
GGGGCGGACGGGATGCGGTGTTCGCCGTCGAGCGGGCCATCCTCACGATCACCGACGAGCGGCAGCCACGCTGAGCGGATTGGTCCAGTCGACCCCGACGCTGGTAGATTGTCCCCTCGCGTGCGCGCATGGGTCATGCGTGCCCACACGGACGATCCACAGGCTTGCGCAGGGGTACCCCCACGCTCCGTCCCGAGCCCCGTGAGCCGCCCTCTACGGCAACCCGACCTTGACACCAGAAAGACACCTACGTGGCAAACATCAAGTCCCAGCTCAAGCGGATCAAGACCAACCGCGCGGCGACGGAGCGCAACAAGGCGGTCAAGTCCGAGGTTCGCACCTGGGTCCGCAAGTTCCGCGAGGCCGCCGACGCGGGCAAGGCCGACGAGGCCAAGGAGCTGCTCGCGCTCGCCTCGACGAAGCTGGACAAGGCCGTGAGCAAGGGCGTCCTGCACGCCAACCAGGCCGCGAACAAGAAGTCGGCCATGGCCAAGAAGGCCGCCTCCCTCTAGCAGGCCCGGCGTCAGGGGCCCTCCTCTCCATGAGGGGAGGGCCCCTGACGCGCTCAGCAGGGGAGAGGATGGGTCCGTGCCATCGCTGACCCCTTCGGCCCGCGGTCGGGTCGAGCCCTTCCACGTCATGGAGCTGCTCAAGGCGGCCAACGAGCGTCAGCGTCGCGTCGGCGACGTCCTGACCATGTGCGCGGGACAGCCGTCGACGCCGGCCCCCGCGCCCGTTCGCCGAGCCGCCGTCGCGGCGATCGCCTCCGGGGCGCCGCACGGCTACACCGATGCCATGGGGGTGGCCGCCCTTCGGGAGGCGGTGGCCGCGCACTACGGCAGGACGACGGGTCACGCCCTCGATCCGCGCCGTGTCGCCGTGACGACGGGATCCTCGGCGGCCTTCACCGCCGTGTTCCTCGCCGCGTTCGACCCCGCAGACACGGTCCTCATGACCAGACCGGGCTACCCGGCATACCGCAACAGCCTCGGGGCGCTCGGGTGCCGGGCGGTCGAGCTGGACTGCGGACCCGACGTGAGCTTCCGGGCCACCCTCGACGCGGTCCGTGCCTGGACCGCCGACCAGCGGCGGGTCCCGGCCGGGCTCATCCTCGCCTCACCGGCCAACCCGACCGGCACGGTCGTCGACGCCTCCGAGCTCGCGGCCCTTGCCCGCTGGTGTGAGCAGGAGGGTGTCCTGCTCATCAGCGACGAGATCTACCACGGGATCACGTTCGGCGCCGTCGAGTCGTCGGCGCTCGCCACGTCGGACGCGGCCGTCGTCATCGGCTCCTTCAGCAAGTACTACTCGATGACGGGATGGCGCGTCGGCTGGGCGGTCCTGCCCGAGCCCCTCGTCCGTCCCGTCGAGCTGCTCCTCGGCAACCTCAACATCTGCGCCCCGGCGATCGCGCAGGTCGCCGCCGTCGAGGCGTTCGGCGCGGAGGCGCGGGCCGAGCTCGACGGGCACGTCGCCCGGTATGCGGTCAACCGCGACATCGTCCTGTCCAGGCTGCCCGAGCTCGGCGTCACCCGGTGGGCGCCGTGCGACGGCGCGTTCTACGCCTACGCCGACATCGGCCACCTGACGGACGACTCGCTCCGCTGGTGCGTCGACGTCCTCGACGCGACGGGCGTCGCGGTGACACCCGGGGTCGACTTCGCGCCGCACCACGCGGAAGCCGACGCCTCCCTCGACGGGTCGCGCTGGTTCCGGTTCAGCTTCGCCGGGGCCACCGCCGACTGCGAGGAGGCGATGACCCGGCTCGCGGAGTACGCCTCCCGCTGAGCGGTGTGCACGGCATCCGGCATCTGCCATGGGAGACTGGTGAGCCGACCGCCCACCACCGACGAGGACCCGACCCGCCCGTGTCTCCCCGAGCCCGCACCGCGTTGCAGCCGCACGCGTCGCCGCCCGAGGCGATCCGCAACTTCTCCATCATCGCCCACATCGACCACGGCAAGTCGACCCTCGCCGACCGGATGCTCCAGCTGACCGGTGTCGTCGACGAGCGCGCCATGCGGGCCCAGTACCTCGACCGGATGGACATCGAGCGCGAGCGCGGCATCACGATCAAGTCGCAGGCCGTCCGGATGCCGTGGGAGAGCGCCGGGCGGACGTACGTGCTGAACATGATCGACACCCCGGGCCACGTCGACTTCACGTACGAGGTGTCGCGGTCGCTCGCCGCCTGCGAGGGTGCCGTGCTCCTCGTCGACGCGGCGCAGGGGATCGAGGCGCAGACGCTGGCGAACCTCTATCTCGCGATGGAGAACGACCTGACGATCATCCCGGTCCTGAACAAGATCGACCTGCCCGCGGCGCAGCCGGAGAAGTATGCCGAGGAGCTCGCCCGGCTCATCGGGTGCCAGCCCTCCGACTGCCTGTCCGTCTCGGGGAAGACGGGTGAGGGGGTCGAGGCGCTCCTCGACGAGATCGTCCGCCAGGTGCCCTCACCCGTCGGCGACCCGGACGCTCCCGCGCGGGCCATGATCTTCGACTCCATCTACGACACCTACCGGGGTGTCATCACGTACGTGCGCGTCGTCGACGGCAACCTCAACCCGCGTGAACGCATCGTCATGATGTCGACCCAGGCGACGCACGAGCTGCTCGAGATCGGCGTCATCAGCCCGGAACCGACGCCCTCCAAGGGGCTGGGCGTCGGTGAGGTCGGCTACCTCATCACCGGCGTCAAGGACGTCCGCCAGTCGCGCGTCGGCGACACCGTGACGAACGCGTCCCGCCCGGCGGCGGCCTCGCTCGGGGCCTACCGCGACCCGCGGCCCATGGTCTTCTCCGGGCTCTACCCGGTCGACGGGTCGGACTACCCCGACCTGCGTGACGCGCTCGACAAGCTCAAGCTCAACGACGCGGCGCTCGTCTACGAGCCGGAGACGTCCGCGGCGCTGGGGTTCGGGTTCCGGTGCGGGTTCCTCGGGCTGCTCCACCTCGAGATCGTCCGTGAGCGGCTCGAACGGGAGTTCGGCCTCGACCTCATCTCGACCCAGCCCAACGTCGAGTACGACGTGACGATGGAGGACGGCACCGACGTCGACGTCACGAACCCGAGCGAGTTCCCCGGCGGGAAGGTCGCCGAGGTCCGCGAACCGGTCGTCCGGGCGACGATCCTCGCCCCGAGCGAGTTCGTCGGCGCCATCATGGAGCTCTGCCAGCAGCGGCGGGGCGCCTTGCTGGGGATGGACTACCTGTCCGAGGACCGCGTCGAGATGCGCTACACCCTGCCCCTGGCGGAGATCGTCTTCGACTTCTTCGACCAGCTGAAGTCGCGCACGCGCGGCTACGCGTCCCTCGACTACGAGCCCGCCGGTGACCAGGTGGCCGACCTCGTCAAGGTCGACATCCTCCTCCAGGGGGAGACGGTCGACGCGTTCAGCGCCATCGTCCACAAGGACAAGGCCTACGCCTACGGCGTCATGATGGCCGGGCGTCTCAAGAAGCTCATCCCGCGCCAGCAGTTCGAGGTGCCGATCCAGGCGGCGGTCGGCTCCCGGGTCATCGCCCGCGAGAACATCCGCGCCATGCGCAAGGACGTCCTTGCCAAGTGCTACGGCGGCGACATCACCCGCAAGCGCAAGCTCCTCGAGAAACAGAAGGAGGGGAAGAAGCGGATGAAGATGGTCGGTCGGGTCGAGGTGCCCCAGGACGCCTTCATCGCCGCCCTCACCGCCGACGAGGCGAGCGACAAGAAGAAGTGAGCCGTATGCCGCTCCCGCGGCGGGGTAACGGGACGCTCGTCTCCGCGTCCGCTCTCCTGTGGGGCCTCCAGTTCGCCTTCCTCAACCCGTCCGTCGGCCTTCTCCTCGTCGCCCTCTACGACGCGACCCCGGCGCAGGTCGGATGGGCGCTCGCGGCATACAACATCAGCGGGTTCGTCTCCACGCTCATCGTGCCGACCCGCGCCGACCGAACGGGTGACTACCTGCGCCCGATGCTCGGCTGCGGCGTGCTCACCGTCCTGCTCGTGACCGCCCTGGCCCTCGCCACCTCACTGCCTGTCGCGGTCCTCGCCCTCGTGGCGCTCGGTGGTCCCGCCGGGGTCGGGATGGGGTTGCTCTTCGCGCACCAGCGGCATACGGGCGCCTCCGTACCCGAGATCATGCGGACCCGCGCGTTCTTCTCCTTCGCCTGGGTCGCCGGGCCGCCGGTGGCGACCCTGCTGCTCGGGCTGCTCGGCAACCGCTCGGTCCTGTGGTCCGTGGCCGGCATCGCCGTCGTGACGATCGCCGTCACCCTGGCGCTCCTGCGCGTGCGAGGCGCGCCCGAGGGAGGCCACCCGGCCAGGACAGCCGACGACCACCTCGGCCGGGTCGTGCGTGCCCGTCCCGTCCTCCTCCTCGTCTCCGGCTTCGTCCTCCTCGCGTCGGCGAACAACGCCGCCGTGTCCTCGACGACCCTCTTCGTCTCCCATCGGCTGGGCCTCGGCGTCATCTGGGGCGGGATCGCCCTGGGAACGGCCGCAGCCCTGGAGATCCCCCTGCTCCTCGGTCTCGGCCGGTTGTCGGCCCGCTACGGCCCGCGCCGCCTCGTCGCGGCCGGCGCGGTCTCGGGGGTCGCGTACTACGTGTCGATGGCGGTGCTGACCGGCCCCGTCGAGCTCGTCGCCGCCCAGGTCCTCAACGCGGCGGCCGTCGCCGCCGTGTCCGGCATCGGTCTCACCGTGTTCCAGGAGGTCGTGCCGCGGCCGGGGCTCGCCTCGGGGCTGTTCATGAACACGACACGGGTCGGCGCGATTCTTGCCGGCCCGGTCATCACCCTCGGCGGCCTCCCCGGCCTGGGCTACTCGGCCGTCTTCGCGGCGTGCGCCGGACTGGCCCTCGGCGGGTTCGGGCTCGTCGTCGCGTCGAGGTCCGCGAGGCCCTCACGGATCGCGGCCTGACGGCGCGCACCCGGGCTCGTCCAGGGCAGAAAGGTGAGGGCCTCGGAAAGTATGAGTTTCCGAGGCCCTCTACGGTTTCGGGCCTTGCAGCCCGTCACCGGCCGGCCCACCGAGGTGAACCGGTAGGAGATGTCTAGTCGCGTCGGGGCGCCTCCGCAAGGCCCTTCGGGGGGCCTGTCCGCCCCCGATCGGCGTGTCGTCGCCGACACGCCGATGGAGGGTCAGCCGACGAGGCTCGCGTGCAGCTCGGCAAGGTTTGCCTCGCTCCAGCCGGCCGCGCGCAGCCACCCGGCCGCGCCGCCGAACCCCTCACGCAGCGCGTGGAGGATCTGCTCCATCGACTCGGCTCGTGGCGTCTGGTTGGCAACCGTGGTGCCGTCCATGGTGATGTCGTACGGGGGCACCCCGACGAGGCGCCCGAGGATGGCGTCGATCCGCTCCGCGGAGGCGAGGTAGTCGGCGACGATGTCCTCGTCCGCGACTCCGACGGCCGAGAGGGCGAGCCCGACGACGGTTCCCGTGCGGTCCTTGCCGGCCGCGCAGTGGACGATCGTGCCGCCTGCGCTCGAGGCGATGACCTCGAGAGCCGCCGCGACGGAGTCGGGCCGGTCGTGGAGGTAGCCGAGGTAGTGCTGGCTCCAGTAGTCCGCGTCGGGGCGCCTCGGGACGTTGGCGCGAGACCAGCGCTCGAGGCTCGCCGACGCCTCCCTCTCGTCGAGCGGGCGGTCGTCAGCCGGCATGAGGCTGTGGTGGTGATGCCGCAGCCGGGTCGCGCGGAGGGGCCCCGGACCGGTCACGGTGAACTCGGTGTGGGTTCGCAGGTCGACGACGTCGGTGATGCCGAGGCCGTCGACGAGATGGCGGACGTCGGCAGCCGTGAGGTCCTGGAGGTTGTCCGAGCGGATGAGCCGACCGGTCCGGATGCGATGTCCGTCGGCCGTGGCCAGGCCCCCGACATCGCGCATGTTGACGACGCCGTCGAGGGCGATCCAGTTCGGGCTCACGTCAGGAGATGCTAGGGCGAAAAGGTGAGGGCCTCGGAAAGTATGAGTTTCCGAGGCCCTCCACGGCGCGGAACCGAGGTCCCACACCGTCGGACAAGGACCCTGCGGTTCTTCTCCGGCCCTCCCACCGAGGTGGGCTGGCACTGACATGTCTAGCGCTGCCGTGACGGCCCCGCAAGCGGCGGACGAGAACTTCTCCGGTGTAGTTTCCCACCCCCGGCGTGTCGGCCTCGACACGCCGGATCCGCTGTGGCACGTGGGATTTCGCGCCAGGACGAGGACGCTGCGAGGATGGGCCGATGCCGAGCGCACTGCCCGATGGCGACCCCGCACCGAGTGATGGTGCCCTGCCGCCGACGGCGAGGGCGGCGGTCGGCGGTCACCCGTTCGGCGTCTACGTGCATGTGCCCTTCTGCTCGGTCCGCTGCGGCTACTGCGACTTCAACACGTACACCGCCGGTGAGCTGGGCGGCAGCGGGGTGCCGACGGCCGCGTATGCCGACAGTGTCCTGGCCGAGCTCGACGTGGCCGTCCGGGTTCTCGGGGACCGCCGACCCGAGGTGTCCACCGTCTACCTGGGGGGTGGGACGCCGACGATGCTCGAGCCCGGCGAGCTGGTCCGGATCCTCGACGGCATCCGGGCGCGCTTCGGGCTCGTTCCCGGGGCGGAGGTCACGACGGAGGCAAACCCCGACTCGGTGAGCTCCGCGACGCTCCGGGAGCTCGCCGACGGGGGGTTCACCCGTGTCTCGCTCGGCATGCAGTCGGCGGTTGCGC
>JAJXUB010000078.1 GCA_021783215.1 Actinomycetes bacterium | reverse complement strand
AGATCGGAAAGGTCTACGGAGTCACCCGCGAGCGGATCCGGCAGATCGAGTCCAAGACGATGAGCAAGCTGCGCCACCCGAGCAGGAGCCAGGCGCTGCGCGACTACCTCGACTGAGACTCGGCCGGCCTACGTGCCATCCGTGCAGGTCAGAGGGCTTGAAGGGCCTACTGAGCGCGCTGTCGACACGGCATAACGCTCTGAGCCCAGCGGGCTGGGGCGATGCGGACGACCCGTCTCGACTTGAGCCATGGCTACATCACCTCCTCCTCGCTGGCTTCGAAGCTGGCTGCGGACCTGGCCAATGCCCAGACCGCACTCAGCGCCGGCTACGACACGATCGCCAAGACCTGGCTGACGACCTTCGACGACGACGTCAACGCCCACAAGAAGAACATCTCAGCGGCATACGCCAACCTGCTCGTCGCTTGGGCCACCGACTTGTCCGCGAGCCTGTAGGGCCTCCTGGCAGACATGACGGGCCGTCGTGGGCCAGTCTCGGGCCATGCGCGGCCGAGCTCAGGGAACCCAGGTGTCCCTATACCGAGCCGCGCTGCGTCGTTCCTCGTCCGTGAGGTCCCCCTCACGCACCGGCGTCACGATGGCCAGATGGTGTCCCACGGGGCAACGCTGGATCCGAAACCAGCCCAGGCGCACCGCCTTGAACGACCCGCCGGGCAGCCACACCGTCGTGAACAGGTGCCCCTGCCGGCATCTGACAATGGTGCTACTACCTAGCCTGTATCCCCGGCGTCCGGCGCGTGCGACGAGGACGCCGACAACGACCACCAGAACGAGGACCGGGACCAGCGGGGCGATCTGCCGCATGGACTTCCACCAGCCCTCGCAGAGCCGACCAGGTCCCGGCCGGACCCTGTCTCAGCTCAGTATGCGCCGCCTGCCGCGGCCGTTCATCCGCCTCGAGCCGGATTCGGATGTCCTCGACGAGGAGGGCTGCGCGAGGCTGCGTCGAGGACGACTCAGGGCACGTCGCTTCTGTCGCGCTCCTGGGAAGCGCGTCCCCGATGTCGAGCACGAGCGGGCCCGCGCCGCGAGAGGCTCGCGCCGCCCTACCGTTCCGGCCGCTCCGGCGCCAAGTACCGCTTCAACGGTCGTTGCCGCCGCGCAGCGACGCGCGGGCGGCAAGGAGGACCTGGGTCCACAGAAGCGCCACGGTGGCCACCGAGAACGGGACTCCCAGCTGGTCGGAGTGCGTCAGCCGGATAACGAAGCCGAAGAGCAGGACGATCACGAGCAGGACGCCGGTGCCGACCGCCGGGCCGCGCAGGGCCGGCTGGTTCCTGGCGTACCAGATCGTGGCGAGGACAGCGCACGCCGCGGCGATCGCGAGGCCGATTCGGATGACCTGCGCGGGTCCGCTCGCGGATCGGTCCGCCGCGAGCAGCTCCCAGACCGGCCAGCTCAGGCAGCGAGTGTACGAGCGAGCGCCTGCGGCGAACAGGCTGACCAGGTGCATGGCGACCATCAACGTGACACTGAGCCACGCCAGAGTGCCCACGCGAGACGCCGAGGGGTGCGTCGGGGTCCGCCCCAGCGCGGCCGTCGCAACGACCATCGCCGCCATCGCCGCGAGCGCGGAACCCAGGTCGAGCGCGCCGCCCCACGCGGGAACGGGGAGGTCGAGCACGGTCAGGCGCCCGAAGTACCCGGCGACGAGCGCCCCCGCGACGGTCACCCAAGGAAGGACCTTGACCAGCGGGATCGCCCCCTTGAGGCGAAGGGCCAGGACCGCGGCGGCCAGCGCCGTCGGGCCGACGACGATCGCGGACGTCCGATGCGTCATCTCGATCCAGGGGTTCTTGTAGAAGAGGGAGGTCACCGGCCCCGAAGGGAGCAGAGCCGAGGCCGTACAGCCAGGCCAGTGGCCGCACTCGAACCCGGACTCGGTCGCGCAGACGACCGAGCCGAGGGCCACCGCCAGAAAGGTCAACAGGGTGGCCGCCCGGAAGACTCGGCGCGTGAGGGTGGGGACCGTGGGGGACGGCAGGAGGTCCCTCGTCGAGCTCACAGGTAGCCACCATAGAACCCCCCGCCCGCCCCCTCGCCACCGGGTCGGCAGGCGCGGTGAACTGCGGGAACACCGGTCGAGCTCACGAGCCGACGCCGTCCGGGGTGAGCCAGGCCCGGGCCGTCCGCGGTAGTCGGTCGCTGCCATTGCGAGCATGTCGGTCGGCGACCTCGCCCACCTCGTCGCGCCGGGCTGCGCTCGACGTCGGGGGCGGCGCTGGGGGGCTCAGGCCGGCCGTCGTGTGGGCTAACCGGACCGGTCGGGAGGGCGTCCCCGCAGATCGGTGAGCCGGTGCCAGGCCTGCCGCGGCGCCGACGTCAGCCGAGCCGTGGCGTCTCGGATCTCCGCGAACCCGTCGCGGGGCAGGAAGAAGGCGCGCGCGCGGGTCCGGCGGATTCGGGTCCGCGCGACGGCGAACCGGACCTGGGCCGTCTGCGCGGACACGTCGTGTCCGACCCTCCCCGGCGCGGCATACCGGGCACGCTCGAGAGTGCCGACGACGGTGCTCATCGCCGCCGCGTCCTCCCCGCTCAGATGGGTGCTCGTCGTGATGTACCGGCCGGCTTGGCGTGGCGTCGCGCCGATGGGCGGGCTGACGCCGAGGTCCTCGAGCCGCCGGATGAGCTCCTGCCACTGTGCCTCGACGCGACGGGCGTCGCCGACCGCCGACGCGAGGATCCGGCGGCGCCGGGCCCGCGCCGCCGCCGGCAGCGCCAGCGCGCCGAGCCCGACGACGAGGACGAGCAGGAGGGACAGCACCGTCCCGTCCGGGTGGGCCAGGGCATACCAGGCGCGGGCGGGCAACGACGCTCCCGCCGGCGCCCCTGCCGTCGTCTCGAGCAGCTGTCGTGGCTTGTTGCGTGGTGTCGTTGGGGTGGCCGAGGAGACCGGTCCCGTCGGGGTCACGGCGGGTTCGACGGGCGCGACCGACCAGGCGGGTGGGACGGTGCTGTGCGCGCCCGGCGTCGCGTCGAACCGCAGCCACCCGATGCCCTCGAACCACAGCTCCGCCCAGGCGTGCGCGTCGGAGCCCCGCACCGTCCACGTGCCGTCGTTGCCGAGGTGCCCGGGCAGGTAACCGCTCGCGAACCGGGCCGGTATGCCGGCCGCCCGGGCGAGCAGGACCATGGCCGTCGCGAACTGGACGCAGTACCCCTGTCTGGTCGCGAGGAAGGACTCCAGACCCGGGCGGAGCCGGCGACCGTCGACACGAGGGGGCGTCGCCAGGGTCAGGGAGTAGGTGAAGCTGGGCCCGCGCAGCCATGCCTGGATGTCCCTGGCCGCCTGGATCGGTGTCGCGCCTCGGGGCAGGAGCCGGGCGTTCGTCGCGGAGAGGAGCCCTGCGTCCGCGGCCGGGATGGTCAGCGTGCTCCGGTCCGCCGGCAGGCTCGGCGCCAGCGCCGCCCCCTCGAGCTGCTGCTCGGTCGGGTCGGCGCGCAGATAGTCGACCGTGTAGCTGCTCACCTGGGCGCTCGGTCGGATCGACCCGTTCGGGTCCGCCGTCCACGGGGTCCGGCCGAGGTCAACGGATATGACGGGCGTCGGGGTAGCCAGCTGGTCCCTGACAAGGTGGTTGTCGCTGACCCTGACCCGGAACGTCTGCGTCACGACGTTGTCGGTCAGCCCCTCGGGTGTGCTGGGCAGCGGCGCGGCTGCCCCGCCCAGCACGCTCCACTGGCCGTTGTCGTAGGCGCCGAGGATGTTGACACGCAACGGGTCCGGCGCGTTCGCCGTCGTCCGGTAGGTCAGCACCGTCGCCGTCGACTGGGACACCAGGTCCCGGGTGATGTCGACGGTCGTCGTCAGGCTGACCCCGCCTGCGCCGGAGCCGTCCGTCGAACGGCCGAGCCCCGCCATGAGATACCGGGGCGGGAGGTGCGGGAGGACGAGGGGTAGGGCACACGCCGCGACGACGGCGACGAGGGCGAGACGGCGAGCCGATGACGCGGTGCGGAAGGCCTCGATGCGCTCGTCGGCATACCGCTCTGGCCGATCGAGCCGAGCCAGCGGACCCCAGCGGCGGATCGTCCGCGTGCCCTGTCGGCCGAGCAGCATGAGCCAGGCGCCGGCTGCGAGGACGAAGTATCCGAGGGCCAGTCCGTGCGCCTGGTTCGCCGCCGAGAGGAGGTATGCCGTGAGCAGGGGCACGCCGGCGACCGCCGGTGAGCGGCTCGTCACCGCCAGCACGTCGACGACGAGGGCGAGCAGGCCGGTGATGACGACGACACCGAGGGTGATGGCCCGGCCCGCGGGCGCCGGCGCCGCATACGTCTGGACGAGGAGGGCCGCCTGACGCAGGAGGCTGGTGAAGACCTGGGCCATCTCCGGGGAGGGCAGCCCGTGCCACAGGTGGCCACGTCCATGGACCCACGACGTCGAGAGGACGAAGGCGACGGCCTGGCCCACGACGACGAGCGGGACCGACGCCGTCAGCGCCCGGAGCACGACGCCGGAGAGGGCGATGACGCCGACTCCGAGCAGGACGGGCAGGAGGAACGACCACGGGCGGAGCAGGCTCGTCAGCGGGAGAACGGCCGCAGCGGTGGCGAGGGCCGCGAGCGTCGCGTCGAGTGGCCGGGCGCGGGTCATGGGACCCCCGCGAGCCGCTCGATGCCGGCGACGCCGTGCCATGCGTCGGCCACCGACATCCCCGGCACGACCGTGAGGACGGACCAGCCGGCATCCTCGAGGACGGTGCTCGTTCGCCGTGCGAGGGTGGCGTCCCCGCGGGGTCTGGCGTCCTCGGTCTCGCCGTCGACGTCGAGGACGAAGGCGAGCCCGTTCGACCCGGGTTGCCGAAGCCCGGCGACGGCCCGCGTGACGAGATCCTCCATCGGCGCGAGGATCGCCACGACGAGACCACCCTCCCCGGCAACGCTCGCCGCGGAGTGAAGGAGGAGGGCGAAGTCCTCGTCGATGCCCGGGGTGATCTCGGCGAGAACGTCGAGGGCGGCCTCGTCGTCGACCTCCACGGGCGCCTCGCGGTCGTCCACGGGCCGGGTGAGGAGGTGGACGCTGTACCCGAGGCCGAGGAGGTGGGTCGCCACGGACGCCGCCGCGCCGACGGCCCACTCGAACGAGTCGGACGGTCCCGAGCCACGATGGGCCGACGCTCGGGAGTCGAGCAGGACGGTCGCGCGACGGGTGGCCGGCCGGTCCTCCTGCCGGACCATAAGCCCGCCGGTCCGCGCCGTGGCGGGCCAGTGGATCCGGCGGAGGTCGTCGCCGTCGCGGTACTCGCGGATCGAGACGTCCCCCTCCCCGTGGAGGGCGACGACGTGAGGTATCGTCCCGTCGGCGCCCAGCTCGGAGCCCCTGTGAGTGGCCGCGGCGAGCGGGGTGACGCGCGGGAGCACGAGGACGTCGGCGGAGCGAGTGTGGTAGGCCGTCCGCGTCGTGAGCCCGAAGGCGTCGCGGACGCGGATCCCGACCGGCCCGATCCGGTGGCGCCCGCGGACATGGGAGCGAATCGTGTAGCGGACGACCCGGCGGTCTCCGGGGGCCAGAGGCGGCAGGACGAAGCGGGGACGATCGCCGAGCGCGTGGTCGACGTGCTCCTCGCCCATGATCGTCGGCGACGTACGCGTCCCGACGTTGCGCAGGGCCAGCTCGACGTTGCTCGGCTCGTCGATGGCCAGACGGGCCGGTGAGACCTGGCGCTCGACCTCCAGGTCGACGGGGTGTCGGCGGGCGACCGCCGAGCTGAGCAGTGGAAGGACGATGCCGAGGGCCCCGATGCGGGTGAGGTCGGTGACGCCGAGCAGGAGGCCGCAGACGAGCAGGACCGTCCCGGCGGTGACGAACGCCCGCCCCCGGGCGGTGAGGATGTCGGTCAGCCGGCGCATGTGCATACGGCTCGTTCGGTCACATCCGGGGCGCCGGGACGCGAACCCGGTGGAGAAGGTCCGTGAGGACGTCGGACGTCGACCGGCGCGCCATCTGCGTCTGCCCCGACGGATGGAGCCGGTGGGCCAGGACAGGGATGGCCAGCTGCTGGACGTCATCGGGCAGGACGTGGTCGCGCCCGGAGAGGGCCGCGTTGGAGCGGCTCGCCCGTAGCAGATGCAGGGCCGCCCGCGGTGAGGCGCCGAGCCGCAGAGCCGCGCTCTCGCGTGTTGCGGTGACAAGGTCGACGACGTACTGGCAGATGGCGGGCGAGGCGTACACGGTGCGCACCCCCTCGATGAGCCCGGCCACCGTCGCCGCATCCGTCACGGGCCGCAAGGTGTCCAGGGGCGAACGCTGCCCGTGGCTCGTCAGCAGCTGGAGCTCGGCACGAGGGTCCGGGTAGCCCATGGACAGCCGCACCATGAAGCGGTCGCGCTGCGCTTCGGGCAACGGGTACGTGCCCTCCATCTCGATGGGGTTCTGGGTCGCCATGACGATGAACGGCCGCGGCAGGCGGTAGGTCGTCCCGTCGACGGTGACCTGGGACTCCTCCATGCACTCCAGGAGCGCGGACTGGGTCTTCGGAGAGGCGCGGTTGATCTCGTCGCCGACGACGACGTTGGCGAAGATCGCGCCCGGCCGGAACTCGAAGCTGCGCAGGTCCTGGTTGAAGACGCTGACGCCGGTGATGTCGCTCGGCAGGAGGTCCGGGGTGAACTGGACCCGGCGGACCGTGCAGTCGATGGCCCGCGCCATCGTCTTGGCAAGGAGCGTCTTGCCGACGCCGGGAACGTCCTCGATGAGGAGGTGGCCCTCGGCGAGGAGGACGGTCAGGGCGAGGCGGACCACGGCGGCCTTGCCTTCGATGACGGAGTTCATCGCCGTCGCGAGCTGGGTCGTGATCTCGAGAACCTCGTCGATGGACCGCGGGGGGGTGGCCCGCGCCTGCCTCCCCGGGTCCACGTGTGCGCGCGGGGTAGGGGTGCGACGGTCGTCGTCCTCGAACACGGCTGGCTCCTCCCCGGCGCGCTCGCGAGCTCGTGCCTCCGATCCTGCCTCATGCCGGCCCGCAGATCGAGAGGGCGAGCGACGGGAGCCGCCTCCCGCGTCCCCCACGAGGCCCCACGCGCAGAGACCAGCGTGGGGTGGCACCGGGCATTCGGCGGCGCTCTGCCGCGGCACGTCGCGCACCGCCCGCACGCACGTCGGGCGTCGGCTCGGTTCGCAACGGCTGCCCATCAACCGGGGCGGTCCATCCCCACCACTTCGCTCCACCTCAGTTGACCTGCGAGAATGATGGAGCCAGGTGTAACTGATGAGGAAGAACGCTTCTCAAGGGGATAACGGTGGGGTAAAGTGGAGTACGGCGGAGAAGCGAGGTGGCTCCCCGCCGAGGCGTCCACCGGCCGGGTCGAGCGAAAGGGGGTGAGGGGCCATGTTCATGGGCACCCACACTCCACGGCTCGACGAGAAGGGCCGCCTCTTCCTTCCGGCGAAGTTCCGCGACCGCCTGGCCGCGGGCATCGTCGTGACGCGTGGCCAGGACCACTGCCTCTATGTCTTCCCGATGGACGGGTTCATCGCCGAGGCCGAGAAGCGCCAGACCGCCCCGATGTCGAACAAGGCGGCCCGCGACAACGCCCGGATGTTCCTCGCCAGTGCCTCCGACGAGATCCCCGACAAACAGGGGCGCATCACGATCCCCGCGGTCCTGAGGACGTATGCCGGGCTCACCCGCGACTGCACGGTGATCGGCGCCGGTGGCCACCTCGAGGTCTGGGACACGCAGACGTGGGCGGACTACAGCGCCGCCCTCGAAGGCCCGTATGCGAACCAGTCCGAGGAGGTCGTCCCGGGATCCTTCTAGCCCGCCGCCCTGGCCTCCAGCCGCTTGGACGCCGACGCGACTTCCCCCGTGCCGGACCCGCAGCGGATGGGGACCTGGCCGGCGGGCCACCCGAAACGACCGACGACGACCACGACGACGAGCACCGCCGAAGGAACCGAGGCCCGCGATGAGCTCCAGGGAAGTCGCCGCCGAGCGGCACGTCCCCGTGCTTCGCGACCGCGTCCTCGCCCTGCTCGCCCCGTCGCTCGAGCGCGACGGTGCCGTCTATGTCGACTTCACCCTCGGCATGGGCGGGCACGCGCAGGCCGTCCTCGACGCCCATCCGGGCGTCGTCGTCGTCGGTATCGACCGCGACAGCGAGGCCCTCGTCCTCGCCGGACGACGGCTTGAGGCCTACGGCGACCGCGTCCACCTGGCGCACGTCGTCCACGACGAGGTCGACGGGGTCCTCGACGGCCTCGGCATCGGCGCCGTGGACGCCGGGCTCTTCGACCTCGGCGTGTCCTCCCTCCAGCTCGACGAAGCCGACCGCGGGTTCGCCTACAGCCAGGAGGCCCCACTCGACATGCGGATGGACCAGGGGTGCGGGATGACCGCCGCCGAGGTGCTCAACACGTACCAGGCGGCAGATCTCGAGCGCGTCCTACGAACCCATGGTGAGGAGCGGTACGCCCGCCGGATCGCCGAAGCGGTCGTCCGCGAACGGGGGCTCGAGCCCTTTACAACCTCCGGCCGCCTCGTCGAGCTCCTTCGTCGGGTCATCCCGGTGGCCTCTCAGCGCCAGTCGGGTCATCCCGCCAAGCGGACCTTCCAGGCGCTGCGGATCGAGGTCAACGACGAGCTCGGCGCCGTCTCCCGAGCCGTCCCCGCCGCCCTCGAGCGGCTCGCCCTCGGGGGCCGTCTCGTCGTCCTTGCCTACCACTCCCTCGAGGACCGGATCGTCAAGCGCGCGTTCACCGCGGCGACGACGTCGACGGCGCCACGGGGCCTTCCCGTCGAGCTGCCCGAACACGCCCCCCGGTTCCGGCTCCTCGTCCACGGATCCGAGAAGGCCTCGGCCGCAGAGGTCGCCGCCAACCCGCGCTCCGCCTCCGTTCGTCTTCGTGCCGTCGAACGTCTCCGCTGACCCCGCCGCCGACAAGGACCTCCCATGAGCCAGCTCGCCACACCCGTCCGTGTCCCGCGCGTTGCCCGCGGCACGGTGCGCCGCCCCGAACGCGCGCCTCTGCGCGTCGTCACCGGCACCGTCGAGCGCGCCAGCGGGGGCATGTTCGTCGGCTTCTGCGTCGCCCTCATGGCGGCGGGGCTGCTGGCGGTCCTCGTCCTCAACACGGCGCTCGACCAGGGCGCGTTCGTCCTGGCGAAGCTCGAGGCCAAGTCGGCCGCCCTCACCGACACCGCCGACGCCATGGAGCACACGATCGGCACCCAGAGCGCACCGGCCATGCTCGCGCAGCGCGCGCTTGCCCTCGGGATGGTGCCCGAGCAGGCGCCGGCGTTCCTGCGCCTGTCGGACGGGAAGGTCCTCGGCGTGGCGCAGCCGGCGACCCAGGGTCAGGCCTTTACCGTGATCACGTCCCCGGTGCCGGTCGTCCCGCCGACCACTCCGGCACCGAGGACGACCGTGACGAAACAGGGTCCCGTGACGACGACGACGGTCGTCACGGCACTGCCCAACGGGAAGTTCGAGGTGGCCGTGACCAAGGTCGACGCGCTGACGAAGACGACCACGGTGACGACGCAGGTCCTTCCCACCGACCCCACCGCCGCGGCGACCGCCGCCAAGGCGGCAACGCCGGCGGCGTCCCCGACGAGCCACCCCGTGACGCCGCCGATGATGAACCACTGACCGAGGACCGATGACCGAACGCCGCCCCCCCGCGCCGAACCGCGGCCGGCCGAGCCGCCGTGGCGAGCCCGCCGCCGCCGGCGGCGGCGCCCGAGC
>JAJXUB010000077.1 GCA_021783215.1 Actinomycetes bacterium | reverse complement strand
GACGGGCGTGAGGACGAGCAGCGCCTTGACCGGGCCGGAGAGGTCGGCGCCGAAGGCCAGCATCGCGGCGAGGACGGTCGCGCCGCCCGTGCCCGCGAGCACGACGGCTGACATGAGCGCTCGGCCACGGCTCTGGGCCAGGACGGCCCGGCGCAGCCGGGCCTGGGCGGTCGACAGCCAGCCGAGGACGGTCCTCGTGCCGCCGACGGCGGCGACGTCGGCCGCCTGACGCGTCAGAAGGTCGCTCACCCGCAGAACGTCGGCGCGGGCGTCGAGGACGGCCGCCTGCCCCCGCCGTTCGACGGCCCAGCCGACCAGGCAGCCGAGCCCCATGAGGGCGAGCAGGCCGGCGAGGACGAGTCCCACTCCTGGGGCGACCAGCGCGGTGAGCACGGCGGTGAGGCCGCCGGCGAGCGCGGACGCGATGACGGGGACGGCGACGCGGACCTGGGAGTCGACGACCTCGGTGAGGTCGTCGACGACCCCGGACAGGACGTCGGCGCGGGCGCGCCGGCCGAGCCGTCCCGGAGTCAGGGGGATGAGGGCGGCATACAGGGCGGTCCGGCGGTCGGCGAGGTCCGCGAGGGCGAGGTCGTGGGAGCGGACGCGCTCGGCGTACCTGAGTGCGGGTCGAGCCATCCCGAACGCGCGCACGGCGACGATCGCCGTGAAGAGCATGAGCACCGGTGGGTGCTCGGCGGCCCGGGCGATGAGCCAGCCCGACGTCGCCGTCAGGGCGACCCCCGACGTGAGGGCGGCGCCACCGACGAGGCCGGCTGCGGCAACGCCCGGGCGCGGGCGCAGGGACGTCACCGTCATGACGACGCCTCGACGTCCGTCGCCGTGAGCCGCACCTCGTGGTCCGCGTGCTCGAGGAGCTCGGGGCGGTGGGTGACGGCGATGACGGTACGCCAGAGGGCGAGGTCGCGGACCACGTCATGGATCGTGGCGCTCGCCCGTGCGTCGAGGTGCGCCGTCGGCTCGTCGAGAAGGAGGACGGGCGCGTCGGACAGGGTGGCCCGGGCGAGGGCGAGCCGCGCGCGCTGGCCGGCGGACAGGCCGAACCCGTCGTCGCCGAGGGTCGTCGAGAGGGACTGGGGGAGCGCGGCGACGGTCCCGTCGAGACCGACGTCCCGCAGCGCCTCCCAGAGCCGGTCGTCGCTCGCCTCGCAGCCGATCGTCAGGTTGTCACGGATCGTCCCTGCGGTGAGGAAGGGACGCTGGGTCACGAGGTGGGCCGCCGCCGACCGGACCGTGCCCGACGTCGGCGTCCGAAGCCCCGCGATGAGCTCCAGGAGGGTCGTCTTGCCGACACCGCTCGGGCCTGTGACGACCGTGAGGCCGGGGCCTGCGCTGAGGTGGACCCCGTCGAGGACGAGCCGGGCGCTGCCCGGGTAGCCGTACGACAGGCCGCGGACGGTGACGCCGGGCCCCGCCGCCGTGACGCTCGGGGCCGGTTCCCCGCTGTCGAGCGCGGCGAGGACGGCGGCGATGGCCTCGGCGCCGTCGGCGGCGTTGTGGAACTCGGCGCCGACGCGGCGGATCGGCCAGTACGCCTCGGGAGCCAGCAGGATGGCGAGCAGCCCCGTGTGCAGCGAGATGTGGCCGCTCGTCAGGCGCAGGCCGACGGACACCGCGACGATGGCGACGGAGATCGTCGCGATCAGCTCGAGCGCCGCGGAGGAGAGGAAGGCGAGGCGCAGGGTCTTCATCGTCGCGCGTCGGTGCTGGCGGCTCACCGACCCGATCGTCTCCGTCTGGCGCTCCGCCCGCCCGTAGGCGACGAGCGTCGGGAGCCCGCGCATGACGTCGAGGAAGTGGCCGGCCAACGAGGCGAGCGCCCGCCACCGGCGTGCCGTGGACTCCTCGGTGGACCGACCGATGAGGGCGGCGAAGACGGGCAGGAGGGGCACCGTCAGGACGACGATGAGGGCCGACACCCAGTCGAGCGTGACGAGGGCGACGAGGGCGAGGGCGGGGACGAGCGCGCCGGAGAAGAGCGTCGGCAGGAAGCGGGCGGCATACGGCTCGACGGAGGCGCAGCCCTGGGCGGCGAGCGTGACGGCGCTGTCGGCGGGCGGCCGACCGTCGACCGGGAGACGGGACCAGTGGGCGAGCAGCGTCGTCCGTAGGCCTGTCGCGACCTCGACCCCGGCCCACGCGGCGACGGTCTCGGTGAGCCAGCCGAGGACGGCGCGGACGGCGAAGAGGGCGCCGAGCCAGAGTGCCGGCGTCTGCCAGGAGCCGTGGACGACGACCGCCACGACGAGCGCCGTGAGGGCGTAGGCGGTGGCGATCGTCGCGGCCCCCTGCCCGACGCCCACGCCGGCGAGGACGGCCACCGGGCGGCGGACCGCCGGGACCTCCCGGAGCAGGCGTGGGTCGAGGGGTTTCATGAGGACGGCGCCGTGGCGTGAACGCCTCAGTGGACGGTGACGGCGTCGGGGATCTGCGCGACGGTGACCCGCTTACGGAACACCCAGTAGTTCCACGCGGTGTAGACGAGCGCGACCGGCGTGAACGCCAGCGCCGCGCCCATCATGATCTTCAGCGTCAACGGCGAGCTCGACGCCTGCGCCAGGGTGAGGTCGTGACCCGTCGAGCCGACGATCGCGTTCGGCCAGAGGAGGAAGAAGTACGTCGCGACGGCGAGCGCGATGGTGAGCATGGTGCCGACGAACGCCTTTCCCTCCATCCCCTTGGTGTTGAAGAAGATCGCCGCGAGAAGGGATACGGCCGCGAGGACGGTGGCGATCCAGGAGCCGGCGTTCGCATGGGCGGTGACGCCGAGCCAGAGGAGCAGGGCGACCGCGAGGACGGCCGAGACGAGCCCGGCCTTCGTCGCGAGGGCCCGCGCATCCGCGCGGATCTGGCCGTCCGTCTTCAGGGCGACGAAGTGGGCACCGTGCGTCAGGCAGAGGGCGAGGACCGTGACGCCGCCGAGGAGGGAGACGGGGTTGAGGAGCGTGAGGAGGTTCCCCGTGTACTCGTGCGCGGCCGACATCGGCACGCCGTGGATGAGGTTCGTCAGCGCGCAGCCGACGAGGACGGGCGGCAGGATCGAGCCGGTGATGATGGCTAGGTCCCAGTTGCGCCGCCACGCGTCGCTGTCCCGCTTGTGGCGGTACTCGAAGCCCATGTTGCGGACGATGAGGGCGACGAGGAGCACGAGCAGGGCGAGGTAGAAGCCGCTGAACATCGTCGCGTACCACACGGGGAACGCCGCGAAGGTCGCGCCGCCGGCGGTGAGCAGCCACACCTCGTTACCGTCCCAGAACGGACCGATCGTCGTGAGGAGCACCCGCCGGCGCTTCTCGGTGTCCGCGGCGTCCGTCCCCGTGCCGAGGACGGGAAGGAGGGAGCCGACGCCGAAGTCGAAGCCCTCGAGGACGAGGTAGCCCGTCCACAGGACGCCGATGACGACGAACCAGAAGGTCTGCAGTCCTGACATTGACGTTGTCCTATTCCGCGGCTCAGTAGGCGAACTGGAGCGGGGCGTCCTCGTCGACGTCCTTCGGGTCGACCGGGGCCTCGAAGGGCTCGGCACCGTGATGGACGTAGGTGAGGAACAGCTTGAACTCGACGACGGCGAGGGCCGCGTAGAGGAGGGTGAAGACGACCATGGAGGTCCACACGGAGGCGGCACCGACCACGCCCGTCGGCGAGACCCCGGCGGACGTCGTCATGAGACCGTAGACGAGCCACGGCTGGCGACCGATCTCCGTGAAGATCCAGCCGAAGCTGTTGCCGAAGACCGGCATGAACGGGGTGAGGATCCCGGTCCACAGCAACAGCCTGCCGACCGGCGTCGGTCTGCCCTTGCCCGTCCTCCACAGGACGAGCAGCCCGGCCAGGGCGGCGAGGACGCCGAGCCCGATCATGAACCGGAAAGACCAGTACGTGCCGGGGATGTAGGGGGTGTAGCTCGCCGGGCTGACGTACTCGGCGGGCACGCCCGCCGCCTGCGCGGCGTGCTGGAGCTGCGCCGGGAGGCTCGCCTTGAGGTCGTTGATGCCCTCCACGGTGCCGTTGAACGACCCCGTCGCGAGGAAGGACAGCAGGTCCGGGATGCGGACGGAGAAGACCTCCTTGGACCCGTCGAGCGAGCCGATCGTGAAGATCGAGAAGCTCGCCGGCGACGTGGTCTGGTAGAGGGCCTCGGCAGCGGCCATCTTCATGGGCTGGACCTCGGTCATGATCTTGCCCTGGACGTCACCGCTGATGGCGACGAGCAGGCCGGCGATGACGGTGACGACGGCGCCGACACGCGCGCCGTGGCGGTACATCGGCTCGTCCGCGCGCAGTGCCATGTCCTCGGACGTGGCCGCCCTGACCATCTTGTAGAGGCCGACGCCCATGACGACGGCGCCGCCGGTGAGGTATGCCGACAGGACGACGTGCGGGAACGTCACCAGCTGGACCTTGTTGGTCAGGACGGCGATGAAGTCCTTCATCTCCGCTCGCCCGTTGGCCGCGTTGTACGTGTAGCCGACCGGGTGCTGCATGAAGGAGTTCGCGGCAAGGATGAAGTAGGCCGAGAGCACCGTCCCGATGTGGACGAGCCAGATCGTCGCGACGTGGACCTTCTCGGGGAGCTTGCCCCACCCGAAGATCCACAGCCCGAGGAAGGTCGACTCCATGAAGAACGCGAGGAGGGCCTCGAAGGCGAGCGGCGCGCCGAAGATGTCCCCGACCATCTTGCTGTAGGCCGACCAGTTCATGCCGAACTGGAACTCCTGCACGATGCCGGTGGCGAGCCCGAGGGCGAAGTTGATGAGGAAGAGCTTGCCGAAGAACTTCGCAAGCCGAAGGTCGTCCTCGTTGCGCTTGCGCAGCCACGCGGTGTGGAACCAGGCGACGACTGCGGACATCCCGATCGTGATCGGCACGAAGAGGAAGTGGTAGACGGTCGTGATGGCGAACTGCCACCGCGCCAGGTCAAGAGCATTTCCCATGCGGGACTCCTGAGACCGAGGTGGGTGTGAGCGGACGGCGAAATACTACGAGGCGTAGTAGGCGCGACGGCAGCCCCGCGGGTCCATTCGTGACGCGAGACACACCCCCTGCCGGGGTGATAACGCGCGGTCTACCGCGCGTTATCACCCCGCCGACGAATCGGTGCCACGGCCGGCACGGAGAGTGGTGCGCGGCGCGTCACGGGCGGGTCAGGCGTCGGGGTAGCCCGTCGGGTTGGCGCTCTGCCAGCGCCACGTGTCGGCGCACATGTCGTCGACCGTCCGCTCCGCGTACCAGCCGAGCTCGGCGTTCGCCCGGGACGGGTCGGCGTACGACGTCGCGATGTCGCCGGCGCGGCGGGCGGTGACGACGTAGGGCAGCTCGCGCCCACAGGCCCGCGAGAACGCGTGGAGCATCTGCAGCACGGACGTCGGCCGGCCGGTGCCGAGGTTCCACGTGCTGACCGGCGCATCGGTCGAGGCCAGCCTGGTCAGCGCGGCGAGATGCCCGGCGGCGAGGTCCTCGACGTGGATGTAGTCCCGCCGGCCGGTGCCGTCCGGCGTCGGGTAGTCGTCCCCGAAGACCTGAAGCGCCTCCCGTCGGCCGACGGCGACCTGGGCGATGAAGGGCACAAGGTTGTTCGGGATCCCCTGCGGGTCCTCCCCGATCGTCCCGGACGGGTGCGCCCCGACGGGGTTGAAGTACCGCAGGAGCGCGACGCGCATCGTCGGGTCGGCGCGCGCGACGTCGCGGAGCACCTGTTCCTGCATGACCTTCGTCCATCCGTAGGGGTTCGTCGCCGACGTCGCCTGGTCCTCGGTGGCCGCCTCCTGCGCGTCCCCGTAGACGGTCGCCGACGAGGAGAACACGAGGAACCTGACGCCGTGCCGGCGCATCGCCCGGACCAGGGAGAACGTCGAGCCGAGGTTGTTCTCGTAGTACTCCAGCGGCTTCTCGACGCTCTCGCCGACGGCCTTGAGCCCGGCGAAGTGGATGACCGCGTCGAAGGGCTCCTCGGCGAAGAGCCGCTCCGTCTTGTCGATGTCGGTCAGGTCGAACGCGTGGACCGGGATGTCCATCCCCGTGAGCGCCGCGAGCCGCGCCATGACGGTCGGCTTGGAGTTGGCGAACGAGTCGACGACGACGACGCCGTGCCCCGCCGCGACGAGCTGGACAACGGTGTGGGACCCGATGTAGCCGGCACCGCCGGTGACGAGAACGCGCATACGCACACCGTAGGCGGTGCCCGTCACCGCCCCGTGGCGCGACTCCGCCCGCGGAACTCCGCGATGACCGCGCCGTCGCTCTCGCGGGTCACCCGGACATCGGTGATCCCGCTTCGCCCGTATGCCGCCCGCTCGTACCCCTCGGCGACGAGGACGTCCCCGAGGCGGGCCGGGGAGACGAACGTGATGTCCGCCGCGGCGGCGACGGTGCGGGCCCCAGGGGTGTTGCACACGAGGGCGAACGCCGAGTCGGCGACGGCGAAGATGAACCCGCCGTGGCAGATGTCGTGGCCGTTGACCATCCGCTCGTCGACCGGCATACGGACCACGGCGTGGCGCAGCGACAGGTGGGTCAGCTCCATCCCCAGCGCGCGGGAGGCCCGGTCGTCCGCCCACATCCGCTCGGCGAAGGAGAGGTCGGTGACGTCGTCCACTCGCCTACTGTCGCACGAGCGCTCAGCCGAGCCCAGGGCTCGGGCGGTACCGGCCCCCGGGGTATGCCTCGTCGAGCTCGGCGAGCTGCCGCGCCACGACGTCGAACCCGAGCTCGCGGCCCCACTCGACCGGCCCGCGCGGGTAGCGCGTGCCCAGCTGCATGGCGACGTCGACGTCGGCCTCGCTCGCCTCGCCGCGGTGGACGAGGTCGACGGCCTCGTTGACGAGCATGGCGATCGTCCGCGCGACGACGTCGTGGGTCAGCGACGCGGCCGGTGTCGAGGGGTCGCTCGGGCCGGGGGCGAGGGCCTCTGACCCTGGCTCCTCGACCCGGCTGCCGTCGGCGGCGTACGCGTAGATGCCCTGACCGGACTTGCGTCCGAGGTGCCCGTGGGCGACGAGGTCCTGCTGGAGGCGGACCGGTGTGTAGCGCGGGTCGCGACCGGTCTGCTCCCACACGGACGTCCCGACGGCGAGGTTGACGTCCTGTCCGATGAGGTCGGTCAGCTCGAACGGCCCCATCGGGAAGCCGGCACCCCGCAGGGCGGCGTCGATCTCGGGGGCCGAGGCGAGCCCCTCCTCGAGGACGCGGAACGCCTCGCCGTAGTACGGCCGGGCGACCCGGTTGACGATGAAGCCCGGGGTGCTTGTGCACGTCACGGGTGTCTTCCCCCACGCGCGGACGTATGCCAAGGCCCGCTCGAGCGTGTCCTGGCTCGTCTGACGCCCGTGGACGACCTCGACGAGGCGCATGACGGGGGCCGGGTTGAAGAAGTGGAGGCCGACGACCCGGTCGGGTGTGTGCGTCGCCGCGGCGATGGCGGTGATGTCGAGGCTCGAGGTGTTCGTCGCGAGAAGCGCGTCGCGCGGCTGGGTCGCCTCGAGCGCGGCGAAGAGGTCCTGCTTGTCGCCGAGGTCCTCGCGGATCGCCTCGACGACGACCGCGCAGGGCGGAAGGTCGCCGAGCGTCGCGGCGACCTCGATGCGGGCGAGGGTCGACTCGGCGGCATCGGATGCGAGCCGTCCCTTGGCGACGAGCCGACCGAGGGCGTCGCCGATCCCGGAGCGGGCCGCCTCGGCGGCTCCCGGCCGGACGTCCGTCAGGACCGCGCGTGCCCCTGCCGCCGCGACGACGTGGGCGATTCCGGCACCCATGGCCCCGGCGCCGACGACACCTACCGTGGTCTCCGACATCGACTGCACAGACGAATTGTCCCATACGATAGGCAGGTGACCCAGACAGCGACGCCGGACCGTCGGGCCGTCGACGTGCTCGTGTCCAGGCACACGGCCTCCCTCGAGGAGGCGGCCGCCGCCCTCGCCGGTCGCCTCTACTACTCGCGGTACCCCGAGTCCCCGTCTCCGCGGGTCTACGGGGACGGGGCGGCCGAGGCGGGCAGGACGGCCTACGAGGCGCACCTGGGGAGGCCGTTCGAGGCCCTCGCCGACCAGCCGAGCGACGGCACGACGGTGGGCGACGAGGTCTCGCCCTACGGCCCGCGCCTCGGCGTGGCATACCCGCGGCTCGACGTGGCGGCAGGGCTCGAGGCGGCACGGGAGGCCATGACGGGCTGGCGTGACATCGGGCCCCGCGCCCGCGCGGCCGTCTGCGTCGAGATCCTCGACGCCATCAACAAGCGCTCGTTCGAGATCGCCAACGCCGTCATGCACACCAGCGGGCAGCCGTTCGTCATGTCGTTCCAGGCTGCCGGACCGAACGCCCAGGACCGTGGCCTCGAGGCCGTGGTCGCCGCGCTCGTCGAGCAGGAGCGGGTACCCGAGTCGGCCGTCTGGGAGAAGCCCGGCAGGGATGCGCCGATCCGGATGGCCAAGGAGTTCCGCATCGTCCCACGCGGGGTCGCCCTCGTCATCGGGTGCAACACGTTCCCGACGTGGAACGCCTACCCGGGGTTCTTCGCCTCCCTCGCCACGGGCAACGCGGTCGTCGTCAAGCCGCACCCGCGGGCGACGCTGCCGCTGGCCGTCACCGTCGCCGTCGCGCGGGACGTCCTCGCCTCGGTCGGGCTCGGCCGCGCGCTCGTCCAGCTCGCGGCGGACGGCGACGCGGGGCGGCTCGGCGCCGAGCTGGCTCTGCGCCCGGAGGTGGCGATCGTCGACTACACGGGCGGGCCGGCCTTCGGGGCCTGGCTCGAGCGGGAGGTGGCCCCGCTGGGCACCGAGGTCTACACGGAGAAGGCCGGCGTCAACTCCGTCGTCATCGACAGCACGGACGACCTGCGGGGGATGCTCGACAACCTGGCCTTCTCGCTGACGCTCTACTCCGGCCAGATGTGCACGACGCCGCAGAACATCTACATCCCGAAGGACGGCATCAAGACGGACGAGGGGCATGTGTCCTTCGACGAGCTGGGCGCGCGGCTCTCCGCGGCCCTCGACCGCCTCGCGGGGGATGATGCCCGCGCCGTCGAGCTCCTCGGCGCGACGGTCAACGACGGCGTCCGGACCACTGCGTCGTCGCTGCGCGCCCTCGCCGCGGAGGCGGACGGCTCCGTGGTCCGCGAGTCACGGGCGGTGACCCACCCGGCCTACGCGGACGCCGTATGCCGCGCGCCGGGGCTCGTCGCGGTCGACGTCTCCCGGGAGGACGTCTACGCCCAGGAGCGCTTCGGTCCGGTCACCTTCCTCATCGGGACCGAGTCGACGCAACAGGGGCTCGCCCAGCTCGCCGACACGACGAAGGAGTTCGGCGGGATGACGGCGGCGGTCTACTCGACGTCGGAGACGGTGCTCGAGGCGGCCCGTGAGGCCGCCGTCGAGGGCGGGGTCGCCCTGTCGGAGAACCTCACGGACGGGATCTACGTCAACCAGACGGCGGCGTTCAGCGACTACCACGGGACGGGCGCGAACCCGGCGGCCAACGCCGCATATACGGACGCGGCGTTCGTCGCCGGCCGGTTCCGCGTCGTCACGACGAGGCGCCACATCCCCTGAGGTCCGCGCCCCGCGCTGACCTCCGGTTCTCCGCCTCAGGTGGGAGGTTCACCTCGCAAGGGAAGTCTCCCTTGCGAGGTGAGCCCTTCGCTTGCGAAGCGTGGCGATGGGCGTGTGCCGCCGGCAGCCGCGGCGCCCGGAGGCGAG
>JAJXUB010000076.1 GCA_021783215.1 Actinomycetes bacterium | reverse complement strand
ACGGGCCCTCAGCTGAAGTTCGGCATGACCGAGGGCCTCGGTCCCGAGCACGGCCACTCCGTCTCCGTCTGCACGGCCGACCACGCCGTGGCCGCCGCGGCGCGCCTGCGGGAGGTCATCGCGGCGGGTCGGGCGGGCCAGCACCAGACGCTTGTCGTCGGCATGGGCCACGGCACCTGCACGTGCGAGGGCGCCGCGTTCGAATATGTCTTCAACGTCGACAACGAGCTGCGCGAGGCGGGCGTCCGCGATAAGGCGACGGTCGTCTACCTGACCAACGAGAAGGAGCTCGGCGACTTCGGCGTCGGCGGCATGACGTTCGCCGAGCAGGGCTTCGAGACGACCTCGGAGCTGTGGACCGGTTCGCTCTTCCGCGAGCGCGACGTCAAGGCGATTCTCGGCGCGCATGTCGAGAAGGTTGAGGACGGCGTCATCCACTACGAGACGCTGGACGGCGAGCACCACACGCAGGCGTTCGACTTCGCCATGCTCCTGCCGCCCTTCGGCGGGGTGCCGCTCGCGGCATACGACCGGGCCGGGAGCGACATCACGAGCGAGCTGTTCGCGCCGAGCGGCTTCATGAAGGTCGACGCCGACTACACGCCGAAGCCGTACGAGGAGTGGAGCCCCGCCGACTGGCCGAAGACCTACCAGGCCGTCGGGTACGACAACATCTGGGCAGTCGGCATCGCCTTCGCCCCTCCGCACCAGATCTCGCGACCGGAGAAGTCGCCGAACGGCACCGTCATCACGCCGTCACCCCCACGAACGGGTATGCCGTCGGGCGTCATGGGGAAGGCCGCCGCCATCTCGATCGCCCGGCGGATCAAGAGCGGACCCACCGCCACGCCGCGCGAGGCGTCGATGGCGAACATGGGCGCCGCATGCGTCGCGTCGGCGGGGGCCAACCTTCGGACGGGGTCGGCCGCGGCCATGACGATGATGCCGATCGTGCCCGACTACTCGAAGTACCGCACCGGCCGCGACCTCGACGGCACCCATGGCGAGCTCGGGTTGTCCGGGCACTGGGTGAAGCTCATGCTCCACTACCTGTTCATCTACAAGGCCAAGGGTCGTCCTGGCTGGCAGTTCATCCCGGAATGAGTCGACATGACGAACAGCAGCCCGCAGCCCCACGCCGTCGCACCCGAGGGCGCCACGTATGCCGACCTCTCCAAGGCGCCGATGCCCACCAAGGCGACGCTCAGGCGACGCGAGAGCCTGATCGTCCAGCCCGTCCGGTTCGCCCTCTTCAACGCCCGGATCCTGCGGATGATCACCTTCGGCGACCACTGAGCCGGCGGGGCCCCAGCCGCAGCGGGTCGACGCCCGGTGGTCCGGCCGAGGCGTCGTGAGCTTGGCAAAGGGAAAGGTTCACCTCGCAAGGGAAGCTTTCCTTGCGAGGTGAACCTTTCCCACCTGAGGCGGAAGTGCGGAGGCGGGGGAGGCGTCAGCGGCCGAACAGGCGGCCGAACAAGCCTCCGCCGCCGGCGGAAGCGGTCTGGGCCTGCGTGTGACCGCCACCGCACCACTGGGTGGCCGGGACGCTCCGACGCACGGCGTCGACGTGGCGGCCGCATCCGGCCCACGTCGTCTTGCCGCACGTGCGGCACCTTGCTGCATGACACATCTGTGGAGCTCCTTCGTCGGGGGGATTCGTGAGCAGCATACCCGGGGGGGTATCCTTTGTCCATGCGGACACTGATCATCGGCGGCGTCGCGGGCGGCATGAGCGCGGCAACCAGGCTTCGACGACTCGACGAGACGATGGATATCGTCGTCGTCGAGCGCAGCGGCTACGTCTCCTTCGCCAACTGCGGACTTCCCTACCACGTCGGTGGCGTCATCGAACGCCGCGGCAGCCTCCTCCTCCAGACGCCGGCGTCGCTGGCCCAGCGTTTCCGCCTCGACGTCCGAGTCCACACGGAGGCCACCCACATCGACCGGGACGCCCACCGGGTGACCCTGCGCAACGTCCGGACCGGGCAGGAGACGGAGCTGGCGTACGACCGCCTCATCCTCTCCCCAGGCGCACGTCCTGTCCGTCCGCCCATCCCCGGCTTCGAGCGCGCCCTCTCCCTCCGGGACATCGAGGACACCGACGCCCTCGTCGCGGCGACCGCGGGGGCGGGTGCCCGCACCGCCGTCGTCATCGGCGGTGGCTTCATCGGGATCGAGATGACCGAGAACCTCCTCCACGCCGGCATCACCGTCGGTCTTGTCGAGGCCACCGACCAGGTCATGGCCCCCCTGGACCCGGAGATGGTCGCCCCGGTCCACGCCGCGCTCCGCAAGGCCGGCGTCGACCTGCGCCTCGGCACGGCGGTCACCGCCGTCAACGCGGGGACCGTGACGCTCGACACGGGCGAGGAGCTCCCCGCCGACGTCGTCGTCGCCGCCATCGGCGTGCGGCCGGACACGAGGCTTGCCGCGGACGCCGGCCTACAGGTCGGCCCGAGGGGCGGCATCGCCGTCGACGACGAGCACCGCACGAGCGACCCGGACATCTACGCCGTCGGCGACGCCGTCGAGAAGAAGGACGCGCTGGACGGCGGCTCGGTTCTCGTCCCCCTCGCCAACACGGCGAACCTCCAGGGCCGCCGCGTCGCCGACCACATCGCCGGCCTGCCATCCCGCAACCGGCCCGTGCTCGGGACCGCCATCGTCGGCGTCCTCGGCCTCCAGGTGGCGAGCACGGGATGGAACGAGAAGCGGCTGCGGGCCGCAGGCCGCCCCTACCGGGCGATCCACACGCACCCGGCGTCCCACGCGACGTACTACCCCGGCGCCCACACGATGAGCCTCAAGCTCCTCGTCGACCCCGAGACGGACGCGATCCTCGGCGCCCAGGGGGTCGGCCGGGAAGGGGTGGACAAGCGGATCGACATCCTCGCGACAGCCATGACGGGCGGCGTCACGGCCAGCGACCTCTGCGAGCTCGAGCTCGCCTACGCTCCCCAGTTCGCCTCTGCCAAGGACCCGGTCAACATGCTCGGCTACGTCGCCGACAACCTCCGCACCGGCACGTCGGCCTCCATCCAGTGGCACGAGGTCGCCGACGCCGTCGCGGCCGGCGCGACCGTCATCGACGTCCGGACGCAGGGCGAGTTCGACCGCGGCTCCATCCCCGGCGCCCTTCTCCTGCCCGTCGACGAGCTGCGTGACCGGGCCGGCGAGCTCCCCGACGGACCGCTCATCGTCCACTGTGCGGTCGGTATGCGCGCCCACACGGCCCTGCGCATCCTGCGCCAGCTCGGCCGTGAGGACGTCCGCAACCTGGACGGCGGCTACACGACGTGGCATGCCGGCGTGTCCGCCAGCGCCGTCGTGACGGCTTCATGAACGCTTAACGAGCGAGCACGTTCCCGCTTCATGCGCTCGCGGTTGCCTTGAGGCATCGACGCCGCGAAAGGACCGCACCGTGAAGACTCCAAAGACCGCAGTCCTCGCCCTCGCGAGCGGAGCCGCGCTCCTCGCCGGGGGCGCCAGCCCCGGGTATGCCGTCGCCGCACCGGCGGCGCCGGCGCCGGCCACCACGGCGTCCACCGCCTCGGCCGATGCCGCTCTCGCGACGATGTTGTCCGAAAGCCGCGAGGAGGAGCGCATGGCCCGCGACCTCTACGCCGCGCTGGCCGCGGCCCACGGCGGCGCCAGGCCGATGAGCATGATCGCCAAGAGCGAGGACATGCACTACCGGGCCGTCGGGGCGCTCCTTCAGCGGTACGGCGTCAGCGATCCCTCGGCCGGCCGGGCCGCAGGCTCGTATGCCGTCCCCGAGCTCCAGGCGCTCTACGAGCGGTGGCTCTCGCAGGGGAAGGCCAGCCTCGCGGCGGCATACGCGGTGGGGGTTGAGCTCGAACAGCGGGACATCGCCGACCTGCGCACGGCGATCGCCGCGGTGAGCCCGGCAGACGTCAAGAGCGTCCTGACCAGGCTCGACGGCGCGTCCGAACACCACCTGGCCGCGTTCCGGGCGGCCGCGTCCGGCGCGACTGCGGCGCCGGGGGCCGGCTGGGGCGGCATGGGCACCGCCGCCGGCGACCGGGGGACCCGGGGCTTCGGCGGGGGCCCGGGCGGAGCCGGAATGGGCCGAATGTCCGGCGCGACCCCAGGCGACTGCCCGATGCTGGGTACCGCAACAACAGGCTCGGCCACCTGAACGCGGAGGAGACCCGATGGCGCGCAGCATCCTCGTCGTCGACGACGAGCCGCGGATCCGGTCGCTGCTGCGCGCCTACCTCGAGGCCGACGGGTTCTCCGTCACCGAGGCCGGCACGGGCGGCGACGCGGTCCGGCTTGCGACGGGCGATCTCGCACCGGACCTCGTCCTGCTCGACATCGGCCTGCCGGACGTCGACGGGTTCGA
This sequence comes from Actinomycetes bacterium, assembly GCA_021783215.1. Classification (GTDB taxonomy): domain Bacteria; phylum Actinomycetota; class Actinomycetes; order Actinomycetales; family Dermatophilaceae; genus JAJXUB01. The sequence goes on along the minus strand of JAJXUB010000076.1, from coordinate 5,377 downwards.
GGCGCTGGCGCGGATCCGGCGGACCAGCGAGGTCTACGTCATCCTCGTCACGGCGCGCGCCGAGGAGCTCGACCGCCTCGTCGGGCTCCAGGTCGGGGCCGATGACTACGTGACGAAGCCGTTCAGCCCCCGCGAGGTCGTCGCCCGCGTCAAGGCCGTCCTGCGGCGTCCCCGAGAAGGTGGCGGCGACGCGCGCGGGGGCCACGGCGCCCCGTCGCGCGACCCGACCCTCCGGTTCGTCGGGCTGAGGATCGACCCGGAGCGGCGCGAGCTCACCGTTGACGACTCGCCCGTCGTCCTGTCGACGCTCGAGTTCGACCTTCTCCATGCCCTCGCCTCCTCGCCGGGGCGGGTGTTCTCCCGTGCGCAGCTCCTCGAGAAGGTCTGGGGCTACGACTTCTACGGGGACGAGCGCGTCGTCGACGTCCATATCCGGAACATGCGCCGGGCCCTCGGCGACATGGCCGCCGACCCCCGGTTCATCGGCACGGTGCGCGGGGTCGGCTACAAGCTCGTGGCCGAGCCCGCCGCGGGGTCACGGGCATGAGGCGCCTCGTCGTCCGCCTCGTCCTCAGCCACATCGTCGTCGCCGTCCTCGGCGGCCTGACGACCTTCGTCCTCGTGCGCACCCTCGCGCCGCAGCTGTTCGACCGGGAGCTGCAGATGATGCAGGGGATGGGGGCCGGCATGGGCCGCGGCCTCAGCCTCAAGACCCAGTTCGCCTCCGCGGTCACCGAGGCGCTCCTCATCGGCGTCACGGTGGGGCTCGTGACAGCCGCGGCGTTCGGGGCGTTCGCCGCCTACAGGCTGACCCGGCCCCTCGCGGCCCTTGGCGTCGCCACGCGCTCGATCGCCAACGGCCGGTATGCCGTCGACGTGCCCACGGCGGGAACTCGGGAGCTCGACGACCTCGCGGGGGACGTCCGCACCCTTGCGGCGTCCCTGCGGGACACCGAGGCCCGACGGACCCGGCTGCTCGGCGAGGTGGCACACGAGATGAGGACGCCCCTGACCGTCATCGACGGAAACCTCGAGGGGATGGTCGACGGCGTCGTCCCCCGGACGCCGGAGGCCCTTGCGGCCCTCGCGGCGGAGACGCGCCGCCTGCACCGGCTGGCGGACGACCTCTCGTCCCTGTCGCGCGCCGAAGAGGGCCGGCTCGTCATGGCGACCCGCCGGGTCGACCTCTGCGAGGTGGTGTCCGCGGCGGCGGAACGGCTGCGCCCACAGGCAGCCGACGCCGAGATCGCCTTGACGATCGACCCGACCAGCGCACCCGTCCTCGTCGACGCCGACCCCGACCGCATCGCCCAGGTCGCGACCAACCTTGTCGGCAACGCCCTGCGGGCCACCCCCGCGGGCGGGTCCGTCACGGTGCGCGTCGCAGCGGACGGGCCGTATGCCGTCGCGACGGTCACGGACACGGGCGAGGGGATCGCACCGGATGACCTCGACCGTGTCTTCGAGCGCTTCTACCGGGTCCCGGGACGGCGCCGACCCGCGGGTCAGGGAGCCGGTGACGGCGGCTCCGGCATCGGGCTGACGATCGCCCGGCGCATCGCCGAGGCCCACGGCGGAACCCTGACCGCCGCGTCGCCGGGACTCGGCGCAGGGGCGAGGTTCACCGTGACACTGCCGCTGGCTTCCGGCTGAGTCCGAGCGCTACTGCCCGATCCGGACGGGGATCCGACGCGGCCCGAAGTCGCCCACCGACTCCGCGAACCGGCCGGGCAGCGCCACGCCGCACCGCGGGCACCGGCCCTCGCTCGTCAGCCGGTAGGCGAGGATGGTGTAGCCGTCGCGTTCGATCAGGGGTGTGCCGCATCCGAGGCACGACGTCACGCCGCCGGAGACGTCGTCGACGTTCCCCGTGTAGACGAAGTGCAGGCCCTCCTCGAGCGCGACCGCCCGGGCCCGGCGAACGGTTGAGACGGGAGTCGGGCCGATCATCCGGAGGCGATGGTCGGGGTGGAACGCCGTCAGGTGATGCGGGACATCGGGGCCGAGCTCGGCCATCACCCATCGGAACATCGACCGCAGCTCCTCCTCGGAGTCGTTGAGGCCCGGGATGAGCAGCGTGGTCAGCTCGACCCACACGTCGCTCTCGTGGACAAGGTAGGCGATCGTGTCGAGGACCGGCGCCAGGTGGGACCCTGTGACGCGCCGGTAGAAGTCCTCCGTGAACGCCTTGAGGTCGACGTTCGCCGCGTCCATGACGGCGAAGAGGTCCCGCCGCGCGTCCCCCGCGACGTACCCGGCTGTGACGGCGACATTGCGAGTCCCGTTCTCCCGACAGGCGACCGCCACGTCGACGGCATACTCGTTGAAGACGACCGGGTCGTTGTACGTGTAGGCGACGCTCGCGCAGTCCCAGTCCCGGGCGGCGCGCGCCAGTGCCGCCGGCGAGGCGGTGTCCATGAGCCGGTCCATCTCCCGGGCCTTCGAGATGTCCCAGTTCTGGCAGAACGTGCAGCCGAGGTTGCATCCCGCCGTCCCGAACGACAGGACGCTCGTGCCGGGGAGGAAGTGGTTGAGCGGCTTCTTCTCGATGGGGTCGATGCAGAACCCCGACGAGCGGCCATAGGTCGTCAGGACGAGCCGGTCGCCCTCACGCATCCGCACGAAGCAGAACCCGCGCTGGCCCTCATGGAGCCGGCACGCCCGGGGACACGCGTCGCACTGGACTCGACCGTCCGGCAGCCTGATTCCGTACTTCGCCGGGTATGCCGTCTCGTCGGTCATGCTGCCTCCTCCTCGTCGAAGGCCGTCACCTCGTAGGTGCTCAGCCGCAGGTCCGGACCCCACCAGTCCCGCGGCAGCCCGGCCTTGACGCGCAGGCTGGCGAGAAAGGCATGGGGGTCGGGGATCTGCTCCCACACCTGCGGGAGGTAGGTCGCGCGTCGCCCGCCGCCTTCGAGAACGACCCCGTCGACGCCGGGACGCAGCCGAGCGGCGGCGTCCCGCTCGTCGGCGACGGGCAGCGGGACGGGGTCGGTGAGGACGGACACCTCGATGCGCAGGCCAGCGAGCTCGCCCGCCCGGACGGGGGCGAAGCGCGGGTCGTGGAAGGCCGCGGCGACGGCGTTGTGGGCCACGTCGTCGCGAAGCGACATGTGGGCGGTCAGGGACCCGATGCACCCGCGGAGGCGTCCGTCGTGGGTGAGGGTGACGAAGGAGGCGCCCGGGGCGTCCAGCCATCTCGCCTCCGAGGGCGCCACGGGCGCGGCCCCCAGGCGCCGGGCGATGGCCGACCGGGCAAGCGGGCAGAGGACGAGCCCGGCGTCAGGCGGCAGCGGCGCCGGAGAACCGGAACGCGGCATACCCCACCACCCTCCGCCTGTCGCCGGCCGTGTCGCCCGAGCTGCATGCGCCGAGGAGTGCGACGCGTGCGTGCGTGCGTGCGGCGCGGGTCAGGAGCCCGTTGAGCGGCGTGGCACCACACGCCTGGTCGTGCCCGATCGCCGGGTCCAGGGCCAGCACGGAACGGATCGTCCTCCCGTCGATCGCCCGAGCCTCGGCGTACGCGTGGTAGTGCGAGAGGTCCGAGCTGACGATGACGACCGTCCCGGGGTCGGACGCCACGGCGTCGATGACGCCGGCCACGACCTCGGGACCGGCCTGTCCGACGGCGAACGGCATGAGCTCGAACCCGTCGGGGAGGACCCGCTGGAGGAACGGGACGTGCACCTCGAGGGAGTGCTCGAGGAGGTGGACATCGGCGCGGTCGACGATGGCCGGGTGGGCCGAGCGGACGGCGCGGTCGGGCTCGACGACGGGAACGAGCCCGAGCGGGGTCTCGAAGGCGTCCGCCTCCGGCAGGGCCAGGCCGGCGACGGGGACACGATGGGTCGGTCCGAGAAGGACGACGCGACGGACCCGGTCGGCGAGTGTCTCCAGGACGGCGTAGCCGAGCGCCGCCGTCGACCCCGAGTAGACGTACCCGGCGTGGGGCAGGACGAAGGCGGTCGTCCCGGCGACGGTTCCGTCGGCAGGTGGCTGCGCCCGGGCGTCGGAGAGCAGGGCGTCGACCATCGCCGTGAGCTCCGCTCGGTCCCCGGGGTAGAACAGGCCCGCGACCGCTGGCGGACGTACCTGCATACGTCCACTATCACCCCACCGGCGCCCCGGTGGAACCCGAGGGGCGGATCGATCTCGGCGTCCAGTGCACGTCCGGGGACAGTGAGCCGGCGTGGCAGGTCAAGGCCGTCGGCGCGGACCGGACCGCCTCGACGCCGACCTCCCACATGCCGCGGTCCGTCGCGAACCGCGCGGTCACCCGGTCGGGGTCGCCGGTATGCCCGACGAGCCGTACTGCCTCGAGGGCGGTCGCCTCGAGCCGCCGGCGGAGGGCGATCTCGGCTGCCTGGACCGGCATGGGCCAGCACGAACGACCGCGCAGCCGGTCGAGGTCGAGGTGCCCCGACCGGAACTGCGCGGCGACGGTGACGGCGCGGGCCGGGTCGAGGCGCCCGTAGTAGAGGCCGCCGGGCAGCACGAGGAGGTTGCCCGCGTAGCGGTCCCCGCCGATGTGGGAGACGCCCCAGGTCGCCTCGGGCTCGGCGTCCGTCAGCGCGTGGAGGACCGGGCGCCCCCGTTCGGCGCAGCACGTGTCGTGTCGTCCGTGGACGCAGACGGCGAAGACCGGTTCGGCCCATCGGTCCAGACCGCTCGTGCGCCCGGCCCCGAGCCCGTCGAGGTCGAGGTCGAGGACGGCCCGTGGGTCGTCCACCTCACCGGCCTCGACCCAGGCCGGCCCGGCCGGGTCGACGTATGCCGTGAACAGCCTCCGCACGCGCTGGTGGCGTCGTGAGTCCTGACGGATCAGCAGGGGACGGACGCCGGCGCTGGCGCTCCTGCGGGTCACCTCGGCGCCGAGGCCCTCGGGCAGCCGCGCATCGCGCCACGCGGTGCGACCCCAGGGTCCCGCTTCCTCGAGGAGGAGGAAGGCACGCACCGTCGACGCGGTCCCGGCCAGCGCGTCGCCTCGCGCGGTCGCGGCGACCGAGCAGCGGAACGCGGTCACGGGGATATCCGAAGGAGCCCTTCGCGGATGAGCCGTCGGCACAGGACGAGTCTGCTCTGCGCGTCAAGGAGGTCGGCGAGGTCCGCGGGCACCAGCGTCTCCCGTCGGGCGAGGACCTCGAGGGCCGGGCGGAGCCACGCGGGCGCCTCCAGGGTCCGGTCGCCGAGGAGGACGGTGAGCCGCCCGTCGCCGGGGCCCTCACGAAGGACGCATGGGCTGCCCGGGCGGCGGACCAGCTCGGTGACGTCGGTGAGGCGTGCCAGTCCGACCCGGTCGAGCAGGCCGCCCGAAAGCCTGGAAGGCCTGCTGGTCAGGACCCGGTCCTGCTCGGCCCGCACGGCCGCGATGCCGTCG
>JAJXUB010000009.1 GCA_021783215.1 Actinomycetes bacterium | reverse complement strand
CCGGGTCATGTCCATCCCGTCCGCGACGGCGAAGTAGTGGAACGGGGTCAGCAGGTCGGCCTTGAGGGCATCCCACAGGCGGAGCTCGGCCGCAGTGCGGCCACCGAAGAAGGACCGCACGTCGAGGCCGTCGCCGCGCTCGGGGGTGGCTGTCAGGCCTAGCAGCTCACGGGGGGTGAGGTGCTCGAGGATCCTTTTGTACGTCTTCGCCTCTGCGTGGTGGAACTCGTCGATAACGACCACTCGGTAGGCCCCCGCGGGGATGTTCGTGATGCCGTACGCCGACAGAGACTGCACCGAAGCGAAGACATGCCCCCAGCGCTCGGGGCGACGACCGTCCACGTAGAGCTCGCCGAAGTTCGCGTCGGCCAGAACCTCGCGGTAGATGCGCAAGGACTGCTGCAGGATCTCGCGCCGGTGCGCGACGAAGAGCAGTCCCGGAAGCGTCGGGGCATCGGCCGCCAGGCGACGGTAGTCCAGCGCGGCGACGACCGTCTTTCCGGTCCCGGTCGCCGCGACCAAGAGGTTCCGGTGGCGGCCATGAACGACGCGCTCGACCTCGAGCTGGTCGAGCATCTCCTGTTGGTAGGGGTACGGGCGGACCTCCAGGCCCGAGAGCGTCAGGGTCACCCTGTCGTTGAGCCGCTTGCCGGCCGCTTCGGCCAGCGCGTCGTCGAGCTTGTCGCGGTCGGCGTCGGGGTCATAGCTCTCGAAGGTCGGGTCGTTCCAGTAGCTGTCGAATGTCGCGAGGAACTTCTGCAGCACGGCAGGCGTGGACACGGATGACAGGCGCACGTTCCACTCGACGCCATCGAGCATCGCTGCGCGGGAGAGGTTGCTGGAGCCGACGTAGGCCGTGTCGAAGCCGGTGTTGCGCCGGAAGAGCCAGGCCTTCGCGTGGAGCCGCGTTCGTTGATCGTCGTACTGGACCTTGACCTCCACCCCGAAGTCCCTGACGAGCCGATCCAGGGCCGCCCGCTCGGTGGCTCCCATGTAGGTCGTCGTGATGAGGCGAAGGGGGGTGCCACGCTCGTGGGCTGTCTCGAGCCGGTCCTCGAAGAGGCGCAAGCCGTACCACTTGACGAAGGCCATGATGATGTCGACCCGGTCGGCACTCGACAGCTCGGCGCGAATCTCATGGCCCACTCCCGGCTCACCGGGCGCGTTGGTGAGCAGTGCCGAGTCGGAAAGAGGGGTAGACGGCCGCTCACGAAGCGCACGAACCACGGTGCCAGGCACGGCCGGTAGGACAAGTGCGAGGAGTTGCCCCGCAGCTGAAAGTGATTCGTCAGAAGCGCCCAGTTCCCCGACGAGTCGGTTGACCAGCGCCAGCCGACGTCCTGGGTCCCGCTCTTGGCGTAGGACTCGCAGGGTGACATCGCGAACGTGCCGTGCGAGAACGTCCGGCTCGTCCGCCTCGTCGATCGGTCGCCGGTGAACATCGACTGCCGAGATCTCCGCCAGGCGCTTCTCCAGTGCGCGCGTGATCAGACTCTCGTAAAGCCCCTCGCGCAGGCTTCTGTCCCCATGGTTCACTCCAGGCAGCTTGCCAGAGTTGAGTCCATGGACGTGGAGTACGAGGAGTTCGCTGCTGGGCGCGGCGTCGTGATGTGAGGCGCCCACCGCGTGATCCGTCAGGAGACCTACGAAGGTCTGACTGGGGGAGATCGACGTGATGACCGCGAACCCGACTCGTGACGCTGCCGAGTGCTTGCCCGAGCAGGACCATGCGATCCGGGGCGTCGGCGCCGCGGCAGCACCCGCAGGCGACGCTTCCGACACGCGGAACCTTCGATGCCGGTGACCGCCTCGGCGCACCTAAGCGACTCAGCGCGCGTCGTCGACGCGGCCCGCCAAGCGGCCGGGCCACCAGGTCCAGCGTCCGAGCTCGAAGGACAACGCGGGGACGAGGAGGCTGCGGACGACGAGCGTATCCAGCAGGACACCGAAGGCGACGATGAAGGCGATCTGGGCGAGGAAGAGCAGCGGTAGAACCGATAACGCGGCGAACGTCGAGGCGAGGACGATCCCGGCGCTCGTGATGACCCCACCGGTGACGGCGAGGGCGATGAGGGTTCCACGGCGGGGGCCGACGCGTGCCGTTTCCTCGCGGGCTCTCGTCATGAGGAAGATCGAGTAGTCGACGCCGAGAGCCACGAGGAACACGAACCCGTAGAGCACCGTGGTCGGGTCTCCACCGGGGAAGTGGAAGACATGGTTGAAGACCAGCGCGGAGACCCCCATCGTCGCGGCGAAGGACAGGACGTTGGCGAGGATGAGGATCAGTGGCGCGATGAGGGCACGCAGCAGCAGGACGAGCACGAGGAAGACGACGGCGATGATCGCCGGAGCCACGACGCGAAGGTCGCGCTGAGCCGCGGTCCGCACGTCGAGCGCCTGCGCGGTCTGGCCACCGACCAGGGCGGTCGGGTCGACGGCACGGACGTCGGTGCGTACGCGCCGGACCGTGTCGGCCGCGGACGGTGAGTCGGCCGCCTCGGCGAGGGTCGCCTGAAGGAGCACGTGTCCGTCGACGACTGGTGCCGGTCCGCCTGGCGTGAGCCCGAGGAACGGTGAGGCCAGACCCTTCTCACGTCCGAGGATCGCCGCGACCTCCGCCGCCTTGGCCGGCGCGGCGACGACCTCGAGCGGGCTGCCCGACCCGGCGTCGAAGTGCTCGGCGAGGAGGGCCTGACCCTTCACCGAGTCGACCTTGGTGAGGAAGACGTCGGACTCTGCGATCCCGTCTGCCTTGAGGGAGGGCAGGAAGGACGCGGCGACGAGAAGGACCAGCGCGGTGACCACCCAGGTGGCGCGCGCCCGGCGGCCGACGAAGGCCGCGACGCGGCCCCATCCACGGGAGGACTCGAGGGCGTCGGCGCGGTGGACGTGGTCGACGTGCGGGATGGACGGCCACAGAACCCAGCGCCTGCCGAGGACGAGGATCGCGGGCAGGAAGGTCAGGGCGGAGAGGAGTGCCCCGAGGATGCCGAGGGCGCCGACGGGGCCCAGGCTGGAGGTGCTGTTGAGGGAGGCAAGCGTCAGCGCGAGGAGGCCGAGGATCACCGTGGCGGCACTGGCGACGATCGGCACGGCGGTCGCCCGCCAGGCGCGGCGCATCGCGAGCCATGGCGACTCCTGCTCACGCAGCTCCTCCCTGTAGCGGGAGACGAGCAGGAGCGCGTAGTCCGTCGAGGCACCGATGACGAGGATCGACAGGATCCCCTGGCTCTGACCGGACACCGTGATCCACCCGCGCTCGGCCACGCGGTAGACGACGAGACCGGCCGCGGACAGTCCGAACGTCGAGGTCAGGAGGACGGCGAACGGCAGCACCGGGCTGCGGTAGACGAGCAGGAGGATGACGAGCACGACGCCGAGCGCGACGAGCAGGAGGATCCCGTCGATGCCCTTGAACGCGTTGACGAGGTCGGAGATGAAGCCGGCCGGGCCGGTGACGTATGCCGTCAGGCCCCTGGTCCGCAGGTCGGTCGCCACGGCGCCTCGCAGTCGCTCACCGATCGCGGCGACTGGGGTGGTCCCGCCGACCGCCGTCGACACCTTCTCGCCGTCGAGCGGGACGATGATGAGGAAAGCCTTGCCATCCGTGCTCGGCACGGTGGCGACAGGGGCCCTTGTCAGGTAGTCGCCGATAGTCGCCCCGGACCCGAGCGGCAGCCTCTGCCGCGGGATGGATGCGGCGAACGTTCTCGCGATGGCGAGGTCGCCCGGGCTGAGGCCCCGGGAGCGAGCACCGACGACGATGAGCGGCAGCGTGGTGGTGCTCGTCATCCGGGCCACGATGTCGGCGGCCTTGGTCGACTCCGCGTCCCCGGGTAGGAAGGCCGAGTTGTTGTTCTTCTGCAGCGCGGACAGGTTGCCGACGGCCGGGCCGCCGACCCCACCGATGGCGAGCCAGGCGAGGACCACAGCCAAGGCGGCCAGGATGACCCGCCCCGGTGTCCCGCTGTGGTGACCCGAGCCATGTCTCACAACGACCCCATGATCTTGTCGACCCGAAGGATGATGACGACCCGGCGGAGGTTGGGGCGTGGGGTCCGGTAGCGGACGGCATAGCGGAGCTCGGCGTCCCGGACCTCGTCGGGGTCGGCGCTGACCGTCGCACGACCGGACACGGTGACCCAGTGACGACCGGAGACCTGGCACAGGCTCGCCGGCGCGCCGGGCGGGCCCGCTTGCCGGAGGTTGCGCACCTTCACGGAGCCCTCCGACGTGATGACACGTGCCGTCGCGGTCGGGAAGTCCATCGTGGCGCCGACGGGGACGACGTGCGGAGCGCCGTCGGCCGTGACCGTGCTCAACGTCATGAGGTGGCGCTCCCGGAGGAACTCGACGCAACGCGGCTCGGCCAGCCAGTCCGCCGGCGTCCGCCGCGAAGGAGGCGCAAGCGCGCCCCTCATGTCGGGTCCTCTGTCATGATCCCCGCCTCCCGGCCAACCCAGTCCCACAGCTGCTCCACATCGCCCGCATGGGCCGTCGTCCGCGCCAGGTAGCTCGTGGGACGTTCGCGCCGGTCGTGCCACAGACCCCCGCTGGGCGGGCGGGGGTGGGTCGCCATGAGCCACGTGACGGTGTCGGCGCCTTTGTCGGGGGCGCGCAGGATCGGACCGGCCAACCGCGCGAACGCCGGGATCGACTCGGTGACCCCGGGGGTCGCGGCCCATCCCGGATGGGTGCCCCAGACGGCGACCCCCGCCGGCGCCCAGCGACGGCTGAGCATCGGTAGGAGCTCGACCTGCGCCCGTTTGCTCCGCGCGTAGGCCGCCGTCGGGCGGTAGTCACCGTCGTGGAAGTCGAGGTCGTCGGCCTCCAGCGGCTGGGCATACATGCCACCCGAGCTCACGAGGACGACGCGGGCGTCGCCGTCCGCGCTGAGCAGCGGAAGCAGGTCCTCGGTCATCCGGACGGGTCCCAGCACGTGCAGTGCCATCGACAGCTCGTGGCCTTGGGCCGACGCGGTCCACTCCGGCGGCATCGCGCCGGCGTTGTGCACGAGTCCGTGCAGCGGCACGCCGGTCCCGAGGAAGGCCTTGGTGAACGCGGCGACACTCTCGAGGTCGCTCACGTCGCAGCGCCACACGTCAAGGCGACCGGACCCGGTCTCCCGGGCGAGCTCGGCGACGGTTCGCCCGCCCTTGTCCGCGTCCCGCACGACGAGGTGCACGTCAGCGCCGAGCCGCGCCAAGCCCGCGGCCAGGGCACGGCCCAGCCCCGACGAGGCCCCCGTGACGGCGACGTGGCACCCGTCCAGGGCCCCTGGCGACGGGTCCACGGGCCATCCGGGGAGGTGGCGGCGGATGGCATACCCGATCTTCGAGTAGCCGAGGACCACCGAACGGTCGAGGACCGTGTCGAGGCCGCGTGCCCACGCGGGCGGGGTGTCGCCGGTGGTCATGCGCTCGCCCGGATGGCCTGCGCGAGAGGCATCGCGCGCTCGTGTGCGCGCGTGAGGACCAGCTGCTGCACGTCGAGGTAGCCGCTGTCGAACCCGGCCCTGCTGTAGCACAGGTAGAAGTGCCACATCCGCCGGAACACCTCGTCGAAGCCGAGCCTGGCCACCTCGGGCCAGCGGGCGAGGAACTCCTCGTCCCAGAGCCGCAGTGTCTCCGCGTAGTGCGGGCCCATGGCGAACGACTCGCCGGGGACCAGCCCGCTCCGCGCGGCGGCCCGGGACAGGGCCTCGGCCGACGGGATGAGACCGCCGGGGAAGACGTACTTGTGGACCCACGTGTACGTGTGCCGTGTCTGGCGCATACGCCGGTCGTCCATCGTGATCGCCTGCAGGGCAACGCGCCCCCCGGGGGCGAGCACCCGCTCGATGGTCGCGAAGTAGTCCGGGAGGTAGTCCAGGCCGACGGCCTCGACCATCTCGACGGACACGACGGCGTCGTACCGTCCCTCGACGGAGCGGTAGTCGAGGAGCTCGATCCGGACCCGGTCGCCGAGGCCGGCGCGCTCGACGCGGGCCCGGGCGAGGTCTCGCTGCTCGCGGGACAGCGTCACGGAGCGGACGACCGCGCCGCGACGCGCCGCCCGGATGGCCAGCTCACCCCAGCCCGTGCCGATCTCGAGCAGCCGGGATCCGTCCCGGACGCCGGCCCGGTCGAGGAGGCGGTCGATCTTCGCGTGCTGGGCGCTCATGAGGTCGGCCCGCGTCGGCCTGTAGCGCCCCGCGCCGAGGAGGTCGCCGAACAGGGCGCTCGAGTACGTCATCGAGGGGTCGAGGAACGCGGCGAAGAGCTCGTTCGACAGGTCGTAGTGGCGGGCGATGTTGGTCCGGGAGCCCTCCGGGGTGTTCCGCTCGGTCTCGGGGTGACGCGCGACGTAGGCCGCCCGCAACCGTTGCAGCGGCCTGGGCACGAGGCGGTCCAGGCGTGCCGCGAAGACACCGAGGACCGCGGCGAGGTCGTCGGCGTCCCAGTCACCGGCGAGGTAGGACTCCCCGAACCCGATGAGGCCATCGGCCCCCACTCGCCGGAAGAGAGCCGTGGGTCGGTGGACTCTCATCAGTGGCAACGGTCCTCGGTCCTGCTGACGGCCGAGGGTCGAGCCGTCCGGGAGCTCGACGCGTAGGTCGAGGCTGCGCACGATGCCGCGGAACAGCCGCTCGGCGACGCCTCCGGCGACCGCGGCGCGGGGGCCGTGGGGGACGCGGGCGACGTCGGGCCACGCCGAGGCGTCGACGTGTCCCTGGGCGCCTGCGCCGGGCTGGTCGGGGTGGACCGGTCGGTCAACGACCGGAAGCCGCTTGGCCCACAGCCTGACCCCCTGCCACCGGATCCGTGCTGCCACGACCACAGGTTCCCACGGATGGTGCAGCGCGAGGCGCCTAACGGCGGACCTGCTGGCCGGCAGCGCCCGTCCCCGGACGGTCGTGACAAAGGGCGGCATACCGTCCCGCTCGAGGACGACTCCCATGGACAGCCGTTCCCCCGGGGGCGGCAGGTGCAGACGGTAGCGGCCGGAGACGTCGTTGAACGGTGAGACGTAGAGCGCCTTGTCCACGCTCGCCCGTCCGTTCGCGTCGGGCCTGACGAGATACGCGTGGCGGTCACCATAGGTGTTGTGCACCTCGACGACGACGCCGGCCAGCCGGCCGGTCCCGTCGTGACACCAGAAGACGGTGATCGGGTTGAAGCAGAAGCCGGCGACGCGGGCCTGGGCGAGCATGAGGATCGTGCCGCCGGCGAGGTCGACCCCGTGTGCGGCAAGGAAGGTGTCGATGTTGGTCCGGATGGAGCGCTCAGGGTCCCCGATGTGGTCGCGGGCCGCGAACCGGCCGAGGAGCCCGTGGTCGGGCAGGTGGTCGAGGTCGACGAGCCACGTGTAGGAGCGGTGGGTGAACGCGTGCCGCACCGGCGCCGTGCGCTGGTGCCGGATGGTGGTCTCGTAGAGGACGGGCATCGGCTGGGAGGCCGGCGTCCCCTTCGCGGCCGGGCGCGGTTCGGCCTCCCACGTCCCGCCCAGCCGCTCCGCCGCGCGCAGCCCCGACAGCGCGCCGTCCTCGTGGAAGCCCCACCCGTGGTAGGCCCCCGCGAAGGCGAGGCGGTCGGTGTTGATGCTCGGCAGGTCACGTTGTGCCGCAACGGCATCCGTGGTGAAGAGCGGGTGGGCGTAGGACATGGTCGCCACGACGCGGTCGGGGTCGACGAGGTCCGAGCCGCCGAGGGTCAGCAGGAGCCGGGTGCCGCTGGCGGCCGTGAGCCGCTGAAGCCGGGTCAGGTCGTACGTCACGACGACCTCCCCCGGACGGTCCCGCTCCGGGACGAGGTAGTTCCACGAGGCCCGCGCGTGGCGGTGCCGGGGGAGCAGGCTCGTGTCGGTGTGCAGCCGGGCGACGTTGGTCTGGTAGCCGAAGGCGCCGAGGACGTCCCGCTGCCGGTCGGTCGGGTTGGTCAGCATGGCCAGCGCCTGGGGTGCGTGGGTGGCGACGACGACCGCGTCGTATGCGGCCCGGCGACCGCCGCCGAGGTCGAGCAGGACGCCGTCGGCGAGCTCGGTCACGCCGAGGACGGGCGTGCCGAGCCGGATCTCGTGCAGCCCGGCCGCGACGGCCTCCACGTAGGCGCGCGAGCCGCCGGTCACCGTGCGCCAGGGCGGAGAGCCGAGGACGCCGAGCATCCCGTGGTGGTCGAGGAAGGTGAACAGGTGCCGCGCAGGGTAGTCCGGAGCCGCAGCGGGCTCGCACGACCAGACCGCCGCCACGAGCGGTGTCATGAACCAGCGCTGGAAGTCCTCGGAGAACCCGTTCCGGTCGAGGAACTCGCCGAGGGTCAGGGCCTCGGCACCGGCGCCCTCGTGAGGCGACGCGAGGACCCGGGCCGCCGCGCGGTGGAACCGGGCGACCTCGCCGAGCATCCGCAGGTACGCCACCCTCCCGAGGGTGCGCCATGACGGGAGCAGGCCGCGCAGTCCCTGGCCGCCGGCATACTCGATCCCGTCCTGCGGACAGGAGACGGACATGCTCATGTCGGTCTCCTGGGTGGTGATGCCGAGCTCGGCGAACAGACGCAGCAGGGTGGGGTACGTGCGCTCGTTGTGGACGATGAACCCGGTGTCGACGGCGAGCGTGCGCCCGTCGACCTCGACGTCGTGGGTGTGCGCGTGGCCGCCGAGCCGGGAGTCGCTCTCGAAGAGGGTGACGTCGTCGGTCCGGGAGAGCACGTGGGCGGCGAGGAGCCCGGACACACCGCTTCCGATGACGGCGACGCGGCGCCGTCCGCTGCCCGAGGTCATGCCGGGACCTGTCGGTAGCGCCGAAGGGCGTCGAGGCGTTCCGCGTCGTGGTCGACGATCCGTCGCGGGTAGCCGTGCGCGTAGCCGTCGTCCTGCCGCCACGGCTCGTGGGCCGCGGGTCCGGCAAGGTGGCGCAGCTCAGGGACCCAGCGGCGGACGAAGTCACCCTCGGGGTCGTGCGCGACCCCCTGCCGGACCGGGTTGAACACCCGGAAGTACGGGCTCGCGTCAGCTCCCGTGCCGGCGACCCACTGCCAGCCCTGGTTGTTCGAGGCGATGTCCCCGTCGATGAGGTGGTCGAGGAAGTGCCGCGCTCCGGCGGGCCACGAGCCGTGCAGGTCCTTGGTGAAGAAGCTCGCCGTGACCATCCGCAGCCGGTTGTGCATCCATCCGGTCGCGGCGAGCTGGCGCATGCCGGCGTCGACGAACGGGAAGCCCGTGCGCCCCTCGCGCCAGGCCGTCTGCGCCTCGTCGGCGTCGTCGTACTCCAGGTGCCGCAACGTCGTCCGAAGGTCCGACCATGCGCTGTCCGGGCGGTGCCACAGCACATCGGCGTAGAACTCCCGCCACGCCAGCTCCGTGCGGAACCGCTCGGGGCCCGGGCCGCGGCGCTCGGCGAGGTCGGCGAGCAGGGTCCGCGGGTGGACGACGCCGAGCGTGAGGTAGGCAGACATCCGTGAGGTGCCGTCGAGGTCGGGGCGGTCGCGCTCTTCCTCGTACGCCGCGAGCCCCTCGTCGAGGAACTCGCTCCAACGCCGGAGCGCGGCTGCCTCCCCGGCCGGCGGCAGGACCGGCCCTGCCGCCGAGGCCGCGTCACCGACGACGGCCCACGCCCGGGGGTCGGACGGGACGTCGGCGAGCCGGCGGCCAGCGGGCCGGCGTGCCGGCTCGGGCCAGCCGTGCCGGGCCCAGGCCCGGCTGAACGGGGTGAACACCCGGTAGGGCCCGCCGTCCCCCGTGCGGACCAGGCCGGGGGAGACGGCATACGGCGACCCGGTCTCAACCCAGGCGACTCCCGTGGCGCGCAGCGCCTCCTGCACGACCGCGTCCCGGCGGCGCCCGAACGGGGTCGTCTCGCGAGAGACGTGGACGGACCGCACGCCGACCTCCCGCGCGAGAGCCGGCACAACGTCCCGCGGGTCACCGAGGCGAAGGACGAGCCGCCCGTCGTATGCCGCCGCGGTGGCGCGAAGGGTCGTCGCGAGCCACGCTCGGCGGGCGGCGCCGGCCGCCGTCCACACGGCGGGGTCGACGACGAAGGCGACGACGACGGGGCCGTCCTTCGCGGCAGCTCCCAACGCCGGGTGGTCTGCCCTGCGCAGGTCGCGACGGAGCCAGAGGAGGCTCGTCACAGGTGGTCCAAGGCTTGACGAAGCGTGGCGGCAGTACGGTCGCCGAGTCGTTCGAGGAGCAGTCCCACGACGGGCTGGACGAACCTGGCCGGCCCGCTGAGGCTGAGCTCGGCGCGGTAGTCCACCTCCGAGCCCGCCCCGTGCGGGCGGACGGTGATCCTGTCGGTGCTCGTCGTCGTCCGGTTGCGGCCGACGAGGACGATCCCATCATCGGTGAGGGACTCGACGGTGTAGTCCAGGGCCACCTCCCGGCCGGCGAAGCGCGAGACGTTGCGGTACACGGTCCCTGGTCTCCCGTCGCCGCGAGTACGGGCGCACGACAGCGTGCCCGCGTCCCACTCGGTCGCGTTCTCGAAGTCGGCGAGGTAGGCGGTCGTCCGGTCGGGCGGGGTCGTTGTCGTCACGGTGCGATGCACGGTCAGCATGGGGTTCTCTCCTGGTCGGTGACGTCAGAATCCGCCTGCTGACCAGGGATGTCAAATGTTTGTCCAATGTTGTGCCGACGCGCTACGGTGGCGACGTGGACACTCCTGGGACCCTGCGCATCGGCGAGCTTGCCGAGCGCCTCGGGGTCTCCGCGGACGTCCTTCGGGTCTGGGAGCGGCGCTACGGCCTGTTCTCCCCGTCCCGGTCGGCCGGCCGCTACCGCCTCTACACCTCGGACGACGAACACCTCGGGCGACGGGTCCTCGCGCTGCGAACCAGGGGGGTCGCCATCTCGGACGCCGTCGCCCAGGTCCGAGGCGGCGACGGTCGTCCTGCCCGAACGACGGCAACGGGCGAGGACGTTCCCGCGCTCATCGCGCGCATCGACGACGCCGTCCGACGGTTCGATGCCCCGGCACTGCTCGGCGCGATGGACGAGGCGATCGACCTCGTGGGTCTTGACGACGCGGTGACCCATGTCGTCATGGGCTACCTCGAGCACCTCGGTGGGCAGTGGGCGGCGGGCGAGCTCAGCATCGCCCACGAGCACTTCGCGAGCCAGCTGCTGCGGCGGAGCATCGCCGCGCGCGGTCTCGAGCACCCGAGCGACGGGCGACCCTCCGCGGTCCTCGCGTGCCCGCCGCAGGAGCACCATGACATCCCCCTTCTCGTCCTCGCCGTCCTCCTGTCGCGCCGGGGATGGTGCGTCCGGTTTCTCGGCGCGGACACCCCGCCGGGGGCGATCGCGCAGGCCGCGGAGGCCGTCGCTCCCCGGGTCGTCGTCATCTCCGCCAGCCGGCGCGTCCCCATCGAGTCGAACGTCGCTGCGTTGGCCCGCCTTGCCGCCACCTGGCCCCTGGCCCTCGGCGGTCGCGGGGCGCACACCGATCTGGCCGCGCTCATCGGGGCAGCGCGACTGCCTGCCGACCTGCCCCTGACCGTCGCCGCCCTCGAGCGCTACGCGACAGGGCCGGCGACGTGATCGCCGGCCCGTGCGCCGAGCTGCGCCGCTTCGCCGTCGCTGCCCTCGTCGACCCGGTCGCGCGTGACCATGGGGAAGGCGACCGGGCCCTGCGGCGTCGGCGGGTCGTTGCGGCCGCGACGTTCCTCGTCGGTTCGACCGTGCTCGCCGTCGCGCTGCGGATCCCGGGCGGCGACCCCGCCTTCTACGCGGCCACGGCCGGACTCGCCGCCGTCTGGACGGGGGGCGCATTCGCCTCGGGGCCGCTCCATCTGGGGCGCGCCCATACCCGGGCCGGGACCGACCCGGCACGGCCCGTCGTCCAGTCCCTCGCGCTCGGCGCCCTGCTCGTCGGAGTCTTCCTCGTCGGAGCTCTCGTCCTCGGCCGCATCCCGCCGTTGCGAGATCCCGTCGAGCGCCTGCTGGACCACGCTCGGCTCGGCTCGCTGCTGCTCGTGGCTCTCCTCACGGCGGTCAACGGCGTCGCCGAGGAGCTGTACTTCCGGGGCGCCCTGTATGCCGCCATCGGCCGGCGACACGCGGTCGCCGTGAGCACCGCCCTCTATGTCCTCACGTCGCTCGGCTCCGGTATCCCGCTGCTCGTCCTCGCGGCGCCCGCCCTCGGTCTCGTCACCGGCCTCCAGCGCCGGGTCACCGGTGGCGTTCTCGGGCCGATCATCACGCACATCACGTGGTCGCTCGGCATGCTCCTCCTCCTGCCAACCGCCCTCCGGATCGGATCCTGATGTCCAGCTCTCCCGACGCTTCCCGCGGCCTTGCCCTCGTCACCGGGGCCACCGGCTACATCGGCGGTCTCCTCGTGCCCGCCCTCCTTGAGCGCGGCTGGCGGGTCCGCGTCCTGACCCGCGACGAGCGCCGGCTCAACGGCGCCGAGTGGCTGGACCGGGTCGAGGTCGCCCCGGGGGACGCCACCGACGGGACCGACCTCCGCACGGTGCTCGCCGGGGCCGACGTCGCCTACTACCTCCTGCACTCCATGGACGGTGACGGTGACTTCGTCCGACGTGACCGTGCCATGGCGCAGACCTTCGCGGCCGCGGCGGCTGCCAGCGACGTCCGGCGGATCGTCTACCTCGGCGGGCTCCACCCCGACGGCCCGCTGAGCCCGCACCTGGCATCCCGCGTCGAGGTCGGTCGCATCCTGCTGGCCTCCGGGGTCCCCACGGCGGTCCTCCAGGCCGGCGTCGTCCTCGGCGACGGATCGGCCTCCTTCGACATGCTGCGCCACCTCACCGAACGGCTCCCGGCCTTCGTCGCGCCGAAGTGGCTACGCAACCGGATCCAGCCGATCGCGGCCGCGGATGTCGTGCACTACCTCGCCGAGGCCGCCTCGCTCGATCCGAGCCTCAACCGGACCTTCGACATCGGTGGCCCGGACGTGCTCACCTACGCCGAGATGATGCGGCGGTACGCCCGCGACACCGGGCTGGGCCGGCGCTTCATCGCGACCGTGCCGGTGCTCACCCCCGGGCTCGCAAGCCACTGGGTGGGGTTCGTCACCCCCGTGCCGGCCGCCATCGCCCGGCCGCTCGTCGGCAGCCTCGTCCACGACGCCGTCTGCCGTGAGGACGACCTGCTGTCGTTGGTGCCGGAACCGGCTGAAGGCCGGACGGGCTACGACGAGGCGGTCAGCCGCGCCACGGAAGGCATCGACCCGACCCGTTGGCGGCGGTCGCTGCGACGAAGCGCGGCGATCGTCGGCGGGGCCGCCCTCACCGGATCCCTGCTCACCACGCCGGACAGCCGGTGGTACCGGTCGCTGTCCACGCCGCGATGGCAGCCACCTCCGTGGGCCTTCCCGCTCGTCTGGAGCGCGCTCTACACGGAGGTCGCCATCGTGTCCGCCGCGGTCGTCTGCGAGTCCGCAGACGACGAGGGCGCGTCATACGAGCGCGCGCTCCTGGCCGACATGGCCCTGAACGCCGCGTGGTCGGGTCTCTTCTTCCGAGCCCACGCGCCCGGCGCAGCGGCACTCGCGAGCGGGACCCTGACGGTGAGCGCCACCGACCTCGCCCGCCGCGCGCTACCCCACGGTCGGGGGAAGGCTGCCGGCCTCGCGGCATACGCGCTGTGGTGCGGGTTCGCGACGGCCCTCTCGGCCGCGATCGCTCGACGTAACCGCTGAGCGGGCCCTGGCGGCGAGCAGGGGTCAGCCCTCGTCGGAGGAGCCCAGTGTGGCGAGGGCGGCGTCGTGCATCTCGGCAAACGTGGTCCCCGACAGCTGCCCGGCGATCCTCTGGGCGGCCTTGAGGAGGGCGACGAACCGCCGCTGCTGACGCTGGTCGGCCCGGTCGAGGAACTCGGGCATCTCCTGCGTCTCCTCGGCCTGGGCGTGCCGCTCGACCCCTTCACGGATGAGGTCGAGCTGGAGCCCGTAGGCCTCGGAGTCCACCCCGAGCTGCTCGAGACGGGCGATCGTCCGGGCCGCCTCGTCCTCCTCCGCCAGGCGCTGGCGGGCGTCGACGACACCGTGGTAGGCGGTCTGCTCGGCAGCCTCGTGGGCGGCCAGCTCGCGAAGCAGCGCCGCGAAGTGGTCCGTCCGCGACGGGAGATCGCGCGCGGCCCGCGCGGCGGCGAACCGTTCACGGATCATCACGTGCGCGGCGGCCAGTGCCTCGGCGGGCGTCGGCGGGACCTCTGGAACGCCGGCCGCAGCCATCGCGGACACGTGTGCCTCGTCGGCGGACACGTCTGCCTCGTCGGCGGTCACGCGCTCCGAGGCAGCCTTGCGCCGTCCCCAGCTGCGGGCAAGGACGGCCAGCGCCGACAGGAGGACGACGACGGCAGCGGCCGGCCCGCGGCCCGGCCCCCGTGTCCTGCCTTCGGACGACTCGGACCCCGTCTCATCGCTCATGGCCTCTCCTCCTCATGCGTCCCGGCGGCCCCCAGCCCACCGAACCAGGGTGGCACGGGCGGCGCCGGGACGGGAGACCCCTGAGGGCCGGCCGGCCGGGGGGGGGGGTCTCAGCTGCCCTGGGCCGCCTTTGCGGCGGCGGCGTCTCCACCACGGCCGCGAAAGGCGAGGGCGGCGGCAACGGCGAGGAGCATGCCGAGCGTGGGTCCGACGAGGTAGATCCACAGGTCGCCGAGGTGGACGGCGGCGAGCGCGGGGCCGAAGGAGCGGGCGGGGTTCATCGACGCCCCGGTGAGAGGTTCGGCCCAGAGCCCGGCGGCGGCGATGTACCCCCCGACGGCGATCGCCGACAGGTGGCCGACGTTCTGGGCCGACGAGGCCGTGCCGAGGATGACCGTGACGAGGCCGAACGTCAGGACGGCCTCGACGAGGACGCTCGCCCCGGCCGACAGCCCGATGCTGCTCGTCGACGCACCGAGCGTGGACCCCGCACCCAGCAGCAGCCGGAGGCAGCCCCCCGCGAGAAGTCCCCCCGCCACCTGCGCGGCGACGTAGCCCGGCACCCGACGCCAGGGGAACTCACGCCGGAGCGCGAAGGCAACGGAGACGACCGGGTTGAGGTGGACACCCGACACCGCGCCGAGCGCGAGGATGAGGGCCATGACGGTGAGCCCGGGAGCGGTGACCTCGGCGGCCCGGCTGACGTGCGAGCCCGCGCCCTCCCGCAGGGCAGCCCCGCCGGCCGCCGCGATGACGAGGAGGAACGTCCCGATGACCTCCGCCAGCACCCGGCGCCACTCTCCCGCGCGGCTGTTGAAGTCGTCGAGCCATGGGGCGGCCGGGTGGCCGGCATCGACCGCGGCACCTGCCCCTGGGACGTCCATCCGAGCCATTATTCACAGCCCGACGCGCTTCGGTAGGCCCGAAGCGGCTCCGGGGGCGCGGCATTGAGGGATGCTGTCGCCATGAACACGGACGGGTCACGCTGATGGCATCGATCTCGACGTCGGCGACAGTGCGCTACGGGCGCCTCGCGCGGCTGCTCCTTCGGTACGGCCGCTCCGACCTGACATCGGCCGCCGACCTCGACCAGTTCGCGGGCGACGGTGACGCACCGTCGGGAGACCCCGCGACGGCGGAGTCCTTCACCGCGGATCTCGAGGCGATGGGCCCGACGTACATCAAGCTCGGTCAGCTGTTGTCGACGCGGTACGACCTCCTGCCGTCGGCGTACACGACCGCCCTGGCGCAGCTGCAGGACAGCGTCGAGCCGTTCTCGTTCGCCGAGGTCCAACAGGTCGTCGAGGAGGAGTTCGGGGTCGGCATACGCCATCTGTTTGCCGACTTCGACGAGACTCCGTTAGCGTCCGCCTCCCTCGGGCAGGTCCACCGGGCCACGCTGCCCAGCGGTCGGGAGGTCGCCGTCAAGATCCAGCGGCCCGACGCCCGCGCCGCCGTCCAGGAGGACATGAAGACGTTGACGACCCTCGCCGAGATCGCCGACAAGCGCACCGCCGCCGGGCGACAGTACGGCTTCAGCCGTCTGCTCGGGGAGTTCTCCAGGTCGCTGGCCGGCGAGCTGGACTACCGGCGCGAGGCGCGAAACCTCTTGCGGTTCAACGACCTGACCAAGGACTACGACCTGCTCGTCGTGCCGTCACCGGTGCTCGACCACACAACCACGCGCGTGCTCACGATGAGCTTCATCGAGGGGAAGAAGGTCACCGACGTCGGGCCGCTGCGACTCATCGAGGTCGACACGCGCCCCATCGTCGAGCAGCTGTTCCGCTGCTACCTGCGGATGATCCTCCACGACGGAGTGCTCCACGCCGACCCGCACCCGGGCAACCTGCTTCTCACCGTTGACAACCGTCTTGCGCTGGTCGACCTCGGCATGGTCGCGACGGTGCCGCCGCGCATCCAGTCCAAGGTCGTCAAGCTGCTCCTCGCCATCGGCGACGGGGACGGTGAGGAGGCCGCCCTCGTCCTCGCCGACATGGGCTACCCGCTGGCCGACTACGACGCCGGCGCGTTCCGGACCGACGTGGCCCACCTCGTCTCCGACGCGGTCGGCGCGGGCCCGGACCTGCAGGCCGGCGCCGTCCTCGTCGAGCTCGCCCGCCTGTCGGGGCGGCACGGCCTGCGACCGCCGGCCGAGATGTCCATGATCGGCAAGGCGCTGCTCAACCTCGACGAGGCGACGAACCATCTCGACCCCACCTTCTCGCCGGCCGTCGCCATCCGCGAGAACGCCGCCGAGCTGCTGGCCGGCGGCCTCAAGGTCTCTCCCGGCGGCGTCATGGCGGCCGCGCTCGAGGCGAAGGAGTTCACCGCCCAGCTGCCGCGGCGCGCCAACCGGATCCTCGACGACCTCGCCGAGGGCGACTTCACCATCCGGGTCCAGGCCATCGACGAGCCGAGGCTCCACATGGTCCTGCAACGGGTCGCCAACCGGGTCACCCTGGGGATCGTCATCGCCGCGACGGTGCTCGGCGCTGCCCTCATGATGCGCGTGCCCACGACGTCGCTCATCCTCGGGTACCCGGCGATCGCCATCCTGCTCTTCCTCGTCGCCGTCCTCGCCGGGGCCGCGCTGGGCTCGTGGATCGTCCTGACGGACCGGAAGGTCGCTCGGTCGAGCCGCCCCAGGGACGACTGACCGGCGCGCCGGCGGCGTCACGGCGAGCCGACGCGGTTCCACGGCGCTCCCCCGGGCGACCGGTCGTAGGGTCGGGGCATGGACTCGCCGCATGACGCCCACGTGGCGGAGCGCGTGCCGGCCCCTGCGTGGGCGGCCACGTCCGTCCGGGCCCTCCTTGTCGAGCCGACCGTCCCGATTCTCCTGATCGCCGCCGCGGTCCAGGTTGTCCGGCAGGCCTGGGTCGACTTCGCGGTCTTCGCCGGCGGCGCCGTGGTCATCCGGTGGGATGCGAGACGCCCGTCGCGGGCCGTTGCCCCGGCCGGGCGCCGCCGTATGCCGCTCCCTCTGGCTGTCGGTGTCCTCGCCTTCGGCGTCCTCATCGCCGCCCTGCCGCGTGGCTCGGTCGCCGAGTCCGCGGCCCTCGGTGTGCCCGGACTGGTCGCCGCTGGGGCGCTCCTGCGTCGGCGCCCCCGCGATCCGCTGCCTGAACCGAGCGCGGCCGGGCTACCGGGACGGTTCACATGGCTCGTCCTGGGGCTCGCCCTGGCCGTCATCGAGCTCGGCTCGTTCCTCAGCGAGTCGACGCCGGGGGTGGCCAACCCGGAGCATCCGACCGTCAGCGACCTCCTCGAGCCATTCTTGGAGTCGCCCGTCTCGCGGGGCCTCGCCGCGCTCGCCTGGGTCGCCGCCGGGATCTGGCTCGTCCGGCGTGCCCGGACGGCGGGGCGAGCGCCATGACGGGCTGGGCCCTCACGATGACCGCCTACGGGCTCGTGGTTGTCGGGGTCGTCGTGGCGGAGGTCGCCGGGAGACGGAAACCGGACCGGACGCCGTCGTTCACGACGGCACTCCTGCGCGCGATGCGGCACCGGTCCGCCGCCCTCGGGCTCGTCATCGCGTGGTGGTGGCTCGGCTGGCATTTCATCACCGGAGCCTGAACGGCCGTTACCCTGGGGAAGGTGGGTGCCGCATCGCGCCGGGGCGCGCTTCCGTCCCTCATCGACAACGCCCTGGAGCGCGCCGACGGCGCGCTCGGAGGGGCGCTCGAGGCTACGTTCGTGGCCAAGCATCGCCGGAGGATGGCCCGGCACGGGTGGGCCGACGCCGTGCCGCGCTCCTCCCCGGGCGCCGGCGAGTGGGAGAGGGTCTGGGCCCCCCGCCGGCCCGTCCGCGACGGCAACAAGATCGACGTCCTCATCGACGGGGCCGAGGCCCTGCCGCAGATCCAGGCGGACATCGAGTCGGCGAGGAGCCATGTCCACATCGCCGGGTGGCATCCGAGCCCAGGCTTCCTGCTCACTCCCCAGGGCCCGCCACTGCGGGACCTTCTCGCGAGCACGGCGCAGCGGGTTCCCGTCCGGGTGCTCATGTGGGGCGGGCCGCCGCTGCCCCTGTTCACGCCGACACGTCCCCAGGTGCGCCGCGACCGGGAGGAGTTCCTCCGCGGCGGCGCGGTCGAGTGCGAGATCGACATCCGCGAGCGGACGATGCACTGCCACCACGAGAAGCTCGTCGTCGTCGACGACCGCGTCGCCTACGTCGGCGGCATCGACCTCACCGCGCTCGCCGGGAACCGGTACGACGAACCGGGTCATCCGCATGCGGACCGGCTCGGGTGGCACGACGTCGCGACCCGCATCGAGGGCCCCGCGGTCGGCGACGTCGCCTGGCACCTCGTCAACCGCTGGCGCGACGTCACCGGTCGCGACGTCCCCGACCCGGTCACCCCTGGGCCGGCCGGCGACGTCGCCCTGCAGATCGTCCGCACGGTGCCCGAGAACCTCTACAACTTCCTCCTCGGCGGGGAGTTCACGATCCTCGCGGCCTACGTGCGCGCCCTGCGGGCCGCGGAGCGTCTCATCTACCTCGAGAACCAGTTCCTCTGGTCGCCCGAGGTCGTCGAGATCCTCATCGACAAGCTGACCAACCCGCCGGCCGACGACTTCCGGCTCCTCCTCGTCCTTCCCCGGCACCCGAACAACGGGCGCGACACGACCTGCGGTCAGCTCGCCCGGCTCGTCGCGGCCGACGAGGGGCGCGGGCGGCTCCTCGCGACGACCCTCATCGGCCCCACCGCGGCGAGCCCTGGCGTCTACGTCCACGCCAAGGTCGGCATCGTCGACGACCGCTGGCTGACGGTCGGCTCGGCCAACCTCAACGAGCACTCGCTCTACAACGACACGGAGATGAACGTCGTCGCCCAGGATCCCGAGCTCGCCCGGCGGACCCGCCTGCGGCTCTGGTCCGAGCATCTGCACATGCCGGAGGCCGAGATCGACGGGCCGCCGAGCGAGGTCGTCGACTCGCTCTGGCGTGCCCAGTGCGACGTCGAGGACCCCATCTCCGCGGCGCGCCTCGACCCGGTCCACCGCATACGGCGCCTCAGCGGCCTCTCACACCGGCTCGACCGGCTCCGTGGGCCGCTCAGCGGGCTCGTCGTCGACGGCTGACCGCCGCAGCGGGATGAACCACCCCACCCCTAAGGGTCTAGCGCGGCGACGAGGGCTGCGCTTGGCTGGACACGCGGGGCACCGTTCCCGCTGACACCCGAAGGAGAGCGTCATGGGCATGGATGACAAGCTGAGGAACGCGGCGCAGGACGCCAAGGGCAAGGTCAAGGAGGGCACCGGAAAGGTGACCGACGACGAACGCCTCGAGGCGGAGGGGAAGGGCGACCAGATGGCCTCGGACGTCAAGCAGGCCGGCGAGAAGGTCAAGGACGCCTTCAAGCACTGACGTCAGCCAGGGGTCTGGAGATGGCCACGCCGTCGTCAGCTACGGCGTGGCCATCGTCCTGAGGTCCTCCGGGCGGCCGACCGTGCCGTCCGGGTCGAAGACGGCGTATGCCACGGCCGCGATCCGCTCCTGGGCCGCCGTGAGCTCCGGAAGCGCCAACGGACGGAGCCGGCCTGGTGGCCGCTCGCCGAGGGCGCCGGCCCGCTCGTGGGCGAGCCCGGCGGCCGTCGCCGCCGCGCCCCGAGCATGCGTCATCCGCCGCCCGGCCCCCCTCGTCCGGCGTGACTGCGCGAGCACCCTGCCGGGCAGCGACCGCAGCCCACGCGCCACCTCCGGCTCGGCGCGGCCGAACCACGCGTCGAGGGCGTGCGCGGCGCTGACCATCGCCTCGAAGACTGCGTGCCCGTCGTCAGGGACCTCGGCGTCGGCGCACCCCAGATGCTCGGCGACGAGCTCCCGGACCAGACGCACGGGGAAGGCGTCGTCGGGGACGTCCCCCGCGTCGGTCCCGAGGCCCGCGGCTCGCTCGTCGACGACGAGACACGCGACCTCGCTGTCACTCGTCCATGAGCGCCGGTTCAGGTTGTCCGACCCCACCGACGCCCACCGTCCGTCGATGACGCACACCTTCGAGTGGACGTAGATGGGCAGACCGGCATCGTTGACGATGCCGAAGAAGGCGACGCGGTCGCCGCCGGCCTCCAGCACCTTGGCCATGGCGAGCCGGCGGGCATACAGCATCGTCTTCTGGCCGACGTAGCCGTCGAGGTCCGGGATCATCGGCAGAACGACGGCGAGGCGGAGGTCCGGGTTCTCCCGCAGCGCCGTCGCGAAGTGGTCACCCACCTCCTCGCTCCAGAAGTACTGGTCCTCGACGTAGACGAAGCGGCGCGCCCGGGAGATCGCCTTGACGTTGGCGAGGACGACGGACCGCTCCCCGTCAGGGGCGAAGTCGAAGCCCTCGGGAAGGATCTTCGGATAGGTCCGCACCACCTGGACCGCGGCGTGCCCGTGCTCGACGGGCGGCGGCGGCGGCCACTGGTCGCCGAGCGGGTCGGGAGTCTGGTCCTCGCGCTGGAGGAACGAGCTCGCGATACGGCCCGGGTTGAGCGTCAGCGGCGTCGAGTCCTCCCACCGCTCCCGGAACGTCGTCTCGACGTCGTGGACGGCCGGCCCGGTCACGGCCACCTGGACGTCGTGCCAGGCCGGCGTCGGACCGTATGCGGCCGCGATGGGAAGCGCCTGTCGGTCGCCGTGATGGCTCGCGTCGTCGCGCCGGCTGTGGCACAGGTCGATGCCGCCGACATAGGCGATGTCCCGCTCCGGGTGGCCGAGGTGTCGCAGGACGACGAGCTTCTGGTGGTGGGCGCCCCCGGTGCGGACCCGCATGTCGCGCAGGCACTCGCCGCCGGCCTCGCCGATGTCCTCGCTGATGAAGCGGGCCTTGTCCGACTGGAACCCGAAGTGCCGCCAGTGCGAGCGCCAGAGAAGCCCGCGCACGTCGACGCCCCGGCGCGCTGCCGCCGTCAGGGTGGCGGTCAGGGTCTCGTCCGCGTCGTCGGTCAGCTGCTCGTCGGGGTCCCCGCGCCAGTCCGTGAAGTAGAGCCGGTCGCCGGGACCGAGCTCGCAGACCCGGGCGTGCAGCTCCTCGAAGTAGGGGCGGCCGTGGACGAGGGCGCGCACGGCGTTGCCGGTCGTCCACGCCTGACCCGGGGGATGGGCGACGTCGATGACGGAATGGGGGTTCTCACGCTCACCCGGGCTGAGGAACCAGTCGGCGACGGCCATGACGTCATGGTGCCATGAGGGGCGGATGCGGTAGAAAGTGCCCGTGACCAGCGATGACGCCACACCCGAAGGGGTGACCCGCTCACCGTCCCGGCTCCGGCGCCTCGCGCGCGCCGTGGCCTACGGGATTGTCGTCGCCCTCGTCGTCAGCGCGCTCGCCTTCCTCGTGCGGGTGCGGTTCGGCCCGATCATCAGCGCCGACGACAGCGCGATCCGCTCGGCGACGGCGGTCACCCGTGACCACGACGGCCTACGGAGGCTGCTCGTCGCGTGGCAGTGGGCGTTCCAGCCGGTGCGCGTCTACCTCGTCGCGACCGTCATATGCCTGTGGGTGTGGTTCGCCCGGCACCTGAGGACCCGGGCCTGGTGGGCCTTCCTCACGATGATGGTCGGCTGGAACCTCGCCCTCGACGTCAAGCTCCTCGTCGCCCGTGCCCGGCCGCTCGTCGCCAAGCCCATCGAGCACGCGCCCGGCTACTCCTTCCCCTCCGGGCACGTCGCCAACATCGCCATCGGGTCGAGCGCGGTCGTGGTGCTCCTCTGGCCCCTCCTCGGACGGGGGGCTCGCTGGGCCGCCGTCGTCCTCGGCTCGGCCCTCGTCATCGCCACGGCCCTGGACCGGGTCTTCCTCGGGGTCCACTTCCCGTCCGACTGCGTCGGCGGGATCCTGCTCGGCTGCGGGCTCGTCCTTGCCTCGTATGCGGGGTACGTCGGCTGGAACCCCGCCGACCCGAAGGCCTCCACTGACCCCCCGACCGAGGAGAGCTGATGGCCTTCGTCACCCGCTATGCCGACGACCCGTCCCGGCCGAGCCCCCGGGGCGCCCTACGCGACCTCGCCGTGCGGACGGTCGCGCCGGCGGTGGTCCTCTTCGCCGCCGTCGTCGTCGTCGGCAAGGTCATCGAGGGGCCACTGCGCAACCTCGGGGCGCACGAGGAGTCGTTCAACGCGACCCTCGCGAGCCACCGAACGGCGCTGTGGAACACGATCACGACGGTGTGGTCGCACATCGGGAACACCGAGTACGTCATCGGCGCGTGCGTGGTCGTCGTCGCCCTCGTCTGGTGGAGGACGAAGGAGTGGTGGTACGCCGTCATCCCGGCGATCGCCGTCACCGTCCAGGCGGCCGTGTTCGTCCCGGCGACCGCCCTGGTCAACCGGCCCCGCCCCCACGTGCCACATCTCGACCCGGCCCCGCCGACATCGAGCTACCCGAGTGGGCACGTCGGGGCATCGACGGCGCTCTACTGGACCCTCGCCCTCATGGCGCAGCGGATCGAGAACCGGGCACTGCGGGTCGTCGTCACGCTCGTCTGTGCGGTGATCCCCCCGCTGGTGGCCTACTCCCGGCTCTACCGCGGCATGCACCACCTGAGCGACGTGATCGTCGGCTTCCTCAACGGGCTCGTCTGCCTGCTGCTCGCCTGGCACTACCTACGCCGGCGAGCCGGGCGTCACACCTTGGTGTAGCGGGCGCGCGCGAAGGAGTAGATGCCGTAGCAGGCGATCCCGAGGGCGACGAGCGTGAGCAGCCACGCCCCGAGTGGCTGCTCACGCAGCGTCCGGAGGGCGCCGTCGAGACCCGTCGTGTTCTTCGCCGACCGTCGCCAGGCACCGACCATGAAGAGCACCCCGACGATGCTCAGCGCGATCCCTTTGGCGATGTAGCCGACCCGGCCGGCGGACACGGCCCATCGGCCAGGATGCTCGCGCAGGTCCTGGAGGAACTTCTCGGCCCACCCCTTGTAGACGTGGTAGCCGCCGATGACGAGGATCGCGACCCCGACGAGCCCCATGAGGAGGCGTCCCCCGGAGTGCTGGAGGAGGGACGCGGTGAAATCCTGGGTCTGTCTGCGACTCGACGTGCCGCTACCGCTGGCGAACCGGAACGCGGTCCACGCGAGAGCGACATAGACGACGAACTTGCCCACGGCCTTGACCCGAGCGGAGACCTTGCTCCCATGGGCGCCCGTGATCGCCTCGGTGAGCTGCCACAGCCCGAGGAGCAGGAACCCTGCGGCGGAGATCCACAGGAGCACGGAACCGCCGGGTTGGGCGGCGAGCCGGCTCAGCGCGCCCGACTGGTCGGCGGTCGTGCCGCCCCGGCCCCAGGCGACCGTCAGGGCGATCCAGCCGATGAGCAGGTGGAGCAGGCCGCTGGCCGCATACCCGATCCGGGCGCCGTACTCGACCGGGCGTGACTCACCGACCGCGCGGGCGGCACCGTTGACCTCGTTGCCATCCATGGCGTCATGCTCCCAGCCGGGCGGCCCGCTGACCAGCCTGACGGGACCGACCGCCCGCACAGCCGGGCACACCCTCCCGTCCTGTCTGGCATGCTGTCGAGTCGTGTTCAACGAGAAGCCGCTGCCTCGGGTCGGCACGCACGAGTGGTACGACACCGTCGGGGATGTCGGCGACCGGCTCAACTGGCTGCGGGCTGCCGTCCTCGGCGCCAACGACGGCATCGTGTCAATGGCGGGCATCCTCATCGGCGTCGCCGGCGCGCGGGCGTCGCACGGGGCGCTTCTCACGGCGGGCATCGCCGGGCTGTCCGCGGGGGCGATGTCGATGGCGGTCGGGGAGTACGTCTCGGTCAGCGCCCAACGCGACACCGAGCACGCCATCCTCGCCCTCGAGCGGCGTGAGCTCGAGGAGCTCCCGGAGGCGGAGCTGAAGGAGCTCATCGGGCTCCTGAGGCACAAGGGAATGAGCCGTGAGACGGCGGCCAAGGCGGCCGAGGAGCTCACGGCTCACGACGCGTTCGCCGCGCACGCGGACATCGAGCTGGGCATCGACCCGTACGTCCGGACCAACCCCTGGGAGGCCGCCGGCGCGTCGGCCGTGTCGTTCACCCTGGGTGGGCTCATCCCGTTCCTCGCGATCATCCTCGTCCCGCGGAGCATCGCCATCGCCGTGACGGTGGTCGCCGTCGTCATCGCGCTCGCGGTCACCGGCGTCGTGTCGGCCCGTCTCGGCCGGGCGGGGGTGCTCCACGCCCTGGTCCGCAACGTCGTCGGCGGCCTGCTCGCCATGGGCGTGACGTACACGATCGGGCGGATCTTCGGTGCCCGGATCGGCTGAGGCCTGCCCAGCCGGTCGGGCCGCGAGTGGTCCGGCGGGGCGGGCCGGCCTGCCCGACTGGACACGCTGAGGGCGCGACGGGCATCCTCGTGGGGATGCTGTGCGCCCAATGCCGCTCCCTGCTGCCGGCCGGAGCCCGCTTCTGTCCTACGTGTGGGGCGGAGGCCTTCGCGTCCCCGTCGGCCGACCCGGAGCCGGCCGTGACCGCCCCCCTCCCGGCGCTCACGCGCCCCGATGAGACGACGAGGCTTCAGACGATCTTCTCGGACGCGCCCGCCGAGCCGGTGACCCGGGGCGCAGCACCGGTCGCCTTCGTCGTGGTCGGCTCCCTGGTGTTCCTCGCCGTGCTCGCCGTCGTGCTCGCGTCGTTCCTGCGGGGCGGCGGGTCGGCAGCGAGCTCTGCGACGACCCCGACGATCGGCGCGGTGACGGGCCCGGCGACGACGGCCACGCGCTCCTCCGCGCCGACCACGCCAGCGACGACGTCGACGCGTCCGTCCCCGGTGACGGTTCCCGCGTCCGCTCGCCTGTGCGCGACCGGTGCCGGCCCGTACGGGACGGTCCACGCGGGGACGGCGATCACGAGCTGCCCGTTCGCCCTCGCGGTCCGGGACGCGTATGCCGCGGCTCACCCGACCCCGGTGGCCGGCACGACAGTCTCGGCGACGAGCCCGGTCACGCACACGGCCTACACGATGACGTGCCACGGCACCCCGGTCGTCGTCTGCACCGGCGGCACCGACGCCTCCGTCTACCTCTCCCCCCGCTGACCTCCGGGTTTCCGCCTCAGGTGCGAAGCCCGGTGGATCGCGACCCGGCGCCGCCCCGCCCGCTCAGGGAACCACGTCGATCACGCCTGGGGGTCGACCGGCTCGTCCTCGCCGTTGCCGGCCCACTCCTTGGCCGTGCTCCACGCGTCCGTGCCCTCGGAGTCCTCGGACTCGTCATCCGCGAGGGCATCCTCGGCGGGCTCACCCAAGGCGGCCTCCGTCTCGGCGACGTCGTCGCTCGGCTCGGCGGCAGCCCCCGCCGGGGCGGCTCCGGCGGCTTCGGTGACGGGCACGGTCGCGTCGGCAGCGCCGGTCGTCTCGGCCGGAGACGCCATCTCCGTGGCCGTGTCGGCCGGCGGGACGTACGCAGGGGTGGCCCACGGGTCCTCCTTGGCGCCCGACTTCCGTGAGAGCACGGACCATGCGGCGGCCGCGGCGGCGCCGAGGCCGACGAGGAAGAGGAGCTTCCTGCCGCCGCGCCTGCGCTTGGCGACCGTCCCACCCGTGAGCACGGAGAGAGCCTCGGGGGCGTTGCCGGCGGCCTCCGCCGCCGCGTCCTTGGCGGCGGCCGCCCCGGCTGCGACGGCCGCGAGTGCGGCCGCGACCTTGGGCACGACCTCCTCGACGATCGTCGTACGCGCGGACTCGACCTTGGGTGCGGCGGCCTCGAAGGCGGCCTGCGCGTGGGGCGCCGCGGCGTCGCGCGCCTCGGAGAACGCGGAGACCGCGGCGTCGACGAGCGGTCCGACCTTCTCGACGATCGCGTCGACATGAGGCTGAGCGGCCTCCTTGAGATCGGCCGCCTTGCCGGCGAGGGTATCCGCGGCGGTGCTCGCCGTGCCGGACAGGGTGGACGTGGCGGTGTACAGGGCGTCCCTCGCCTGGTCCTTCAGGGCATCGCTGGTGGACTGCGTGCGGAACACGGCTACTCCTTCTCCCTGCGGCCGCGGCTGTCCGCGGCTGTCCTTTCATCCATCCTGCTACAACGGTGCGGGCCCCGCATCCTCCGCCAGTGCCCGGATGGGCACGGCATACCGCGCACGCCTGCTCCCATGCCGTAGGGCGACGGTCCGCATACGGTCCTCAGAGGCAACCATGCGAGGATGGCGCGCATGACGGCAACGCAGGCGACGATCCACACGAACCAGGGAGACATCAACGTCACCCTCTTCCCGAACCATGCCCCGAAGACGGTCGAGAACTTCGCCGGGCTGGCGACCGGCGAGAAGGAGTACACCGACGACGCGAAGCGGTCGAACCCGACGAGGTACTACGACGGGCTGGTCTTCCACCGCGTCATCCCCGGCTTCATGGTCCAGGGCGGCTGCCCGCTCGGGCAGGGCGTCGGCGGGCCCGGGTACAGCTTCGACGACGAGATCCATCCGGACCTCCAGTTCGGCAAGCCCTACCTCCTCGCCATGGCGAACGCCGGCACGCGAAACGGCCGTGGCACCAACGGCTCCCAGTTCTTCATCACCGTCGCGGCGACGCCGTGGCTCAACGGCAAGCACACGATCTTCGGCGAGGTCGCCGACGAGGCCAGCCGCACGGTCGTCGACAAGATCGCCGGCGTCGCCACGGGCGCCATGGACCGTCCGCGCGAGGACGTCGTCATCACCTCCGTCGACGTCCAGTGAGGTGAGGCGACGCTGAGCAGCGACGGTCCGGCCGCCGAGGTCGACGGCATCCCGAGTGGCGCGGAGCCCACGTGTCCGCGCCACCCGGGCGTCGTGTCGTACGTCCGTTGCCAGCGCTGTGGCCGGCCGGTGTGCCCGGTGTGCCAGCGGCCGGCGGCCGTCGGCGTCCAGTGCGTGGACTGCGTGCGGTCCGCGGCGCGCGCGATGCCGACCGCCCGTACCGTCTTCGGCGGCCGGCGGACGGACGGACGGCCCCTGGTCACCTTGACGATCATTGGCATCTGCGTGCTCGTCTGGGTCGGCGAGCTCACGAGCCCGACGGTCTACGACAACGTCGCGTTCGCCTCGTTCCTCGGCAAGAGCGAGCCGTGGCGGTTCATGACGTCGGCATTCGCGCACATCAAGAACCCGATCCACATCGGCATGAACATGTATGCCCTCTGGCTGCTCGGGCCGTACCTCGAGTCGCTCCTAGGCCGTGTGCGGTTCGCCGTGACGTACCTCGTCACCGCCCTCGGCGGGTCCGTCGTCTTCCTCCTCATGACGAGCCCCCCGGCGGTGGTCAACCAGTCGACGGCCGCCGGCTCGTCCTGGTTCACCGGCCTCGTCGGCGCGTCCGGGGCCGTGTTCGGGCTGTTCGGGGTTCTTCTCGTCCTCCACCGCCACCTGGGCCGCTCGACCGGCGGGATCTACGCGACGCTCCTCATCAACGCCGTTCTCGGGTTCACCATCCCGGGCATCGCGTGGCAGGCCCACGTCGGCGGGTTCATCACCGGGCTGGCGTGCGGGGGAATCGTCGCGTATGCCGGCCGCGGCCCCGCGCGCCGGCCCTGGCTGCAGTGGGGCGGTCTCGCCGTCGTCACGCTTGTGCTGGTTGCCCTCGCGGTGGCCAAGTACGCCAGCGTCGGCCCGGCCGCCGTCGCCTGACGGCGGCGCGTCCCCGCGTCACCCTCGTGCTGCCGTCGCCGCGGCGGCGACGACCTCACGTCGGCGTAGCGGGAGGCGGACGGCGGGACGCCGGCGACTTACACGGGTGTGATTCTTTCCCCAATGGGGATAACTCCTGTGGACAACCCGGCTCAGCGCCAGCGCGTCGTCATCCCGAAGCCGACGATCATCATCCCGAAGCCGATGCCGATGTTCCACCGGCCGAGGGCGGGGATCGGGTACTGCTGCCCCGTGATGTAGAACGCCGCGGTCCAGATGAGGCCGACGACCATGAGCCCGACCATGACGGGGACCCACCACGTCGGGTTGACGAGGTCGCGCTTCGGGGGCCTCTTCGTGGGCGGTGGGGTGTAGGCGGGCTTCGAACGCCCCCTGGACTCGGGCACGACATTCTCCTGACGGGTACCAATGCTGAGCACCTAGCGTAGAGGCGCCTACCGTAGTGACCATCGAGGCCCCACGGTGACCGCGTCCACCGTGTCCCGAGCGACCCGCGAGAAGATGGAGCACATGTTCGCCCCCGAGCCGTCACCGACGCACCCGCGCCGGCTGACCGCGTGGACCCTCCTCGTCCCGGTCGTCGGCGTCCTTACCGGAAGCCTGTTCGCCAGCACGAGCCAGGCCGCCAAGGGCCAGGACCTGCGTGGCGACTCGACGAACCTCGTCGAGCTCATCAACCGGGAGAACCGCGTCAACCAGGAGGGGACCGGGCTGCTGGCCCAGACCCAGGCCGCCGTCGACGCGCTCCGCGGTGCCGCCGCGACCCGGGATGCCACCCTGGCCCCTCTCGAACGCCGGGGCGACGCGCTGGCACTCGCGGCCGGACGTACCCCCGTGCGGGGGCCCGCCCTGTCCGTGACCCTGACCGACTCGACGCTTCGCGGGGACCAGATCCCCCAGGGGATGACCGTCGACGACATCATCGTCCACCAGCAGGACGTCCAGGCCGTCGTCAACGCCCTCTGGCGCGGCGGGGCCGAGGCCATGATGCTCATGGACCAGCGGGTCATCTCGACGTCCGCGGTCCGCTGCGTCGGCAACACCCTGATCCTCCAGGGCCGGGTCTACAGCCCGCCCTTCGTCGTCACGGCGATCGGCAACCTCGGCGACCTGCGGGCGGCGCTCGACCGGGACCCGCAGGTCGGCATCTACCGCGAGTACGTCCACGCCGTCGGTCTCGGGTATGTCGTCCAGAACCTCGGGACCACGACGTTCCCGCCCTATGCGGGTGCCATCACTCTCGCGCATGCGACCGTGGACCGCCCATGACGAGCGGCGCACCCGGCCCGCGTCGCCGCCGGGCGAGCCGGCACGCCGCGTCGCCCCCGCGCTCGCGCGTCGTCGTCGGGGTCCTCGGCGAGATCCTCATGACGCTGGGTGCCCTTGTGCTGCTGTTCGCGGTCTGGCAGCTGTGGTGGACCGACGTCGTCGCCGGGCGTGCCCAGGCCGCCGAGGTGAGCCGGGTGGAACAGCACTTCCAGGACGACCCGGCCATCGTCACGCCGACGTCGGGCCCCAGCCGCGGAACGAGCGTGAGGGCGTCGGAGCCCGAACCGACGATCGCCGGTGACGTCTTCGCCTTGATCCGCATCCCTCGGTTCGGCGCCGGCGACGTCCACCCGGTCGTCGACGGTACGAGCCTGGCCGACCTGCGCCAGGGGGTCGGCCACTATGCCAGCACGGCGCTGCCGGGCCAGGTCGGCAACATGGCCCTCGCCGGGCACCGGACGACGTGGGCGAAGCCGTTCTCCCGGATCGACGAGCTGCGGCCCGGGGACGCCGTCGTCATCGAGACGGCGACGGCATACGTCGTCTACCGGGTCCGGTCGAGCGAGATCGTCGCCCCGACCGACTGGGCCGTCGTCGCGCCGGTTCCGGACCAACCCGGGGAGAAGCCCACGCAGGCCTGGCTGACCCTGACGTCGTGCCACCCGCGCTACTCCGCACGCCAGCGTTATGTCGTCCACGCCCTCCTCGACCACGTGTACCCGCGAGCCCAGGGGCTGCCGGCGGGGCTCCTGACGACGGTGCCCTCCTGATGTATGCCGCCTTGTGGCGCCTCCTGCCAGGCCCGACGTGGGCCCGCGCGCTTGTCTGTGTCGCCCTCCTCGCCGTCGTTGTCGTCGTGTGCTTCACGTGGGTCTTCCCCGCCCTGGCACCCGTCATGCCGTTCAACGACGTGAGCGTGACAGGATCTGGCCCGTGAGCGCGATCCTCGTCGTCGACAACTACGACAGCTTCGTCTTCACGATCGTCGGATACCTCGAGCAGCTCGGCGCGAGCTGCACGGTCGTCCGCAACGACGTCGTCACCCCCGCAGAGGGGGCGGCATACGACGGGGTACTTGTCTCCCCTGGGCCGGGCACTCCCGAGGCGGCCGGGGTGAGCGTGGCCATGATCGCCGCGTGCAAGGAGCGCGCCCAGCCGATGCTCGGCGTATGCCTCGGCCACCAGGCTCTCGCCGTCGTCGAGGGCGCGGCCGTCACCCGCGCTCCCGAGCTCCGTCACGGCAAGACGAGCGAGGTCATCCACGACGGGTCGGGCGTCCTCGCCGGGCTCCCGTCACCGTTCACGGCGACCCGCTACCACTCACTCGCCATCGACCCCGCAACCGTGCCCGACAGCCTTGTTGTCAACGGACGCACCGACAGCGGCGTCATCATGGCGGTCCGGCACCAGGAGCTGCCTCTTCACGGGGTCCAGTTCCATCCGGAGTCCGTCCTCACCGAGGGCGGCCACCGCCTCTTCGCCAACTGGCTCGCCCTGTGCGGGCTCGCCGACGCCGTCGACCGCGCCGAGGGGCTCGGGCCGCTCGTCCATCTCTGAGCGTCGGGCGGTCCGCCCCTTAGGGCTTCCCGGTCGGGTGCCCCGACGGCGGCGTGGTCGTCGTCGTCGGGGATGGCGAGCTGGTCGTCGTCGGCGGTGGGGTCGTCGTCGTGGTCGTCGTCGGTGTCGGTGTCGGCGTCACCGGGATGGCCACGACGATGACGACCTGGGAGCCGCGCGGGGCCAGGCCCTGGTTCGGCGTCTGGCTGATGACGTTCCCCGGGGTCGTCGAGGACTGTTGCGTCTGCTGGCTGACGTTGAGGCCGGCGAGGGCGAGCTTGTTGTAGGCGTCGGCCTGGTTGAGGCCGACGACGTTCGGCACGGTGACGTTGCCCGTCGACACGATGAGGGTGACCGTGGAACCCTGGGCGAGCGCCGTCCCGGCAGGAGGGTTCGTCGAGTCGACCTTGCCCGCGGGGTACGGGCTGTCGTTCTTGTCGACCGCCTTCGGCGCGACGACGAACCCCGCCTGGACGAGCGCCGTCGTCGCTGACTGGACATCGTCGTTGGAGACGTCGGGGACGGCTGACTGGTTCGGCCCGGTCGAGACGTCGAGGTTGATCTTCGTGCTCGGGTCGACATACGTGCCGGGCGGCTCGCTCTGCCGGATGACCTGGTCCTTGGGCGCCTGGTCGGCGACAAGGTTCTCCTGCCACTGGAGCCTGTGCTGTCCGAGGATCGTCTCGGCCTGCGTCTTGTTCAGGCCGGTCACCTGGGGCACGAGGACCTTCGTCGCCGGCGCCGCCGGGTTCGACGCGAGGTACGTCTTGGCGCCCCACGCGAGCAGCCCGAGGACGGCGAGGACGGCGAGGACGAGGAGGATGTACGCCCCCGTTCGCCGCCTCGGCGGCTCCTCGTCGATGAGGGCGTCGGAGACAGGCGCGACAGGCGGGAGCGCCGCGAGCGCCGTCGTGTCGCCACCCACGCCGAATGCGGGCATGGCCTGGGTCGCCGCGGCGGCGGCCGCGGCCCGGGCGGACATGCCGGCGGCGGCGGGGCTCAGGGCGCGGCCGAGCCGGAAGGCCGTCAGGTCGGCTCGGAAGGCGGCGGCGTCCTGGTAGCGACCGTCGCGGTCCTTGACGAGGGCGTGGGCGACGATGTCGTCCATGGCCAGGGGGATGCCGGGCTCCAGCGTGCTCGGGGCCGCGGGGATCTCCCCGACGTGCTGGTAGGCGATGGAGACGGGGCTGTCCCCGGTGAACGGCGGTCGCCCGGTGAGCAGCTCGAAGAGGAGGCAGCCGGTGGAGTAGAGGTCGGACCGGGCGTCGATGTGCTGGCCCTGGGCCTGCTCGGGCGAGAGGTACTGCGCGGTCCCGATGACGGCCTGGGTCTGCGTCATCGTCGCGTTGGTGTCGGCGATGGCCCGGGCGATGCCGAAGTCCATGACCTTGACCGTGCCGTCGCGCGCGAGCATGACGTTGGCTGGCTTGATGTCCCGGTGGGCGATGCCCATCTGGTGGCTGTAGGCCAGTGCGTCGAGGACGCCCTCGGTGATCCGGGCGGCCTCCTTGGGGTCGAGGTGCCCGCGTTCGCCGAGGTACTGACGCAGCGTCTCGCCGTCGACGAACTCCATGACGATGTACGGGACGTCGACCGCGGATCCGTTGGCGTCGCTGGACCGGTCCTCGCCGTGGTCGTAGACGGCGACGATCGAGGCGTGGTTGAGGCCGGCCGCCGACTGCGCCTCGCGCCGGAAGCGGCTGATGAAGCTGGGGTCGCGAGCGAGGTCGGCGCGGAGCAGCTTGATGGCAACCGTGCGGCCGAGACGCGTGTCGTGGCCCATGTGGACCTCGGCCATGCCTCCACGGCCGATGAGGTCGCCGACCTCGTACCGGCCGCCGAGGAGGCGTGGGATGTCGCTCACCGTGATCCACTCCTTGTGCGCGCGCGACCGGCGCCCCCGGCCACCGGACCACTATGCCTGTCCAGGTTCATGAGGAAAGCACCGCCTCCATGACGGCCTTGGCGATGGGGCCGGCGACGGCGCCCCCCACGGCCTCGCTGCCGGCGTTGCCGCCGTCCTCGACGACGACGGCGACGGCGACGCGTGGGCCGTCCGCCGGAGCGAACCCCGTGAACCACGCGTCGGGGTTCGCGCCGTTGCCGTGCTCGGCGGTGCCGGTCTTCCCGGCGACGGCGACGCCGGGGATCGCAGCGGCGGTCCCGGTGCCGGACGTGACGACCTTCTCCATCATCGACGTCAGCGTCGTGGCAACCTCGGGGGTGATGGCCTGCGAGAGCTGCGTGGGGTGGGCCTTCGCGACGACGTTGAGCTCGCTGTCGGCGATCGCCGAGCCGACGAGGTATGGCTTCATGACGACGCCGCCGTTGGCGATCGCGGCCGAGATCATGGCGACCTGGAGCGGGGTCATCTGGACCTCGTACTGGCCGATGGCGGACTGCGCGAGCTGGGCCTCGTCGAGCTGGCTCGGCACGTAGCTCGGCGTCACCCTCATGGGCACGGCGAGCTCGTCGCCGACGCCGAACTTCGCGGCCTGCGCGCGCAGCGCGTCGGCCCCGACCTGCATCCCGAGCCAACCGAAGGCGGTGTTGCACGAGACCCGTAGGGCGTCGACGAAGGAGATCTTGTTCCCGCTCGCGCAGGCACGGTGGCCGTCGTTCGGCAAACCGACGCTGGACTGCGGCAGGGTGAGCACGGCCGGGCCGGGCAGCACGGAGGAGGGGTTCCACCTCCCGGAGGAGAGGGCGGCCGCGGCGGTGACCAGCTTGAACGTCGACCCCGGCGGGTAACGGTCGCCGCCGATGGCCCGGTCGATGAGGGGGCGACCGGGATCGGCGAGCAGGGCGTTCATCGCCGCCGTCACGCCCTTTCCGTGCGAGGCGAGAGCGTTCGGGTCGTACTCCGGGTGGCTGACGAGGGCGAGGATGGCGCCGGTCCGGGGGTCGAGGGCGACGACGGCGCCGCGCTGGGTGCCGAGCGCCTTCTCCGCGGCCTGCTGGGCGGCGTCGTCGATGGTCAGCACGAGGCTCGCGCCGCGCGGGGTCTTCCCGGTCACCATGTCGGCGATCCGCTGGTAGAAGAGGAGGTCGCTCGAGCCGGACAGGAGCTCGTTGTCGGCGGACTCGAGGCCGCCTCCGGCGCCGTAGATGAAGGAGTAGTAGCCGGTGATGTGCGAGTAGGTCTTGGGGTCGGCATACGTCCGCTGCCACTTGAACTCGTCCGCCGTCGGGACCGAGCGGGCGACCGGCTTGCCGCCGACGAGGATCTGGCCCCGCTCGCGCCCGTAGGTGGACAGGAGCGTCCGGCGGTTGTCCGGCCGGGCGTTGAGCGACTTCGCCTGGACGAACTGGATCAGCGTCGTCGAGACGAGCAGCGCCGCCATGAGACAGGCGACGAGGACGGACAGCCGGCGGATCGGGGTGTTCATCGGATACTCATCTCCTCGGTGACGTCGCGGCCGGCCGGCGCAGGGGGCACCGCAGGCACGGGTCGCCGCGCCTGGTCGCTGATCCGCAGCAGGAGTGCCGCGAGCGACCAGTTCGCGAGCAGCGAGGAGCCGCCGTAGGACAGGAACGGCGTCGTCAGGCCGGTCAGCGGGATGACGCGGGTCACGCCCCCGACGATGACGAAGACCTGGAGGGCGATGATGAACGCGAGCCCGGTCGCGAGGAGCTTCCCGAAGCCGTCCCGGACACCGAGGGCGGTGCGCAGCCCGCGTTCGGTGAGCACGGCATACAGGACGAGGAGCGCGAAGACGCCGACGAGCCCGATCTCCTCGGCGAAGCTCGGGAAGATGTAGTCCGACTCGGAGAAGTAGGTCAGGTCGGGCCGCCCGAGCCCGAGTCCGGTTCCGAACATCCCCCCGCTCGCCATCCCCATGAGGCCCTTGGCGACCTGGTCGGACATGTG
This sequence comes from Actinomycetes bacterium, assembly GCA_021783215.1. Taxonomy (GTDB): domain Bacteria; phylum Actinomycetota; class Actinomycetes; order Actinomycetales; family Dermatophilaceae; genus JAJXUB01. The sequence continues at coordinate 3,473 of JAJXUB010000009.1, read as the reverse complement.
CGGGTCACGCGTGTAGGCGAACGGGTGCAGCCACAGCTCGACCCGCTCCCGGACGTGCGGGATGAGGACGTATGCCGCATACGCTGCCGCCCCGAAGAGGGTCATCCCGATGACGATCCACGAGACGCGCTCGGTGGCGACGTAGAGCATGGCGACGAAGAGACCGAAGAAGAGCAGCGAGGTGCCGAGGTCGGACTGGAGGACGAGGATCCCGACGGCCACTGCCCACGCGGCGAGGATGGGCCCGAGGTCCCGGGCCCGGGGGAGCGTGAGCCCGAGGACCCGCTTGCCGGCGACGGTCAGGGCGTCGCGCGTCCGGACGAGGTACGACGCGAAGAAGATCGTCAGGACGACCTTGGCGATCTCGCCCGGCTGGAGGGTGAACGGACCCAGGCCGACCCAGATCCGCGACCCGTTGACGGACCGTCCGATGACCGGGACGAGCGGCAGAAGGAGCAGCAGGACGCCGACGGCGGCCGACAGGAAGGTGTACCTGCGCAGGACCCGGTGGTCGCGGACGAGGAGCAGCACGGCGACGGCGATGACGACCGAGATCGCCGTCCAGATGATCTGCCGCAGGGCGAGCCCGTGCGCGAAGCTACGGTCGTGGGCGAGGTCGAGCCGGTAGATCATGACGATCCCCAGCCCGTTGAGCAGCGTGATGATCGGCAGGATGAGGGGGTCTGCATACGCGACGCGCCACCGGAGGACGAGGTGGCACCCGACGGTGAGGACGAGGATGGCGGCGACGCCGATCCACAGATCGGCAGGCAGCGTGCCGTGGATCGCCTCGGTGACGTTGCACCACGCGAGGGTGACGATGGCGACGGCGCCAAGGATGAGGAGAAGCTCGACGGTACGGCCGCGGCGAACCGGCCAGCGCCCGACGGCGGTCACGTCCTCGTCCCCGTCGTCGCGCCGGTCGGGCCGGTCCCGGGGGTCGTCGGGGACGTCGCGTCGTCGCACGACCTGCCGGCGGCCCGGTTCTCGATGCACAGTGTGGCCTGGATCCGCAGCTCGTCGACGAGCTGCCTCGCGGACTGCTCGTCGGGTCGGCTCACCGTGTCGAGGATCCGCTGCCGGTAGAACGCCGGCAGGTCGGTCGTCTTGATGTCGGTGACGACCTGGCGGGTCGACAGGTGGACCGGACCGAGCGCCTGGTCGACGCCGCGGAAGATCGCGACGGTGCCCCTGTACTCACCGACGTAGTAGCGAGTCTGGGTCCACGCGTAGGCCGCATAGGCCCCGCCCGCGATGGCGAGGAGAAGGAGGAGCCCGACGAGTGCGCGAAGGAGGCGCCGGCCTCGGGTCGTCGGCTTCTCCTCGGCGAGCATGACGAGGTCGCTCGCCAGGACGCGCCGCTCGGTCGACGCGGACAGGGCGGCCGCCTTCTCTGCCGGCGTCACGGGGATCGGCTTGGTGCCGTGCTGCTCGACGGCGGCGGCACCGACGATCTGTGGCACCGTCGACGGCTGCTCCTTCGTCACGTCGATGACGTCGCCGATGACGACGGTGACGTTGTCCGGCGCACCCGCCCGCAGGGCGAGCGCGACGAGCTCGTCGGCGACGGCATCCGGTCCGCGGCCGCTGACGAGGAGCTCCTCGATGGTCGACGCGGCGACGTAGTCCGACAACCCGTCACTCGCGATGAGGTACCGGTCGCCGATCTCGGCCTCACGGGCGGCGATGTCCGGCTCGTCATCCTCCCGCCCGGTCAGGACCCGCGTGACGAGCGACCGTTGGGGATGGACGGCTGCCTCGTCGGGTGTGATCTTGCCGCTGTCGACGAGGGTCTGGACGTAGGAGTGGTCCTTGGTGATCTGAGTGACGGTGCCGCCCCGCGCCAGGTATGCCCGTGAGTCCCCGATGGAGGCGATGACGAGGTTGCGCCGGCTCCGGAGGATCGCGATGAGGGTCGTTCCCATGCCGTCCAGCTCGGGCTGGGCGCGGACCCGGGCGGCGAGCTCGTCGTTGGACCTGCGGATCGCCGCGAGCAGCTCGTCGCTCGACTCCGCTGCGCCGTGCGCCTCGTCGTCGAGGCCGACGAGGTTGGAGATGACGACGGAGCTGGCGATGTCGCCGCCCGCGTGACCCCCCATGCCGTCGGCCATGGCGAGCAGGTGGGGACCGGCATACCCGGAGTCCTGGTTCTCCGAACGCACCATCCCCACGTGAGACCTTGCGGCGTAACGGAGTCCGATGGGCATGGCGATTCCCCGCGCGTCAGCGCTGGAGCTCCACAACGGTGCGTCCGATCCGCAGCGCGCTGCCGATGCCGACGCGGGTCGGCGCCGTGAGCCGCTCCTGGCCGAGGAACGTCCCGTTCGTCGAGCCGAGGTCCTCGACGACCCAGTCGGTGCCGTCGAACCGGATGACGGCGTGCCGCCCGCTTGCGTAGTCGTCGTCGAGGACGAGCGAACACTCGGGGCTGCGACCGATCAGGGTGCCGGACTCCCGGAGGGGCAGGGTGGTGCCGGCCGCGCGACCGTCGGTGACGACGAGTCTGGTCGGCAGGTTGCCGCGCGCCTTGGCAGCCTGCTGCGCGCGCCGCCGCTCCGCCCGGGACGGCGTCGTCGATGGCGCCGACGCCGACGCCGGCGGCGCCGTCACCCGTCGCGGGATGACCCGCGTGCCGTAGAGGTCGCGCTTGACGACGCGGGCGACGGCTAGGACGAACAGCCAGAGGAGCGCCAGGAGGGCGAAGCGCATGAGGGTGACGGTCAGCTCGCTCATCGGCCGGTCCGCCTCGTCATCCGGAACGACTCGGTCCTCACCGGCCGGCCCGGAACGTGATGTGCGTGCGTCCGACGGTGAGGCGGTCGCCGTTCGCGAGGCGCTGGCTCGTCAGGCGCTCGCCGTTGACGAACGTCCCGTTGGTGGACCGGAGGTCTCGGACTGACGCGACCGTATGCGGACCGTCGGTCGTCACCCTGATCTCGCAGTGCCGCCGGGAGATCCCGGGGTCGTCGAGGACGATGTCCGCCGACTCGTCGCGGCCGATGACCGTCATCGCGCCCATCAACGGGTAGCGGTCGCCGTCGATGTCGAGCCAAGGGCGGTCCGCGAGGTGGCCCCGGCGCGGCCCCGGTGGAACCCGGGCCGGGTCGGGTGTCGGCGGCGCCGCAGGACGGTCGAAGCGGTCCGGGAGCTCGTCGCCGTCGACGAGCGCCGGTCCGCCGACGCGGCGGACACCCCCAGGAGCGGCCGGAAGCACCGGAAGGGCGTCCATCTCGACGGGCTCGGGGACCGCGACGGGCGGCGACCTTCGCTCGCCACCGTCGTCGGCCCCGCCGGCGCCGTCGTACGCGGGTGCCACGGCAGGCCCGCCCTTCGCCTTCGCCGGGCGTACCCGGAAGACGCCGGTCTCGAGATCCTCGGCGGTCGTGAGGTAGACGCGGAACGGCCCCTGCGGCACGTAGCGCTGGGTCTCCGCGTGCTCCTCGGCAGCCGCGCACAGCTCGTCGCCGATGCCT
>JAJXUB010000075.1 GCA_021783215.1 Actinomycetes bacterium | reverse complement strand
CACCGACGCCTCCGGCAACGTCGTCGACCTGTCCGCGTCCGCCCCCGGCGCGACGGACGGCGACGGCGACGGCGACGGCGAGGCGCGCGAGGCCGACGAGGCGGGCGACGAGGCGGGCGACGAGGCGCCGGCGGACACGCAGGAGTGAGCCCGGTCGCGGCGCGAGGCGCCCGCGACCGTATGGGCACCTCCTTGCGCTGACGGCGAACAGGCTTCGGGCCGGGATGGATCGAACCGTCCCGGACGTTAGGGTCGTTCGGAAGCATCGACGTCTAGGAGATCCCGTGACCCAGCAGCCCATCGTCGCCGCCGACAAGGCACCGTCCGGCCTCGACGACAACATCTACAGCCGGCTCCTGAAGGAGCGGATCATCTTCCTCGGCTCGGACGTCAACGACGTCAACGCCAACGCGATCTGCGCCCAGATGCTCCTGCTTGCCGCCGAGGACCCGGGCAAGGACATCTGGCTCTACATCAACTCCCCGGGAGGCTCGGTCACGGCCGGCATGGCGATCTACGACACGATGAAGTGGGTCCCGTGCGACGTGGCGACGGTCGCCATGGGCATGGCCGCCTCGATGGGCCAGTTCCTCCTCTCCGCGGGGACGAAGGGCAAGCGGTATGCGACGCCGCACGCGCGCATCCTCATGCACCAGCCCCTCGGCGGCATCGGCGGGACGGCGACCGACGTCAAGATCCAGGCCGAGCTGCTGCTCGCCATGAAGAAGCAGATGGCCGAGCTCATCGCCGAGCACACCGGCCAGAGCGTCGAACAGATCGAGAAGGACTCCGACCGCGACCGCTGGTTCACCGCGCAGGAGGCCCTCAGCTACGGCTTCGTCGACCATGTCATCACGAAGGCGGGCGACGCCGGCCACGCCTCCGACAACCCCGTCGTCGCCGAGTGACGGCCCGTCCGCGCACGAGAGAGAAGCAACCCAACCCATGAACCCCACGACGCCCGGCCGCCTCGCGCTCCCGTCCCCGCTGACCCCGACGGGCCGCTACATCCTGCCCCAGTTCGAGGAGCGCACGTCCTACGGGATGAAGCGCCAGGACCCCTACACGAAGCTCTTCGAGGACCGGATCATCTTCCTCGGCGTCCAGGTCGACGACGCGTCCGCCGACGACGTCATGGCCCAGCTCATCGTCCTCGAGAGCCAGGACCCGGACCGGGACATCCTCATGTACATCAACAGCCCCGGCGGCTCGTTCACGGCGATGACGGCGATCTACGACACGATGCAGTACATCCGTCCGGACGTGCAGACCTTCGTCATCGGCCAGGCCGCGTCGGCGGCGGCGGTCCTCCTCGGGGCCGGCGCCCCCGGCAAGCGGTTCGCCCTGCCGAACAGCCGGATCCTCATCCACCAGCCGGCGGTGGAGGGCGGCGGCGGCCAGGCCTCCGACGTCGAGATCCAGGCCAACGAGATCTTCCGGATGCGGACGTGGCTCGAGGAGACGATCGCCAAGCACGCGGGCCGTCCCGTCGAGCAGGTCCGCCAGGATATCGAGCGCGACAAGATCCTCTCCGCCGACCAGGCCAAGGAGTACGGCCTCATCGACGAGGTCCTCCTCTCCCGGAAGGCGTCCCAGGAGGCCTGAGCCTGCCCGAAGCGCCCCGTATGCCCCGTATGCCGCCCGCAAGACGACCCCGGCGGGCGGCATACGCGACTCCCGGGGGCGTAGGCGGGGGCGCGGCACGGGACACGCCGTTGCGCTGAGAGCGGACAAACGCGACGCGCCGGCGACACCGGGGATTCAATGAGGAGAAGGGGCCGAGGGCCCCGGTACCGTCGGTGAGCGGCGGGGCAGAGCGTCCCGTCCGGTGAGCTCCAGGAGGACAGGCGCGTGGCACGTCTCGGCGATGGCGGCGACCTCCTCAAGTGTTCCTTCTGCGGCAAGAGCCAGAAGCAGGTGAAGAAGCTCATCGCCGGCCCGGGCGTTTACATCTGCGACGAGTGCATCGACCTGTGCAACGAGATCATCGAGGAGGAGCTCGCCGAGTCCTCTGACCTCGAGCTCGACGAGCTGCCTAAGCCGAAGGAGATCTTCGCCTTCCTCGAGCAGTACGTCATCGGCCAGGACGTCGCCAAGCGGTCCCTGTCCGTCGCGGTCTACAACCACTACAAGCGCATCCAGGCCGGGGAGCAGCTCGGCCAGCGCGACCCCGACCACGTCGACATCGCCAAGTCGAACATCCTCCTCATCGGCCCGACGGGGTGCGGCAAGACCTACCTCGCCCAGACCCTCGCGAAGATGCTCAACGTCCCGTTCGCCATCGCCGACGCGACGGCGCTGACGGAGGCCGGCTACGTCGGCGAGGATGTCGAGAACATCCTTCTCAAGCTCATCCAGGCCGCCGACTACGACGTCAAGAAGGCCGAGACGGGGATCATCTACATCGACGAGGTCGACAAGATCGCCCGCAAGTCGGAGAACCCGTCGATCACCCGAGACGTCTCCGGCGAGGGCGTCCAGCAGGCGCTGCTGAAGATCCTCGAGGGGACGACGGCATCCGTCCCGCCGCAGGGTGGCCGCAAGCACCCCCACCAGGAGTTCATCCAGATCGACACGACGAACGTCCTCTTCATCGTCGGCGGAGCCTTCGCCGGGCTCGAGAAGCTCATCGAGTCGCGCAACGGGAAGAAGGGCCTCGGCTTCGGCTCCGAGCTGCACAACCCGAAGGACCTCGCCGACTCGATCCACGACGTCATGCCCGAGGACCTCATGAAGTTCGGGCTCATCCCCGAGTTCATCGGCCGGTTGCCCGTCATCACGACGGTGAGCCCGCTCGACCGGGAGGCCCTCGTCGAGATCCTCACCGAGCCGCGGAACGCGCTCGTCAAGCAGTACCAGAAGATGTTCGCCATCGACGGTGTCGAGCTCGAGTTCAGCGAGGGGGCCGTCGACGCCGTCGCCGAGCAGGCGCTCAACCGGGGCACGGGTGCCCGCGGGCTACGGGCCATCATGGAGGAGGTCCTCCTGCCCGTCATGTTCGACGTGCCCAGCGAGGACGACATCGCCAAGGTCGTCGTGACGGAGGACGTCGTCCGCCAGAACGTCCTGCCGACAATCGTCCGGCACGCGGCCGAACCCCCGAAGCGGAGCCCACGCAAGCGTTCCGCCTGAGCGCCGCGCCATGATGTGACCCATGGCCTCCCGCTATCGCCTGTCGGTCGGCGCCACCGGCCCGCTGCAGCAGTCGCCGGTGTCGTGCGGCTCGGCCTGCCTCACCGTCGCCCGGATGCTCGTCGACCCGGTCTTCGCGGCGTGGGTCCAGACGGGCCAGCCCCGCCTTCCGGGGACGCCGCCGGGCGCGACGCAGCAGGAGCGGTTCGCGGCCTACGAGCGGTTGGTCATGCGGCGGACGAACCGCCTGCGGTGGAGCGGGGGACGGCTCAACGCCCCGTGGCCGCACGTCCTCGGGACCCCGCCATGGGGCGCCCGGCACGAGCTGGAGAACGGCGCGGCGACCGAGGGGACCCGGTATGCCATCGCCCTGCTCAGGCTCGGCGGTCACGACGCCCTGGTCACGGCGTACGACCGGGTTGTCGCCGTGGTTACCGACGGGGAGCCCGCCCTGCTCTACGTCGGGGACGACCAGCTGCCGCGGCATGTCGTGCTCGTCCTGCCGGGCGCCGGCGACCGGATCCTCGACGTCTACGACCCGGCGATGGGCGTCGTCCGGGTGCTGCGTCGCGACGAGTTCGTCGAGCGGCACGTCCGGCTCGCCGGATGGGACATGCCGTGGATGGTCGTCCAGCCAACGGGGGAGCGCCGGGAGCGGGCGGCGGACTACGCCTCGGGAATGGACCCAGCGCCGGCCTGAGCCGGCAGTCCTGCTGCGACCTGGTGATCCGCGCGCTATGACCCCGGCAGCGGCTGCGGCTGCGGCTTGACCTTCTCCACAGGGAGGAGCTGCGCGTCGCGGACCTCGATGGCGTCGCCGTCGGCCGAGGCGATCGTCCCGGTGATCCGGCCGGCGGCGCGCAGGTCGGACTCGGCCGCGGCGATCCGGGCGGCGTCTGCAGCCGGCGCGAGGAGGGTCAGCGCCGTGACCTCCGCGCGCATGCCGAGCCTGGCGTCGGACTTGGCCTTGCGCACCCCCGAGAGGGCCGCGCCGACGGCGGGCAGGACGGCGACATCTCCGCCTGTACTCAGCTCCGCGGGGGTCGGCCACGCGGCGACGTGGACCGAGCCGTCATGGAACCAGGACCACACCTCCTCGGTGACGTAGGGGAGGAACGGCGCGAGCAGGCGCAGGAGGGCGTCGAGCGCGATCCGGAGCGCGGCTCGGGCGCTCGCCGCCCCCGCCTCCCCGCGTGAGCCGTACGCCCGGTCCTTGACGAGCTCGAGGTAGTCGTCGCAGAAGCTCCAGAAGAACGTCTCCGTGACCTCCAGGCTGCGCGTGTAGTCCCACCCTTCGAACCCGGCCGTCGCCTTCGCGACGACGTCGCGCAGGCCGGCGAGCATCGAGCGGTCGAGCTCGTCGGTGACGGCGTCGGTGAGGTCGCCGGAGACGGACCCGAACGACAGGGCGAACTTGCTCGCGTTGAGGACCTTGATGGCCAGACGCCGACCGACCTTCATCTGGCCGACGTCGTAGGCCGCGTCCGTCCCGAGCCGCATGCTCGCCGCCCAGTAGCGGACGGCGTCGCTGCTGTGCTCCTTGACGACGTCCTCGGGCGTCACGACGTTCCCCTTGGACTTGCTCATCTTCTTGCGCTCGGGGTCGAGGATCCACCCGCTGATCGCCGCGTTGTGCCACGGCACGGAGCCGTGCTCGTAGTACGAGCGGACGATGGTCGCGAAGAGCCACGTGCGGATGATGTCGTGCGCCTGCGGCCGGACGTCCATGGGGAAGACGACGTCGAAGTCGGTCTCCCGGCCCATGGTGTGACCGCGCCAGTCCGAGGCGATCTGCGGCGACAGCGAGGACGTCGCCCACGTGTCGAGGACGTCCGGGTCGCCGACGAAGCCGCCGGGCCTGCCCCGCTGCGCCTCGTCGTACCCCGGAGGGGCCTGCGCGGCGGGGTCGACGGGCAGGGACGCCTCCGTCGGGCGGATCACCTTGTCCCACAAGGGGTCCCCCTCCTCGTCGAGGGGGTACCACACGGGGATCGGCACGCCGAAGAAGCGCTGGCGGCTGACGAGCCAGTCACCGTTCAGGCCGGCGACCCAGTTGGCATACCGGGCTCGCATGAAGGCGGGGTGGAACTCGACCGCGTCGCCCTGCCCGATGAGCCGCTCGTTGAGAGCGGCGTCGCGGCCGCCGTTGCGGATGTACCACTGGCGGCTCGTGACGATCTCGAGCGGCTTCTCGCCCCGCTCGTAGAAGTTCGCCTTGCGCTGGGTCGGCGTCGGCTCACCGTCGAGGTCACCGGACTCCCGCAGGGCCTCGACGATCGCCGTCCGTGCGCCGTATGCCGTCCTGCCGGCGACCCGTTCGGCGAAGAGCGCCGCGCCCGCCCCGGTGATCCACTCGGGCGTCTCGTGCTGGATCCGGCCGGTCCGCGTGATGACCGACCGGGTCGGCAGGCGGAGCTCGCGCCACCACAGGACGTCGGTGAGGTCGCCGAACGTACAGCACATGGCGATGCCGGCGCCCTTGTCCATCTCCGCAGCCGGATGCGCGAGGACCGGGATCTCGACCCCGAACAGTGGCGCAGTGACGGTCGTCCCGAAGAGTGCGGCATACCGTTCGTCGTCCGGGTGGGCGATGAGCGCGACGACCGCGGGGATGAGCTCTGGGCGCGTCGTCTCGATGTAGACGGGGGAGCCGTCCGGCTTGTGGAAGGCGACCCGGTGGTAGTGCCCGGGGTAGTCACGAGCCTCCAGCTCGGCCTGGGCGACGGCGGTCTGGAAGGTCACGTCCCACAGCCCGGGCGCCTCCGCCTGGTATGCCTCCCCGCGCTCGAGGTTGCGCAGGAACGCCTGCTGGGCCGTCGCGCGGGAGTGGTCATCGACCGTCCGGTAGGAGATCGACCAGTCGAGGCTGAAACCCATCCTGCGAAACAGGGACTCGAACGCCTCCTCGTCGGTGACCGTCAGCTCGTCGCACAGCTCGATGAAGTTGCGGCGGCTGACGGGCAGCTCGTCCGCCGCCTTCATCGAGGCGGTCGTCCCGCGGTGCGGCGGCTGCAACCCCGCGTCGTACGGCAGGGTCGCGTCGCCCCGCACGCCGTAGTAGTTCTGCACCCGCTTCTCCGTCGGAAGGCCGTTGTCGTCCCAGCCGATCGGGTAGAAGACGTGGAAGCCGCGCATCCGCTTGTACCGGGCCATGCAGTCGGTGTGCGTGTAGGAGAACACATGTCCCATGTGCAGGCTCCCCGAGGCCGTCGGTGGCGGCGTGTCGATGGAGAAGACGCGGCTCCGGCCGGCGGCGCGGGCGGCGGCCCGGTCGAACGCATACGCGCGCTCGTCCCGCCATACCTGCCCCCACTTCTCCTCGAGCCCGTCGAGCGACGGGCGCTCGGGGATGGCAGAGGGGGGCGTGGCGGGTGTCGTCATGCCGGCCAGTTTCTCAGACGCCGCAGGATGCCTCCCAACCGGTTTCGCTGACCGAACCTACGGCGGCGTAGGGTTCGTCGGGTGGATCTCGTCTACCCGCCCGTCCTCGCCTTCGCACGGTTCCTCTTCTTCGCGCAGGGGCTCCGCTTCGACATCAGCGGGGCGAGGAACGTCCCGAGGTCCGGTGGCGCCGTCATGGCGATCAACCACGTGGGCTACATGGACTTCACGTATGCCGGGTACGCCGCCCTCCCGTCGCACCGGCTCGTCCGGTTCATGGCCAAGGAGTCGGTGTTCCGGCACCCCGTCGCTGGTCCGCTCATGCGTGGGATGCACCACATACCCGTCGACCGGAGCGCCGGGGCGGCCGCGTTCGACGCCGCCGTCGACGCACTGCGCGCCGGGGAGGTCGTCGGCGTCTTCCCGGAGGCGACGATCTCGCTGTCGCTCGAGCTGAAGCAGCTGAAGTCCGGAGCCGTCCGGATGGCGCAGCAGGCCGGCGTCGTGATCCTGCCGACGACGATCTGGGGGTCGCAGCGGGTCTGGACGAAGGGCATACCGAAACGGCTGGGGCGGACGAACACCCCCATCCTCATCACCGTCGGGAAGCCGTTGACCGTCGCCGCCGACGAGGACGTCGACGCGGCGACGCAGAGGCTGCGCGAGGTCATGAAGGCCCAGCTCGACAAGCTTCAGGCCCGCTACCCCGCCCTGACCGGCGAGGACCTGAAGTTCCTCCCGGCGCGCCTGGGTGGCACGGCGCCGACCCCCGAGGAGGCCGCCGAGCGGGAGGCGCGCAGCATCCAGCGAAGGACGAGCTCACCCACTGACTGAGCCGGGTCGTCCCTCTCGCTCAGACGTCGAAGCCCAGGTGGACGAGGGCGTGCCGCAGGAGCGCCCCATGCCCCGGCGCCATGTCGGCGAGGAGGGCGGGGTCGGACGTCTCCTCGGGCGTGACCCACGCGAGGTCCAGCGCATCGGCCTGGGGCGAACAGTCACCGCTGACCGGAACGATGTAGGCGAGCGACACGGCATGCTGGCGCGGGTCGTGGTAGGCCGTCACCCCGGGCGTCGGGAAGAACTCGGCCACCGTGAAGGGTGTCGGTGAGACGGGGACCAGGGGCAGAGCCATCGGGCCGAGGTCCTTCTCGATGTGACGGAGGACCGCGTCGCGGATCCGCTCGCCGTGGAAGACGCGCCCGGCGATGAGCTCACGAGCGATCGTCCCGTGGTCGCCGGCCCGCAGAAGCAGCCCGACGGACGTCACGGCGCCGGCGTGGTCGACGCGGACGGGGATGGCGTGGACGTAGAGCACCGGCATCCGGTCGCGGGCGGCGTCGAGGTCCTCGCGGCTCAGCCACGAGCTCCGGCTGCCGAGCTCCAGCTCGCTCACGTCGCCGATTGTGCCAGGGGTCAGGCGGCTGGGGCGCCGAACGCCGCGCGCCGGCCGGCGCGCCGCAGGGCGCCGAGCACGGCTCGCCCGGTCACCGCGATGAGGACGACATCGGTCAGCGCCCGCCCGAGGTCCCAGCCGAGCGACGTCGTCACCGAGTAGAGGACGAAGCGGTGGAGGTTCGCCAGGACGGGCCCGCCGGGCGCGAAGGAGAGCCCGCCGCCCACCCCGGTCGCGAACGGCCAGAAGGAAAGGTTGAGCAGCCACCCGTAGAGGAGGCCGGCGAGCGCGCCGTAGGCCGCGAGCAGCACGAGCTCGGCACGGCCCCGGACGCTCCGGGGAAGGAGCCCGGCGCCGAGCCCGACCCATGCGGCGCCGATCATCTGGAACGGCAGCCACGGTCCGACCCCACCGGTCAGCAGCGCCGACCCGAAGAGGGTCGTCGCGCCGAGGACGAACCCGAAACCGGGGCCGAAGGCGCGGCCGCCGAGCACGAGGAGGAAGAAGACGGTCTCCAGGCCGGCGGTCCCGGCGCCGAGCGGTCGCAGCGCCGCACCCACGGCGGCGAGGACCCCGAGCATGGCGACGGCCTTGACGTCGAGCCCGCCGCTGGCGATCTCGACGAGGACGTCGGCGAGGAGCGCGGGCAGGAGCAGGGCGAGGACGAGGGGTGCGCTCGTCGGGTCGAGCACGGAGTGCCGCCCCATGAGGAACGGCCAGAAGAACGCGAGCAGGCCGGCGACGGAGATGAGGGCGACGGCCAGGCCGGTGCGTGCACGCAGGGCGACGGCCGTCACGACGTCCCCTCCGGCATACGGGCCCGCAGCTCCTCGAGCGTCAGGACCGGTTGCGGGGCAAGCACCTTGGCGACCTGGGGCGCGAAGGCGGGGGAGGCGAGGAGCACGTCGTGGACCGGACCGTCGGCCACGACCTCCCCGTCGGCGAGCACGACGACCCGGTCGGCGACGGACGCGACGAACTCGACGTCATGTGTCGACGTGACGACGACGCGCCCCCGGCCCGCCAGGGCGCGGAGGGTGTCTCGGAGGGCGGCCTTCGCGGTGTAGTCGAGCCCCCGGGTCGGCTCGTCGAGGAGGAGGACCGGGGGGTCGGCGGTCAGCTGGATGGCGAGGACGAGTGCGAGCCGCTGCCCCTCGGACAGGTCCCGAGGGTGCCCACCCCGGCGTATGCCCGGGGCCAGCCGGTCGAGCAGGGCGGCACAGGTCCCAGGGCCCGCGTCCGCGTCCCGGTCCGCCTGGGTGCACTCGGCCTCGACGGTGTCGAGGTAGAGAAGGTCGGAGGCCGTCTGGGGCACCAGCCCGACGAGACCCCGGCGCTGCCGTGGCGCAAGGGTCGCCGGGTCGGTCCCGTCGACGGACACGGCCCCACCGGCGCGGTGTCCCGTGCCCTGGATCGCCCACAGGAGGCTCGACTTCCCCGACCCGTTGCGCCCCATGAGCGCGACGACCTCGCCGTCGTTCAGGTCGAGGGAGAGATGGTCGACGGCGACGAGGTCGCCGTACGTGACGTCGACCGAGCGGATGTGGACGCGAGCCGGGCCGCGGGACGACGTCGTCGGCCGGCTCGGGCCCGGGACCGCGCCGAGGGCGGCCCGGAGGGGGCCGGCGGCGCGTCGTGCGTCCCGGATCGACAGCGGCAGTGGTGACCATCCGGCGAACCGTCCGAGCTCGACGACCGGCGGTGCGACGTCGGAGGTCCGCATGAGCTCCGCCGGGTCTCCGGAGCTCACGTGCCCGTCGGGGGCGACGTGGATGATCGTGTCGGCGGCGTGGATGACGCGCTCGATGCGGTGCTCGGCGACGACGACGGTGAGCCCGAGGTCGTGGACGAGACGGCTGAGGGTCGCGAGGACGTCCTCG
>JAJXUB010000074.1 GCA_021783215.1 Actinomycetes bacterium | reverse complement strand
GGTTGGGCCCCGACCGCCCGAGAGAGGTCCGGCGCATCTCGAGCGGGTCGAGGATGCGCCGTTGGACGGCGTCGAACCACGAGTCGACGCCGTCCAGCCGAGCGACGATCTCGGCGAGCATCGCGAAGCACAGGTTGCTGTAGTGGTGCACCGTGTGCGGCTTGAGGATCCGCTGGGCGGCGTTCCACCCGTCGACGAGCTGCGTCCGGTCGGGGAACTCCAAGGTGTCCCAGACATCGCCGACGGGCTCACGCTGCATACCCGTCACGTGGGCGAGCATCTCCCGGATCGTGATGCCGTGATGTGCCGACTCCGGGACATGCAGGTCGACGGTGTCGTCGAGGGTCAGCCGAGACTCGTCGCGCAGCGCCATGACAGCGACGGCGACGAAGGTCTTGGTGTTGCTCGCGATGTCGAACTGGGTCTCGGGATCGGGTGGGGCGCCCGGGGTCTCGAGGTTCGCGGAACCGACTCCCCGGGACCAGGCGAGGACGCCGTCCCGCGCCACTCCTGCGACGAGGCCAGGCACGCGGTCGGCCGCCTGCTTCTCCACCGCGAGGCGGTCGAGGTGGCGTCGGGTGGTGTCGGCGAACTCGGGGTGCGGCATACGAGCCAAGATAACCGGGCGCGCGCAGGCACGCTGGCTCGGCGGTCGGAGGCGCCTCACATCGTCGTCCGCGCACGCCCCGCGAGCCCGGGGACGGCCGGTGACGTCGGCGTCCTGGCCTAGGCTCACGTCCTGTGACCGGACCTGCACGCTTCATCGCCCTCGAGGGGGGTGACGGGGCCGGAAAGTCCACCCAGGCGCGCCTTCTCGCCGCGACGTATGCCGCCCGCGGCCGGAATGTCGTGAGCAGCCGTCAGCCCGGAGGCACCGAGCTCGGCGCGAGGATCCGTCGGCTGCTCCTCCACGGGGACTCGATGTCCGCCCGCGCGGAGGCGCTGCTCTTCGCCGCTGACAAGGCGCAGCACGTCGCCGAGGTCGTGCGCCCCGCGCTGGCCCGCGGGGACGTCGTCATCACGGACCGTTACACCGACTCGTCCGTGGCCTACCAGGGTGCCGGCCGCGAGCTCGGGGTCGAACAGGTCCGGGACATCCTCATGTGGGCCGTCGACGGCCTCGTCCCCGACCTCACGGTCATCGTCGACGTGAGCCCGACGGAGGGGCGGCGTCGGCGCGGCAGCGTCCATGACCGGCTCGAGTCGGAGTCGGACGCGTTCCACGACGCGGTGCGGCGCCACTTCCGGATGCTTGCCGAGGGCGCCCCCGATCGCTACCTCGTCGTCGACGGGACGATGGAGCCCGCGGCGATCCACGACGTCGTCGTCGCCCGGCTCGTCGGGATGGGGCTGCTCCCGTGAGCGTGTGGCGGGACGTCGTCGGCCAGGAGCCGGCCCTTGCCGTCCTCCAGCGTGCCGTCACGGACCCGGCGGCGCTGACCCAGACGTGGCTCTTCACCGGCCCTCCCGGCTCGGGCCGGTCCATCGTCGCGCGGGCCTTTGCCGCGGCGCTCGAGTGCCCCGACGGAGGGTGCGGCGACTGTCATGAGTGTCGGACGGCGTACGACGGGACCCACGCCGACGTCGACCTCGTCTCGACCGAGGGCCTGTTCATCAACGTCAAGCAGACCCGCAGCCTCGTCGAGCTCGCCGCTCGCCGCCCCTCCGTCGGGCGCTGGCGGGTCATCATCATCGAGGACGCGGACCGGCTCAACGACCACTCGGGCAACGCTCTCCTCAAGGCGGTCGAAGAACCGACGTCACGCACCGTGTGGATGCTGTGTGCGCCGTCGCTGGAGGACGTCCTCGTGACGATCCGCAGCCGGGCGCGACACGTGCGGCTGCGGACGCCCCCGCCCGAGGCGGTCGCCGAGCTCCTCGTCCGGCGCGACGGCGTCGACCCGTCCGTGGCGATCAACGCGGCCCGGGCGGCGCAGAGCCACGTGGGGTTCGCCAGGCGGCTGGCGACCGACGAAGGGGCCCGCATCCGACGGCGCGACACTCTCCGGCTCGCGACGTCGATCCACGGCGTCGGGGACGCGGTCGATGCCGCTGCCGACCTCGTCAAGATCGCCGACGAGGAGAAGGAGCGCTCCCTCGACGACCGGAACCGGGCCGAGACGCAGCGCCTCTTGGAGACCCTCGGCGCCGACCCCGGCGCGCGCACCCAGCCGCCCCACGTCCGGGCCCAGCTCAACGCCCTCGAGAAGGAACAGCGGACCCGAGCGACCCGGGTGGGGCGCGACGTCATCGACCGGGCGCTCACCGACCTCACGTCCATGTACCGGGACGCGCTCGTCCGGCATACGGGCTCCGGACGACCGCTCGTCAACGAGGACCATGTCGCGGCGGTCGACCACCTGGCGGCCATCATGACCTCGGAACAGCTCCTCGGCTGCATGGAGACGATCGGGGTTGCCCGCGAGCGGATCGACGCGAACGTCGCACCGCTGCTCGCCCTCGAGGCGATGGCCCTCGACCTGCGCCTGCCCCGGTGAGCGTCATCGGTTAGCGTCGTCGTCGTGAGCCGTCATCTCCGCGCCGCCGCCGCGGTCGCCGCCGCCGCGGTCCTCGGAGTCGCCGCATGCACCGCCGCGCTGCCGGGCATCCCGTCGGGCACGCCGACGACGGTGACGCCCCAGACACCCCCGCCCGGGACGACGGGACTCGACTCCTTCTACAAGCAGTCCCTCGCGTGGAAGGACTGCTACAGCGGCGACCAGTGCGCATGGCTGACCGTGCCGGTCGACTACGCCGACCCGTCCGGTGCGACCGTGCGGCTGGCTGTCCTCAAGGCCCCGGCGACGGGTAGCCGCAAGGGCGCGCTGCTCTTCAACCCGGGCGGCCCGGGCGGCTCGGCCGTCGACTACGTCGCCGAAGCGCCCGACCAGGTCCTCGACCCTGCGGTGCGTCGTAGCTACGACCTCATCGGGCTCGACCCCCGCGGCGTCGGCCACTCCAGCCCGATCACGTGCTACTCCGGCAGACAGCTGGACGGCTTCCTCGCCCTGGATCCGACGCCCAGCTCGCCGGCCGAGGAGCAGCGGCTCGCCACCGCCGACGAGGCCTTCGCGCAGGCATGCGGCCGGAACGCCGGAGCGCTCCTGGCGCACGTGTCCACCGTCGATGCCGCCAGGGACATGGACATCCTCCGGGCCACGCTCGGCGAGCCGAAGCTCAACTACCTCGGGAAGTCCTATGGGACCTTCCTCGGGGCGACGTACGCCGGCCTGTTCCCCACGCTCGTCGGCCGGTTCGTCCTCGACGGCGTCGTCCCACCCGAGCTGACCAACGAGCAGCTCAACCTGGGGCAGGCCGCGGGGTTCGAGCTCGCGACACGCGCCTGGGCGGCGTCGTGTGTCGAGTCGGGTGCGTGCCCGCTCGGCACGACGGTCGAGGAGGTCATGCAGGGCCTGCGCGACCTCCTCGCCCAGCTGGACCAGGCTCCGCTGACCAAGACCGGCGACCCCTCGGTTCCACTCCTGACGGAAGGGTGGGCGTCGATGGGGGTCGGCTATGCCATGTACGACCAGGGGCTGTGGGCTCAGCTCGACGACGCACTCACCGCGGTCGTCGACAACCACGACGGATCCAAGCTCATGGACATGGCCGACGCGTATGCCGACCGCAAGGCCGGCGGGACGTACACGGACAACATCATGCAGGTCATCTACGCGGTCAACTGTCTCGACCGCCCCGACACCGCGAGCCTTGCCGACCACGAACGCCAGGCGACCGAGGCCGAGAAGGTCGCGCCGACGTGGGGGAAGTACCTCATGTGGAGCTCGCTGCCGTGCGTCTACTGGCCCGTCAAGGCGACGAACCCGCCCCACAAGATCACCGCCGCGGGTTCCGGCCTCATCGTCGTCATCGGGACGACGCGGGACCCCGCGACGCCGTACGCGTGGTCCGTGCTCCTCCACAAGGAGCTCGCCAACAACACCCTCATCACGTACGCCGGCGACGGGCATACTGCCTATATGCGCTCGAACAGCTGCGTGGACAACGCGGTCGACGCCTACTACACCAAGGGGACGCCACCGACGGCGGACCTGCACTGCTAGCGAAGAGGGAGTGAGCGTCATGGGGCGCCCCATTCACTTCGAGATCCAGGCCGACGACGTCGAGCGGGCCAAGGGCTTCTACGGCGCGGTGTTCGGGTGGTCGTTCCAGGACTGGAGCACCGCGAGCGGGGGCGGCACCTACTGGGGTGTTGTCACCGGCGAGGAGGGCAAGCCGGGCATCAACGGCGGCCTGCTGCAGCGGGCGACGTCCGCGCCGTTGCCCGAGCAGGGCGCCAACGCGTGGGTCGTCACCATGCTCGTCGACGACTACGACGCGACGCACCAGCTGATCCTCTCCGCTGGCGGGAGCGTCGCCCTGCCGAAGACGGCCCTGACCGGGATGGCGTGGCAGGGTTACTACCTCGACACGGAGGGGAACACGTTCGGCATCCACCAGCCCGATCCCGAGGCTCGCTGACCCGGGGTGTCCGGCGCGATGGCCGGTGCGCTCGGTCCGCCGGGGTGGGTTTCGGTGATGTGCGCGCCTGTCCGTATACTCGGTGACCGCGCCCTCGGGGCGTATGCCGCCTTAGCTCAGTCGGCCAGAGCGATTCACTCGTAATGAATAGGTCGTCGGTTCGATTCCGACAGGCGGCTCCATTGTGACGGCGCAGGTCATGCCCTCGGACTCGATCTCGAGGGCCCCTGCATGGGGTGGTTCGGGCGCATACCCCCGCGGCGCCCCCGCTCCGGTCGGCCGCTTCGCACAGGGTCTTGTCGAGGCGGTGACCGTAGAGGCGCCTCGTCGCTGCGGCCGAGGCGTGCCCCAGGATCCGCTGGGCGCCCGTCCGGGTCCGCGCCGGCGCCGAGCCAGGTGGACGCGGCCGTGCGCCGGAGGGTCGTGAGGGCGCAGGGTGGGTCTCCGGCCCCCGAGGGCGTAGCCCTAGAACACGAGAGCGACGTCGAACCCGGCGTATGACGGCGCAGCCGCCACACCGTTGCCTACTCGTCGGTCATCCTCCAGCGTCGCCGATGTGAGGTGTCTGCGTCGCAGGGCTCAGATCCTCGGACGGTGGCCACATGGGGACTTCTGGCGCACACTTACCCGCATGAGCCGGCCACGGAGGTCCCGTCTGCGGTCGCCGGGCCGCGTCGCGCGCGCCGACGTCGCGGAGTCGTGGGTGCGCTCGGCTGCGGCCGGTGTCCAGGTGGACTCGACGGAGGCACCCATCACGCTCGGCGCCGACGATCTGCGTGACCATCGACAGGCGCACCCCCTCGCCAAGGTCTTCCCGCTCTTGGACGACGTGCTGGGACAGGCGGCCCGCGAATGCGGCGTCGTCATGGCCGTCGCCGACGCCGAGGGTCAGCTCCTGTGGGTGTGTGGCACCCCGGCGACGCTGCGGCGCGCCGAGACGATCGGCTTCGTCGAAGGCAGCAACTGGGACGAGCGCTTCGCCGGCACCAACGCCCCGGGAACGGCGCTGACGCTCGACCGCGCGGTCAGCGTCGTCGGCAGCGAGCACTTCCGACGGTCGGTGCGGAACTGGAGCTGTGCGGCGACGCCGATCCACGACCCGCAGACCCAGGCCATCCTCGGGGTTCTCGACATCACCGGGGGGGAGGAGATCGTCGTCCCGCAGACCATGGCGATGGTCCGCGCCGCCGCACGCATGGCCGAGGCGGAGCTGGCCCTCTCGGGCATCGGGCGATTCGCGCAGCCCCCCGCCTCCGTCCGTCGCGGGGGGCTCGGCTGCCGCCTCGAGGTTCTCGGCCGCGACGAGGCCCTGCTCACGATCAACGACGGCCGGGGGCGCGGGCGGACCATCGCGCTCAGCCGCAGACACAGCGAGATCCTGCTCCTGCTCGCCGCCGCCCCTCAGGGACTCAGCGGAGACGAGCTGGCCGGTCTCATCTACGAGGACGACCGCACGCGGTCGACCCTGCGTGCCGAGGTCAACCGGCTTCGCAACCTCCTAGGAGACGACCTCCTGGGGTCCCGCCCCTATCGGATCGTCTGCGACGTCAGCGGGGACTGGTCCGCCGTCGAGGCGGCTGCCGCCGCTGGGGCCGTTGCCGACGGCCTACGCGCGTACCGGGGTCCGGCGCTGCCGGGATCGTCGGCTCCGGGCGTCGTGCACCTGCGCGAACGTCTCATCGCCGCGATCCGCGGGGCCGTCGTCGCCAGCGGCCGTGCCGACCTGATGGCGACGTGGACCCGATCGTCCTGGGGCTCCGACGACTATGGGATGTGGCGCCGTCAGCTCGTCGCCCTGCCGACCGCATCACCCCTGCGCCCGCTCGTCGTGGCGCAGCTGTCACGGCTGGACCGAGAGCTAGGGGTCTCGCCGGTCTGACCCGGCGAGTCTGGTGACCCTCACGGGGCCCGGGCGCCGACGCAACGTGGATGCAACGTTGCCGGAGCTAGCGTCGACACGTTCCGTCGTGCGGCCCCGGGGGCCACGGCATCCACCACCGTCGTTGGGAGAACAAGATCATGACCGTCTACGCAGCCCCAGGAACCGGGGACTCCTCGATCGAGGTCCTCAGCCGCTACGGCCACTTCATCGGGGGTAGCTGGGTCGAACCGAAGAAGGGCGAGTACTTCGAGAACGTCTCGCCGGTCAACGGCAAGGCCTTCTGTGAGGTCGGGCGGGGCACCGCCGAGGACATCGACGCCGCGCTGGACGCCGCCCACGCCGCCGCCCCCGCGTGGGGCCGCACCCCGGTCGCCGAGCGGTCCCTGATCCTCAACCGCATCGCGGACCGTATGCAGGACAACCTCGAGATGCTCGCCATCTGCGAGACGTGGGACAACGGCAAGCCCGTGCGCGAGTGTCTCGCGGCCGACCTGCCCCTCGCCGTCGACCACTTCCGCTACTTCGCGGGTGTGCTGCGCGGTCAGGAGGGTACGAGCAGCGAGATCGACAGCGACACCGTCGCCTACCACTTCCACGAGCCGCTCGGCGTCGTCGGCCAGATCATCCCGTGGAACTTCCCCATCCTCATGGCCGTGTGGAAGCTCGCCCCGGCCCTCGCCGCGGGCAACGCCGTCGTCCTCAAGCCGGCCGAGCAGACCCCATGGTCGATCCTCAAGGTGGTCGAGCTGATCGGCGACCTGCTCCCCGCCGGCGTGCTCAACGTCGTCAACGGCTTCGGCGTCGAGGCGGGCAAGCCCCTCGCGAGCAGCCCCCGGATCGCCAAGATCGCCTTCACCGGCGAGACGACGACCGGCCGGCTGATCATGCAGTACGCCAGCCAGAACATCATCCCCGTCACCCTCGAGCTCGGGGGTAAGTCGCCCAACATCTTCTTCGAGGACGTCGCGCAGGCCAACGACACGTTCTACGACAAGGCGCAGGAGGGCTTCGCAATGTTCGCCCTCAACCAGGGCGAGGTCTGCACCTGCCCGTCCCGTGCGCTCGTCCAGGACTCGATCTACGACCGGTTCATGGCCGACGCCATCCCGCGGGTCGAACGGATCACCCAGGGCAACCCGCTCGACACCGACACGATGATCGGTGCGCAGGCCTCCAACGACCAGCTCGAGAAGATCCTGTCCTACCTGCAGATCGGGAGGGAAGAGGGCGCGAAGCTCCTCACCGGGGGCGAGCGCAACATCCTCGACGGCGACCTCGCCGACGGGTTCTATGTCACGCCGACCGTCTTCGAGGGCAAGAACTCGATGCGGATCTTCCAGGAGGAGATCTTCGGCCCGGTCCTGTCCGTCACCCGCTTCTCGGACGAGGCGAACGCCCTCGAGATCGCGAACGACACGCTCTACGGCCTGGGCGCGGGGGTATGGAGCCGCGACGGCGCCCGCGCGTACAGGATGGGCCGTGGCATCCAGGCCGGCCGGGTCTGGACCAACTGCTACCACCAGTACCCCGCGCACGCGGCGTTCGGCGGCTACAAGCAGTCCGGCATCGGCCGCGAGAACCACAAGATGATGCTCGACCACTATCAGCAGACGAAGAACCTCCTCGTCTCCTACGCGCCCGACCCGCTCGGGTTCTTCTGATTCGACACGAAGGGACGGCCGTCGTGAACGACACCACGTCTTCCGACACGACGTACTCCCGGGTCGAGCTCAGTGAGGCGGCGCAGGACCTCCTGCGCCGCCTCACCGAGCGGCACGGCCCGCTGATGTTCCACCAGTCCGGCGGGTGCTGCGACGGCAGCGCCCCGATGTGCTACCCCGACGGGGAGTTCATGACCGGGGACGCCGACGTGCACCTGCAGGACCTGCACGTCCCAGGCGTCGATGCCCCGGTCGGCTTCTGGATGAGCCGGGCGCAGTACGAGTACTGGAAGCACACGCACCTGACCATCGACGTCGTCAAAGGCCGCGGCAGCGGCTTCTCCGTCGAGGCTCCGGAGGGCGTGCGGTTCCTCACCCGGTCGAGGCTGATGACCGACGAGGAGCTCGAGGCCTTCGGGCTGGTCTAACGTCACCGCGGGTGCCCGCTCAGGGACGCGAGGCACCCGCCGTGGCGAGCACCCCCTAGCGCCGCGACCGGCGCGGTGAGCGCCGTCATCCAGGGCCCCTCGTCACGGTGCGGGGCCGGCTCGCTGCCAGACCCCGGCTGGTGGAGGGGGTCTCCTCATGCCCCCCGAGCTGCCGGGTTGCCCATGTCCTCCGTGCCGTTCCTGCCCCTGCCCTCGGGTCGTCGAGGCGGCAGGCCCGTATGCCGCGGCCGCGGGTCCGGCGCGGCGGGTCACCGGAGGTGGACGGCCGATGCGGCATACCCCCGGGCGTGGGGCGTGGCTTGGCCGGCCCCGTCCGGTATGGACGGTCCAATCGTTATGGAGTCGTGATGTTGTGTCGAACACACCATCGAACTTCTGCCGCGGCCTGCCGAAAAACATCAATGGTATTCGGAGAACTACATTGATGTAATTCTGAGTGAAGGCCTGTTTCGCGCGGGATTTATGTGACTTCTGGGGATTCTGTGAAAAGTGGGTTCTAGTCTGGCTTGCGCTGGCTCCCCCGACCCCGGAGGTTCTTCCGTGCCAACACAGTCCCTACGGACCGCCCGCCTTGCGCGCGTCGTCCTCGGTGGCCTGGGCGCCGTCGCCATGCTCGGACAGGGTGTCGCCTACGCGGACCCCAACCCCGTCTTCCCGTCGCAGGCCCAGGTCGACCAGGCCAAGGCGAACGTCCAGAGCAGCGCCGCGCAGGTCGCGGCCCTCGACGGCGCGTACCTATCGGCCTCCCAGCACCTGAACGCGGTACAGGACGACGCGGCGAACGCCGGAGAGGCATACAACGGCGCCCTCTACGCCCTGTCGCAGAGCCAGACGAAGGCCGCGTCGGCGAAGGCTGCCGCCGCCCGCGCCGTCCGGACGGCGAGCACGGCGGGTTCGCAGCTGCGTCAGTTCGCCGCCGTCGCCTACCAGACGGGTGGGTCGCTCGGCGAGATCGACGCCTTCATGACGAGCAACGGGCCCCAGGAGCTTCTCGATCGCGCCACCGCGCTCGACGCGATGACCCGGGTCCGCGGCGACGCCCTCGCCGAGGCGACGAGCGCGGCGAACATCGCCTCGACCGCCCAGGCCACCGCCGACCGTGCCGTCCAGCAGGTCCAGGTGGCCGCACAGGCTGCTGCCGCGGCGAAGAACGCTGCCATCGCCGCGATGAACGCCGCGCAGGCCGAGGCGGCGCGGATCAACGCCCAGCAGCTCTCCATGGCGCGGCAGCTCGCGCAGCTGCAGCACAGCTCGGTCCAGCTCGAGCAGGCCCGCCAGGCGGGGCTGTTGGCCGCCGCCCAGGCGAAGGCCGCAGCCGAGGAAGCCGCCCGGCAGGCCCGAATCGCCGCGGCGGCTCGGGCAGCGGCGGCCGCACGTGCGGCGGCCGCCGCACGCCAGGCCGCTGCGGACCGCGCGGCGCGGGCCGCTGCACAGGCGCAGGCC
>JAJXUB010000073.1 GCA_021783215.1 Actinomycetes bacterium | reverse complement strand
GCCGTAGAGGTAGTTCCCGTCCTTCGGCCGGTCGGCGTCGTTGACCATGACCTCGGCGATCTTGCCGAGGTTCCCGAGCATCGCGAGGGCGACGTCCTTGAGGGCGAGCTGGACGAGGCTGCCCTCCCCCGTGAGCCGGCGCTTGCGCTCGGCGGCGAGGAGCCCGACGACGGACATCTGGCCGGCGATGCAGTCCCATGCCGGCAGGAGGTGGTTGACGGGCCGGTGGAAGTCCGTGGGCCCGGTGACGAAGGGGAGCCCGGTCTGCGGGTTGACCGTGTAGTCGACCTCAGAGGTCCCGTCACGGCGGCCCTGGAGGTTGACCATGATGAGGTCGTCGCGTGCCTGTCTGAGCCGGTCGTAGGCCAGCCAGCCGCGGGCCGGGAAGTTCGTCATGAAGATCCCGGCGTCGTCGCCCGGCGCCGTGATGAGGCGCGTGAGCAGGTCGCGCCCCTCCGGCCGTCGGAAGTCGACGGCGATGGACCGCTTCCCCTTGTTGAACCCGGCCCAGAAGAGGCTGTGCTGGCCGTCGAGGGTGACCGGCCAGCGGGTGTAGTCGAGACCACCACCGATGGGGTCGAAGCGGATGACCTCGGCCCCCATCTGCGCGAGGGTCATCCCGCCGAGCGGCATGGCGACGAACGCCGACCCCTCGATGATCCGAAGCCCGGACAGCACCCCGCTCATGTGGCCTCCCGTCGTGTACGCCGCCCCAAGCCTGATGTCAGGTGGCCCGGGGGCACAAGTGGATGCGACGCGACGCACATCCGGCGCGCCTGACCCCTGCGCCGGCGTCTGCGTCTGCGTAACTGCCGCCTATGGCCGGCAGTTACGCAGACGCAAGGGTCAGGAGGTGTCGGGGGGCAGGGCTGCCGCGAGCGCCTGGGCCATCCGGGCGCCCAGGGCCTGGAGCCCGTTCAGCGGACGGACCATGACCTCGAGCTCCGTGATGAGCCCCGCCTCGTCGAACCGGATCATGTCGATACCGGTCAGGGACTTTCCGTCGACGGTCGCGGAGAACTCGAGGACGACCGACTGCCCGTCGTCTCCCACAAACTCGCGGTGGTACGTGAAGTCCTCGAAGACCGTGATGACGGTCCGCAGGATGAGCTCGACGGCGGCCGCGCTCCGGTAGGGCCGGTATGCCACGGGCGACCGGAAGACCGCGTCCGGGTGCAGGATCTCCGGCAGAGCCGACAGGTCGCGGGCTGCGACCGCCGCGTGCCACGTCTCCAGCGCCGCCGCCGCGGCGGGCGCCAGGGCCGGCGTCGTCGTCCTCACAGCGCGGCGCCGAGTGTGGTTCCTTGTTTGATGGCGCGCTTGGCGTCCAGCTCCACGGCGACGTCGGCGCCGCCGATGAGGTGGACCTCAAGGCCGGCGGCCACGAGCCCGTCGTGGAGCTCTCTCTGCGGCTCCTGCCCCGTGCACAGGATGACGTTGTCGACCTCGAGGAGGGCGGGCTTGCCGTCGATGCTCAGGTGCAGGCCGAGGTCGTCGATCCGTTCGTAGGCCACGCCGCCCACCATGCGCACGTGCCGCGCCTTCAGCGACGCTCGGTGGATCCACCCTGTCGTGCGGCCGAGCTCCTTCCCGACCTTCGACGCCTTCCGCTGGAGCAGGGCGACGGACCGGGCCGGCTCCTGCGGCGCAGGCGCGACGACACCGCCGGCTTCGGCATACGTGGCGTCGATCCCCCACTCGGCATTGAAGATCGCGACGTCCGTGGCGCCGCTCGGGCCGTTCTGGGTGAGGTACTCGGCGACGTCGAACCCGATCCCCCCGGCGCCCATGAGGGCCACCGAGCGGCCGACGGGCGCGTGGTCACGCAGGACCTGGAGGTAGGTGAGGACCTTGGGGTGGTCCACCCCGTCGACGGCGGGGATCCGCGGCGTGACCCCCGTCGCGAGGACGACGACGTCGTAGCCGCCGCTGACCAGGTCCTCGACGCCGGCCCGACTCCCGAGCCGGACGTCCACCCCCGCGTCGGCCAGCTCGCCGGTGAAGTAGCGCAGCGTCTCGCGGAACTCCTCCTTGCCGGGGATCTGCACGGCGAGGTTGAACTGGCCGCCGATCTCGTCGGCGCCCTCGAAGAGGGTCACCGTATGCCCGCGCCGGGCCGCCGTCGTCGCGCACGCCAGCCCCGCCGGCCCGGCACCGACGACGGCGACCCGGCGCGGCGCGACCTCCTCGGGGAGCGGCTCGACCGTCAGGACGGTCTCGTGGCAGGCGCGCGGGTTGACCAGGCAGGACGTGATGCGTCCGCTGAACGTGTGGTCGAGGCAGGCCTGGTTGCAGGCGATGCACGTGTTGATCCGGTCCGCTCGTCCCGCAACGGTCTTCGCGACGAACTCCGGATCGGCGAGGAAGGGCCGGGCCATCGACACCATGTCGGCGCACCCGTCGGCGAGGACCTGCTCGGCGACGTCCGGGGTGTTGATCCGGTTCGTCGTCACGACGGGGATGCTCACCGAGCCCATGACCTGCTTGGTCACCCACGTGTAGGCCGCGCGCGGCACACTCGTCGCGATGGTCGGGATGCGGGCCTCGTGCCAGCCGATGCCCGTGTTGATGAGGGTGGCCCCCGCCGCCTCGATCGCCTGCGCGAGGGTCCGCACCTCTTCCAGGGTCGAGCCGCCCTCGACGAGGTCGAGCATGGACAGGCGGTAGACGATGATGAACTCGCGTCCGACGCGCTCGCGGATGCGGCGGACGATCTCGACGGGGAAGCGGATCCGGTTCTCATAGGAGCCGCCCCACTCGTCGGTGCGACGGTTCGTCCGCGCGGCGATGAACTCGTTGATGAGATAGCCCTCGGAGCCCATGACCTCGACACCGTCGTAGCCGGCCTCCTTGGCGAGCGACGCGCACCGGACGAAGTCGCCGACCGTCTCCTCGACCTGCGCGGTTGTCAGCTCCCGGGGCGGGAACGGGGAGATGGGCGCCTGGAGCGGGCTCGGCGCGACGAGCTCGGGGCCGTAGGCATACCGGCCGAAGTGGAGGATCTGCAGACAGATCCGTGCGCCCGCCTCGTGGACGGCGTCCGTGACGACCCGGTGCTCCTTGGCCTCCTCGGGCGTCGTCAGCTTGGCACCGCCGGCGAGCGGGCGGCCGACGTCGTTGGGTGCGATGCCACCGGTGACGATGAGCCCGACGCCACCGCGGGCTCGCTCGGCATAGAAGGCGGCCATGCGCTCGAACCCGTCCGGCGCCTCCTCGAGGCCGACGTGCATGGAACCCATGAGGATGCGGTTTGGCAGGACCGCGAAACCGAGGTCGAGGGGAGCGAGCAGGTGCGGGTACGCCGTCATGGCTGCGACCCTAGGGCGAGTCGCTCCGGTATGCAACTGGTTGCATACCGGAGCGACTCGCGACGACACTGGGCCTCATGTCCCTCCCCCACGCGCTCCTGACGTCCCTCGTGGAGCGCCCTTCGTCCTCGGGGTACGACCTGGCCAGGAGGTTCGACTCGTCGATCGGCTTCTTCTGGCGGGCGAGCCACCAGCAGATCTACCGCGAGCTCGCGCGGATGGAGAAGGCCGGGTGGGTCGCGTCGGACGAGGCGCCCGGGCATACGAGGAAGCGCGTCTACCGGTGCCTGCCCGCAGGCCGCCGCGAGCTGGTCCGGTGGACCGCCGAAGGGGGGTCGCCGCCCGTCGTCCGCGACGCTCTCCTCGTCCGGATGCGAGCCGCCGCCGCACTCGGGTCGCCGGATCTGAGCGGCGCGCTCGAGGCCCAGCTCCGCGAACGCCTGACCCAGCACGAGGCGGCGCTGATGTCCTATCGGGAGATCGAGGCGCGCGACTTCACGTCCGAACGGCGATCGGCCGAGTCCGAGGCGCAGGCCGAGGCCGAGCGGATGCGTCACGTCATCCTCCGCGCGGGGATCCGTTTCGAGGAGAGCGGACGCGACTGGTCTCGCGAGGCCCTGGCCGCCCTCGACGCCCGCGACCCCCACGATGCCCACGACCCCCTCGACGCCCTCGACGCCCTCGACGCCTGAGCCCCAGCCGGGCAGGGGTGACAGGCGGCATAGAATCAAGGGTCCCGGAAAGGCGAAGACCCGTGTCTGGCCCCTGCATAGACCCCTCGACCGGCACCTGCTCGAAGCGCCGGCGATGAGGGCGTCCGACACGCGCGAACCCGGCTACCGCGCCGGTCGGTTCTTCCTCAGCCCGATGCTCGGCTGCACGGCGCGGTGCGCCTTCTGCTACACGCGGTCCTTCGGCTACCGCGCCCCGACGGGGCACCGGAACGCGTACGGCCTCGAGGCGTCCATCGCCTGGGTCCGCGACCACCCCCTCTACGTCCCCGGCCGCTCCGGGAGCATCATCTCCATCGGCGCATGGGGCGACCCGTTCCCGCCCGACGACGGCGACCGCGACCACACCCTCGACTGGGTCCGGGCCGCGTGTGCCCTCGGGAACCCCATCCAGCTGATGAGCCGCTTCGCCCTCCCCGAGCCGGTCGTCGAGGCCGTCACCGACGCGATCGCCTACCCCGGTCAGCTGCTCTTCTCCACCTCGATGTCCTCGGTCACCCGGGCCGCCGAGATCGAGCGGTATGCCGACCCGCCCGTTCGCCGCCTTCTCACCCTCGAGGCGTTCCGGCGCCGGGGCGTTCCGACGAACGTCATGGTCAAGCCGTTCATCCCCGGGGTGACCGACGCGGACGCCGACGCGATCGTCGCCCTCCTGCGCGCCCACGCCGTCCCGCTCTGCGTGGTCGGCGGGCTCTACTGGGACGAGACGATCGCCCGCTCCACGAGCGGTGTCGCCCACCTGGGTGCCGGAGCCCTCGACGGTCCGGGCATCGTGAGCGCCATCGGCCAGCCGCTCGACTGCGAGCCGTCCGCCCCCCTGCGCTCCCTCCCCTCGAGCCACCTCGACGCGTTCGTCGACCGGTTGTGGGCCGGGGGGGTCGCCGCCTTCAAGAAGTCGGCCTGCGCGAACTCGTACGCCGCCGGCGTCGACCTCGGTCTTCGGGAGCGGCCCGAGTACCGCGCCAGCTGCGTCGAGTGCGGCGTATGCGCGGGCAGCCTGGGCGGTCGCGAGCCGGTCGAGGTCCACGACCCGCTACCGGTCGTCGCCCCACCGCCGGCGGAGGAGCCGGGCCGCCGCGCTCGGCTCCTCCTCGAGAGGTGGCCGGCGCGGAGCGCGCTCGACATCGGCCTGCGGAACGTCCTCGTCGGCCGGCTGCGAAGCCGGGCGGACGCCCTGTCGCCGGCCGCGCGGCCCGCCCACGTGAGTGCCAGCCTCGCCGTCCTCGACCCAGCCGGCGCGCACGTGCTCCTCGTCCGTGACGGCCCGGCCGGAACCTGGCGGGTGCCGGAAGGCCATTGGTCGCCGGAGGACCCGACCCTGGCCGACACGGCCCTGCGGACGGCCGCGGCGGTCGCCGGCATACCGGATGTCGTGCTCGTATCGGCGGAACCGGTCGACCTCGACGTCCATCCGGCTCTGTGCTCACCGAAGGACGGGGTCAAGCATCACGACGTCCGCTTCGCCGGCACCGCACCGATGACCGGAGTTGGCGCCACGCAGACGCGCCAGTGGTTCTCTCTCGGCGACCTCCCCGGTGGCATCGACCCGGCGACGCGGCGGCTCGTGAGCCGCGCGGCACGCGCCGTCCGGTCGCGACCGGACCCGTCGGGGGCACGGGTCGCCCACGGGCGACCGTCCGCTGGCTGACCGACCCCCTCCCCTCGGTCAGCCAGCCTTGGCCGCCGAATTACGCTCGCCGGCATACGCCTCCATGAGCGCCAGGAGGAGCCGGTCGATGGCCGTCGTGGCCCGTGTCATGAGGTCGATCGCCTCGCCCGTCCCCAGCCCGCCACGACGGGCCACCTCGGCGAGGTCGTCGACGAAGAGCGCCCGGCACCGCATGAACGACCCGACCGCCTCGGCGAGCTCGCCGCCGTGCCGAGCCACCTGCCGGCCGTGCTCGGCGGCCGCCGCCTCCGCCGCCCGCAGAGCGTCGTCACGGGTCCGACGTCCCCCGTCGTCGAGGTAGACGAGCAGGCCGGTCGCCATGGCCCGGCCGGCCCCGCGGAGCGCGCTTCGCGTCTCCTCGTCCGCGCCGACGAGCCACGACGCCGAGCCGAACGCGGCCCGGATGTGCCGGCGCATGATGCGGAACATCCGCTCGGGCGACTCACCGAGCGACGCGAGGCTGACGGACTCGCCGCCCTGCTTCGGCAGGAGCGCCTCGATGGTCGACCGGGCGAACCGGCGATGGCCCCCGGGCGTTGTGAACGCCTCGACCTCGCCGGCCGCACTCCAGCGCCGGAGCGTCGCCGGGGACACCCCGAGCATCGCGCTCGCATCGTGAACCGTCAGCCACACCTGGCCCTCGTCGGTTGGCCCACGCCTCGACCCCGGGGACATGGGTCAGCCCGCCGTATCCAGCTGCGCGTTGCTCTTGCCGAGCACCGGGTTCTTGTGGCACTGCGCGCAGTACGCGGGCTGGTGGCAGACGGCGCACGCCTGCGTGCCACCGGCCAGCTGGACCGACGCCGCGTGGTTGTACAGCATCTGGTAGTGGTTGACCTTGATGGCGCCGCTGTCGTGGCACGAGCTGCAGTAGCTCGCCTTGTGGCACGCGCCGCAGGTGTTCGGGTTCGGCGTCACGCTGCCGGCGACGATCCTGTGGTCGAACACGTAGAGCGGGTCGGTGTGGTCCGCCGGTTTCGTCCCGACCGGCAGCAGGGCCGTCGAGCTGTCCATCTGCGGGAACGTGTGGCACGTGTCGCACGTCGACGGGATGACCTTGTTCGTCACGACACCCTTATCGACGAGGTAGTGGGCGCCGTCGTGACAGCGGAAGCAGCCCGGCGCGTTCTGGTGCCCCAGGTTGTTGGGGTACGTGCCGTCGACGGTCTTCATCGCCGGGGTGTCGATGAGGCTGAAGATGCTGTTGAGCTCCTTCGACGCCGCGGCGACCCTGGCGCCCTTCTTCTGGATGACGAGCGGGAACTGGACCTTGTAGAAGCTGTCGAGCCCGTCGATCGCGGCCTTCGCCGCCTCCGCCGACGTGTACGTGTTCGTCAGGAGGGCCATCGCCTGACGCTTGACGTAGGGCAGGTCGGGGCTGATCGTCCCGGCGGCCAGGGCCCTGTCGACCGCCTCGTCGGCCGTGGGAACCTCGTGTCCGACCCGGTTGTGACAGTCGATGCAGTCCATCGTCCGGTTCTCCTCGGTCGCCTTGAGGCGGGCGACGTCGGCGGCGGCGTTGGTCGACTCGCGGACCTGACGGGCGGCGATGTAGCTCTCCAGCTGGCCGCTCTTCCTGTCCGTGAACTGGACGAGGTCGATCGTCTGAAGGTGCCGGTCGGCCGCGGTGAAGGTCACGTCCTGCATGACATGCCAGTGCGCACTCTTCTGCTCCGACGTGCCGAGGTTGGCGGGCCGGATGAGCACCATGATGTCGCTGCGGGTGTTCTTCTCGTCGCTGGCGAAGAGGGGCCGGGCGACGAGCTGGGTCGGCTGGTTGTCCTTCGAGATCTGGGACAGGGGGTGGCACTTCTCGCACGTATGCGTGACCGGCGGCAGCTTCGTGTGCTCGACGGCCTCGATCGGCCTCGGGTAGGTGCCCATGATGAGGTCGATGAGTTCCTTGGTCCCCGCCGCCTTCGCCTTGACGAAGCCGACGGCACCCGGGTCGACGTGACACTCACCGCAGGCGACGTCCTGGTGGACGCCGGCCTCGTAGGCCTTCTGCTGCGGCGCCATCGTGTGGCACGTCGTGCAGAAGCTCGCACTCTCCATGTAGGTCAGCGAGTTCATGACGGCAACGGTCGCGACGAAGCCGACGCCGAGGATGGCGACGGTCAGGCCGAAGAGGGCCTTCCGGGTCCGGACGATGGGGAAGGGGAGCCTGTTGATCAGGCGGAGGAAGATGTTGCCCTTCTCGACCGGCTCGACGCCCTCCGCGGACGCCTCGCCCGCGAGCCCCTCGTCGGGGCCCGCGGACTGGGCGGGCGGCGCATCGTCGCCTTGGGGGGGTGCGTCACCCTCGGTGGGCTGGGGGGTCGGCTCGGCCAGAGGTTCCTCGGTCGGGTCGGGCTGGTCGACGGGCGGTTCGTCGTGCCCGGACGAGGTCATTTCGTCATCAGCTCCGTGAGGGTCGCGGACATGTCGTCGGGCGACATGGATCCTTCGTGGATCTTCTGGATCGTGCCGTTGCTGTCGATGAAGAAGTGCGACGGGATGGCGTTGACCCGGTACTCGTCCGCGATGACGGAGTTGGGGTCGGCCACCATCGGGTAGGTCAGGCCGACGCGCTGGGCGTAGGCCTTGACCGCCGCGGTGTCCTCGGTGATGTTGACGGCCAGGACGACGACGCCCCTGGACGCGAACTTCTTGTACGTCGCCTCGATGTCGGGAACCTCGGCCTGGCAGCTCGCGCACCAGCTCGCGCCGAAGGTCAGCCACACCGGATGCCCCTTGAGCCCGCCGAGCGAGACCGTCTTGCCGTCGATCCCCGTCGCCGTGAAGTCCTGGGCCGCCTTCCCGACTGCGGGAGCCGGAACCGTCGACCTGCCGGGGATCGTGACCGCCGTGGCCGCGCCGGGGGTGCTCGCGCTCGCGGCCTTGCTGCGGTTGACCAGCCACATGCCGCCGATGACGAGCACCGCCGTCACGAGCAGGACCCCGAGGGTGCCGAGCCTGCTCGACCGTATGCGTGCCCGCGCGTCGGGCGTGTCGGTCCAGTCGCGGGACGCCGACGCCTTCGCCGCGGGCACGTCGGCCTCGGCGAGGGCGTCGATCCCGGAGCGCACCGGCTGCGCGGCCTGGCGTTCCTCGAGGGCGTCGAGCCCGTCCGACGACGCCGGCTCCTCGACGAGAGGGAGCACGTCGTCGAAGAGCTCGTCGTCACCGAGCGCGCCGTGACCGGCCTCCGGTGTGGTCTGGTCCGACATGAGATCGTGTCCTTTCGCACCGCCCCGTCGCCGAGGCGGCCCGGCCCTTACCTGTTGACGTTGGCGTAGCTGTGGAGGCCACCGAAGATCGCGTTACCGGCGAAGGTGAAGGCGACCGAGGCGAACCCGAGGATGAGCAGCCACGCGGCCCGCTTGCCGGTCCACCCGCGCGCCACCCGTGCGTGCAGGTACCCACCGTAGATGAGCCACGTGACGAGCGAGGCGGTCTCCTTCGGGTCCCAGCTCCAGTAGGTGCCCCAGGCGATCTGCGCCCACACGGCGCCGAGGATGAGGACCATCGTGTCGAGCGGGAAGCCGATGACGACGGCGCGGTACCCGATGCGGTCGAGGACCTCGTCCTTGGGGACGAGGTGACGCCACTTCTGGGGGGTCCACAGAGTGAGCGCCGCCGTCGCGAACGAGACGGCGAACGCCCCATAGGCGAAGATGGCGACGACGATGTGGATGGTCAGGAGCACGCTGTTCTGGAGGGCCGGCACAAGCGGCTCGGCCGCCTTGTCCCAGCTGAGGGCGTACACCATGGCGATGATCGCGATGGGCAGGACGAAGAGCGACAGCGTCCGTGCCCGGTAGCGCCACTCGAAGTAGGCGTAGGCGGCGAGGATGCCCCACGCGAACGACGTGGCGAACTCGTACTGGGTGACGAACGGCCCGTGGCCCGTCGCGACCGCCCGGAGGACGAGGCAGAGCGTGAGGAAGGCGAACGCCGTCCGCATGAGCGTCGTCCCGTAGCCGGCGAGGGTCGCGGCCGACAGCCCAGAGGACGACCGAGCGCGCTGCTGGACGGCCGGGGCCTCGTCGAGGTCGTCGAGCTCGTCGACGAGGTCACCGCTGGCCCCGACGAGGGCCTTGGTCCGCGTCGGCGCGGCCGTTGAGGCGCGGTGGCTGGCGGCCACGGCCCAGATGTACGCGATGAGGGCCAGGACGACCGTGATCAACGCCGCAACGAACGCGAACTGCGAGTACGTGAGCATTGTGGGTGCTCCCTTCGGGTGTGCCGGCTACTTGCCGGACGACTGGATGGCGGAGACGAGCTCGGCGAACTTCGGCTCCATGCCGGGGTCACGTTTGAGCGGTGCGGCA
>JAJXUB010000072.1 GCA_021783215.1 Actinomycetes bacterium | reverse complement strand
CGGAAGGCCCGCCCTTCGCCTTCGCCGGGCGCACCCGGAAGACGCCGGTCTCGAGATCCTCGGCGGTCGTGAGGTAGACGCGGAACGGCCCCTGCGGCACGTAGCGCTGGGTCTCCGCGTGCTCCTCGGCAGCCGCGCACAGCTCGTCGCCGATGCCTTCCTCATACTCGGACAGCCGTTCGTAGTCGGTCGGCGACAGCTCGACCTGGAAGACGTTCGGGCAGAAGGTCCGCCCCTTGCTCGCGATCGCGGCCCGGTCGTCCATCGCCCGACGGATCGCGCTCGCTATCTCGACCGGCTGCACCTCCGACCTGAAGACGCGCGCGAAGGTGCCGTTGACGGCGCGCTCGAGCTTGGCCTCGACGCGGTCGAAGATCCCCACGCCGCACCTCCTTTGAGCCGTGTGCCGCCGCCACGGGCCGTGGGCACGCCATCTGCCCATCGCAGGTTGCGATGGTCCAGTTGATCGTAACCGCGGAGCGCCCCGGCGCCGGTCTGCCACGTCGTGCCGAACGCCCCGACGCGCTGCTCGGCAGCCTCGGCAGGGCCGTCCGGCGGGGCGCGCCCGTTCCGGCCTAGGGACATCGCCGGAACGGGTCGACAGTGCTCCCGCCGAGGCCGCCGCACCGGGCGTGGTCGAAGCGGGGGCTGTGCGCGAGCCGGTGACGGAAGCCACCATGGAAGGGCCGATGAAGGGCCCCATGCCACCAGTCCCCACCGCCGCGGAGGCGGTGGCCAGGGCGCGGCGGCTTGACAACCCCCGAGGCGCGCGGCAGTTTCCACCGCGGGGTGGCAGTGCCCCGAAGGATCCGCACGTGCTCGACGGGGTGTCAGGTGACCGGTCATGTCTTCGTCCTTCATGGTGACCCGACCAAGCTCCAGTGCGACGGGTTCATCGTTCCCTGTGACTCGCTTGGCAATGTGTCTCGTTGGTGGACAACGATTCTCGACAGGGTGGTGCCAGGGGACGAAGATGGCGTGGTCCGTCCACGTGGGGTCGACGGTGTCGACGGGCTACGGCCGCTCGCTCCGCACCACGACCGAGAGCTCACCCTCGTCGACACCGCGCGCCAGTCGTCCTCACCGGGGGACGTCGTCCGCCTCGCGATAGCCGGCCTCGACGATCTCAAGGCCAGGGTTCGCCGTCGCCCCGGCCGCCATCTCCCACTCCTCGCCCTGCCGATGCTCGGCGCCGGTGGAGGCGGCTTCGGCGCGGAGGGGTCCTACATCGCCCGCAAGCTCATCGCGAGCGCCCTCGACTGGACCGAGGCGAACGACGTCGACGTCGCCATCGTTCTCCGGACGAGGGCCGCCTTCGTGGCGGTCCAGGCGGCTCGGCGAGAGGTCGTCGCCGGGGGCCGGGACGGGTGGCGTGCCCTCGGGGCGAGCCGCCGGCCCAAGGCGCTCGCCAAGGAGGCCGACCGGCTCGGCCGGCTGGCCGCGGCAGGGGATCTTTCTCTCTTCGTCGCGGCCGGCATCAGCAAGCCACTCGACCTGCCCGACTGGGGGCAGCTGCTTGCGCGGCTCGCCGCCGAGGCCGGCCTGCCTCATCCACACCGGGAGGCCGACAAGCTGGCGGCGGCGGCCGAGATCGTCGAGACGCTCGGGCGCAGGACATATGAGGAGGAGATGACCCGGATCTTCGGAGCCGAGTCGTACGCCCCTGGTCATGCGCTACTTGCCGGGCTCCACGTCCGCAAGAGCGTCACGACGAACTACGACCGCGCCCTCGAGACAGCGGTCGCGGCCCAGCAGGGGACCGTGCGCGTCCTGACCGGGCCGGAGGCCACGGGACACCTACCGTGGCTGCTCAAGCTCCATGGTGACATCGCCCGGCCGAGCTCCTTGGTCCTGACGAAGGCCGACTTCGAACAGCTCGCGGAGGTCGGCCATCCGCTCTACGGCCTTGTCCAGACCCTGCTCATGACCAGCCACGTGCTCTTCGTGGGCTTCGCCTTCTCCGACCCGGACTTCACGACGACGCTGGACCAGGTGCGGCGGGTGCGAGCCCAGGGCTCTCGCCAGTCCCAGCGAAGCGCCGGTCGCGTCGCCACCGCGCTCGCCCTGACGGAGGGAACGGTCCGGCGCGCGTTCGCCCAGGAGATCCAGACGGTGTGGATGCTCCCGGCGGCGGTGAAGGGCTCGGACCGCATGGCCGCCGCGGCGCGGCTCCTCGAGGTCTTCCTCGACCGACTCGCCTTCACCGCGGCCACGACCGGTGAGCTCGCGGCCGAGTACCTGCTGGATCCCCCATACCGATCGGGGCTCAACCCGGCCGACCGTGCTCTCGCGACCTCACTGCACGCGTTCGTCGCCAGCCTCGACCCGCTCGCTCGCGACAGCGCCGGCTGGCCGCCCGTCAAGGGCCTGCTCGGTGACCTTGGCATGCCACCGGAAACGATCGAGGGACGTCCCGGCTCCACGCCCCGGTGGGACGAGCGCGTCCCGCCGATGCCGGAATGACCAGGTCGGCCGTGTCCATCGCCGACGGAGCCGACGTCCCGAGTCGAGACCGAGCGCCGTCGCGTCGATGAAGGGCCCATGCGCCCGGCCGTCCTTGGCTGGGGGCCGGTTTGCGGCGGCGACCCGGTATGCCGCAAACTTGGGTGGCTCGGGGCCGGGCATCCGGTTTCGGGACCACGCGCAAGTGGCGGAATGGCAGACGCGCTGTCTTCAGGTGGCAGTGTCCTTACGGGCGTGGGGGTTCAAGTCCCCCCTTGCGCACCCCCTTTTTACGCACGGAATCGCCGGTGTCGCGATCTCGCGTCACCTCTGTGCCACCTCGGGTTTCGCATCGTCCCACTCTTCGGGAATGGCGAGTGTCCGGAAACCGCCTTCTGGCAGGCACCAAGTGCGGTGTCAGGACGGTCGGTGGGAGGCACGAACAGAGCTGGCGAACGACGGGCGGCGCGCACGCCTGGGGCGGGCAGGACCCCGTCTCCTCGTTCAACGCCTTCGGGCGGACGACCACGTCGGCTGAGAGGTCCAGGGGGGCTCGCCGGGCCGGCTGGTGTCTCGAGGTCCGGTCACCGGCAGTCGTGGCGGTCAACGGCACGTGCGGCGCGCTGTCGAGGGCGGCTCAGTCCCCGATCAGCCTCAGGCCGTTGAACCAGCAGACAGCCCGCAGCCAGTCCTCGTCGAAGAGTGGTTCGCTGTCCCGAAGCCGCTCAAGGGCTTCGAGCTGACGGGCATACGGGTAGGGGATGTTCGGGAAGTCGCTGCCCAGCACGACCCGTTCCTGCAGCGCAGCCAGCCGCGGCAACAGCCCCGCAGGAAAGGGCGCGACCTCCTCGAAGAAGTCGGTGAACGCCATGGTCGTGTCCAGGTGCACTCGCGGGTACGTCTCGGCCAGGGTCAGAAAATCCCGGTACTCCGGTGCCCCCAGATGGGCCACCACCGCGGTCAGCTGCGGATGTCGACGCAGCACGCCCTCGAGCTTGTCCGGTCCGGTGAAACCCGCCCGTGGAACCGGGCCACTGCCGACGTGTATGACCACCGGGACGCCCGCGTCCGCCAGGAGCTCCCACACCTCGTCCAGGATCGGCTCGCGCAGGTCGAAGCCGCCGACCTGGGCGTGGATCTTGAACACGCGCGCGCCCCGCTCGAGCGCCGAACGCACCTGGTCGAGGACGCCGTCCTCAGGAAAGAACGTCGCGCTGGGGACACAGGCCGGCTCTGCCGCCGAGAGGTCTAGGGCGAAGTCGGTGAGGTCGCTTGCCATGCCGGGCCGGTGCGCGTAGGTGAGTGCGGTGAAGCGGCGTACCCCCATCTGTCGCAGGTGTGCCAACCGCCTGTCCTGCTCCCAGCGATACTCGATCGGCCAGGGGCGCCCGATCAGCGGCCCCGCCTCATCGAAGTACGCCCATACCCGCCGCAACATGCGCTCGGGCAGGAAGTGGGTGTGGATGTCGACCAGCCCCGGCAGTCCCAGCTGACGCCACCAACCCGGCACGTCGGAATCCGCGAGCGGTTCCATACGACCCCTTCCGAAGCTCAGACGCTGTATTCAAGAGCCCTTGTACCTGGGCGGCTACCCGTTCAGGTTGCCGTGAATCTCGATGCTCGCTGTCGATGTGCCGCTGGCACGCTGAAGGGCGTCACGGGTCAGCTGGGCTGGGCTTCGATGAGTCCCGCCCCGATCGTGATGACGTCGAGGTCGGCGTGGGCCAGTAGGTGCCGCCACTCGATCTCTGAGCGCTCCTTGCCCCCGAGCACCATAAGCATGTGAAGGTCGAGCAGCTTGGCCTGATCAGGCTTGTTGCCTGGCTCGACGACATGCTCCAGCAGCACCAGTCGCGATCGCGGCGTCATCGCCCGGCGCAAAGCGCCGAGGACTGTGCCTGCAGCCTCATCGTCCCAGTCGTGAAGGATGCTCGACATCATGTAGACGTCTGCGCCGGCGGGGACCTCTTTGAAGAAGTCCCCACCAGCGAAGCTGCAGCGATCGGCCAGCCCCGCAGCTTCGATGGCGGCAAGCGCCTCTGGACGCACTTGGGGCAGGTCGAACACGGTGCCGATGAGCCCTGGCCTCTGCGTCAGCAGCCGGATCAGCATCGCGCCAGTGCCCCCACCGACGTCCACGACGCTGGAGGCGCTTGACCAGTCTCGGTCCAGAAGTCTGGCCCCGCGTCCGGCGGCGCCGGCAGCCATTGCTGCGTTGAAGGCCGACGCCTCCTCGGGATGTCCTGCGAGCCAGTCGAAGAACGGGGCCCCGTAGACCTTAGGAAAGGCCGCCTCGCCGGTCTGGAGCGACTCCAGCGCCGCGTCCCACGTTCGATAATGAACTCCCGACAGAACCAGGCTCTGGGGGGCCAGGGACCCGGTGGCGCTTGTGCAGAGGAGCTCAGACATCGTCGTGTGGCGGATGATCCCGTCCTCATCAGCGAAGATCCCGAGGCTCGCCAAGGTGCGCAGCAGCCGGCGCACAGCGTCCGGATCGGCATACGCAGCACTGGCGAGCTCCGAGGCAGACCGGGGGCCCTCACTGACCAAGTCCGGCAGTCCAAGACGCACTGCCGCGCCGATGGACTGGGTCACCGTGAAACCGAGCATCATCTCGAAAAGTCGGGTCCTCGGGTCGCCTGCCACCCCCCGAGGCTAGGGGTAGACGCTCGCACATGCACGGCCCAGGCGGGTTGGCCAGCCCTCACGTCGCGAGCGTCTAGACCCAGGGGTTCCATCGGTGCCCAAAGCCCGACCGCTCGTCGGCAGGAGTCCTCACAGGGCGGGACCAACAGGAGAAGGGACGCGGGCCGATTTGCCCTTATGCCTCGAAGCCGCTTTCGGGATGAACCCACCGGCTGTCGACGCCAACCGGTATGCGCTGACCGCACTCAACGGGCCCGCCGTCCCGCTTACGTGGCGACCTGCGTGGCGCCCTCACGGATCCGCCGGGTCCGCCCGGTCCGAACACCGAGATGCACACTCGACGTGAGGGGACCGCTAGACGACGCCGTGGCGGAGGGCCCAGGCGGCAGCCTGGACTCGACCGCTGACACCGAGCTTCCGGTAGATCGAGACGCTGTGGTGCATCACCGTCTTGGCGGAGATGCAGAGCCGCTCGGCGGCCTCCTTGTTCGTCGCGCCGCCAGCGATCATGGCGAGGACTTCCCGCTCGCGGCTCGTCAGCTCTCCGACGGGGTCACGGGGCGCGGTCGGTTGGTGGAGCGCGAGGACGCCGGCGGCATACGTGGTGACCTGGCGGGCGAGCTCGGGCCACGTGTCAAGCGCACCGGCGCGCACGGCCCTGGCGAGGGGGTCGGGAGCGAGGCGGCCGGTCAGCTCGGTGAGGATGGCGGAGTACGTCGCGGCGGCGACCGGGGGCAGGTTCGCGAGCCGCACGGACAGCGAGGGGCTGATGGCGCCGTGCCAACGGGCGGCGAGCTCGTCGTCGCCGCGGCTGACGGCGAGCTCGACGGCGACCACGAGGGAGAGACCGAGGTCTGACCAGCGGTCGAAGTGGGCCACTTCAGTCGTACGCCGGTGGAGCCAGCGAGCCGCGGTCGCCTCGTCGCCGCGAGCGAGGGCCGCGCCGGCGAGCGCCGCCATCGTGATGAGGCGGATCCGCTCCTCGCCGAGTGCCTCGGCGAGCTCGAGCAGCTCGTCGAGCGTGGGCGCGCCGCCGGGCACGTTGACCTGGCGCGGGTCCATCGGGAAGAGCAGCATGCCGGCGAGGAGCTGCCCGCGCGGGTCCTTGTGCCGGCGTGCGCGGGTCAGGGCGCGCTCCCCCCACGCGATGGCGGCGGGGACGTCGCCGGACTGGTGCAGGACCATGCCGTGCCAGGCCTCGTACCGCGAGGGCCACGGCTGGTCGTCGAGCTCGCCCGCGACGGCGAGCCCTTCCGCGACGCACCTCGCCGCGCGCTCGAGGTCCCCGGTCACGTGGAATGCGTCGATCCAGCCCGTGAGGCCCCAGAGGAGCTTCCGGGGCTCTGCGTCGAGGCGTAGTCGCTCGAGGGCCGCCTCGAGGGAGCGCACCGCACGGGAGACGCCGCCCGGTTCGGCGGCGCGGAAGGTGGCGCGCGCGGCCTCGACCAGGGCGGTGGCGGGCACATCTCCCACGGCCGTGTCGACGAGGGCTGGGAGCCGCCGGTCGAGCCCGAGGCGGTCCATCCGGTGCGGCAGCGCCACCGCGAGGTCGGTGGCGAGCCGGAGGGCGAGGTCCAAGGCGTGCCGTTCAGCCCACGCCAGGGCCGCGTCGACGTCCCCGATGGCCGCCTCGAGCTCACCGGCCAGCGGGAGCGCGGGTCGTCCGTCGTACGCCGCTCGGCTGGCAACCGCTGCAAGGCCGGCCAGGTAGCGGGTGTGCCGTTCCCGAAGCACCGCCTCGTCCACACGGGTCCCGCCGAGGATGGTGAGCCCGTGCGCGCGGACGAGCCGGGGCAACCGGAAGAGCAGCAGCCCCTCGACCGAGGGGTCCTGGTCGACGAGCTGGAGGTCGAGGAGTTCGGAGATCTCGTCGACGACCTTGGACACCTCGTCGCCAGACACGGTCGCGGCCGCCTCCAGGGTGAAGGAGTCGGTGAGGACGCAGAGCGATGCGAGCGTCCGTCGCGCGTCGGGCCCGAGCGGCGCCCACCTGCGAGCCAGCACGTTCGAGATGCTCGGGCCGGCCACGTCCGCGACCTGCCGGCGAAGGAAGCCCAGGACCGTCTGGCTGTCGGTGACCTGCTGCTCGACGAGGGCGAGCGGGAGAGTGCGGGCCCGCTCGGCAGCGAGCTCGATGGCGAGGGGCAGGCCATCCAGGGCACGGCAGATCCGCTCGACGGCCTCGACCCCGGCGTCCCAGCCGCCGCCAGCAGAGCCGTGGTCCACGGCGACGTGTGCGAGGAAGAACTCGACGTCCGCGGAACCGGCAGGACCGCCGCCGCCAGCCCGCGGCATACGCCTCATACGTCTCACCCTCCAATGGCCAACCCCGCCAGATAGGGCAGATGCCCGATGTCGGACAAGGTAAGGGAAACCTAACCTGCGAGTGCGGGCTCCGTCCGGAGCACGCGGCAAACGAGACCTGTGAGCTGGCTGGGAGCGCCGCTCGCCCGGCCCCGGTCATCGCGAGGGCGCGCCGGCGAGCGCGAGTCCGCCAACCGCATGGCCCGGGCCATCCATCTGCTCGCGAGAGGTATGCCATGCGCTCGTTATCCACCGTGAAGACGAGGACGGCGCGGCCGCGAGGGCGCCTCGTCGTCGCTGCCTTGCTGTCGGCCGCGGCTGCCATGGTGACCGCGGCGCCATCACTGGCGACCGCTGGACCAACATGGACGTTCAAGGACGTCACCAACTGCGGGAACGCGGCCGCGGGACATGCGGGCTGCTTGAGCATCCGGCGTGACTTCTTCCGTGACGGGGTTGCCTATCACCCGACCTCGCCTGCCGATCTGGCGCGGGTCGCCGGCCTCGCGCGGGCCGGGGCGAACCCGGCGACATCCGGCGGCTTCACAGCTGCCGGGATGCGCACCGCGTACGGCATCACCGGCTCTGGTGACGCGTCGCGGGTGATCGCGATCGTCGACGCGTACGGCGCCCCGACCGCGTACACGAACCTCACCGCCTACCGCAGCGCCATGGCGCTGCCGTCCATGGCCGCCTGTGACCTGGCCACCCAGGCGTCCCGGACCTCCGGTGACGCGCCCTGTTTCGCGCAGGTCGGGCAGAGCGGGGGCCCCCCGCCTACGACCACCGACGCGGGCTGGGCGGGCGAGACTGACCTTGATGTGCAAGCCGCCTCGGCAATGTGCCCCGGATGCAGCATCCTGCTCGTGGAGTCCACCGACAACTCCGACACCAACTTGGCCGTCGCGGTCGGCTTCGCTGCTGGCGCCGCGCACGTGCAGGCGATCTCGAACAGCTACGGCGGCGGCGACGTCCCCTCCGCCAGCTACCCGCAGTACGACGGGGCGGCTCTCAACGGCATCGCCGTGACCGCCTCGACCGGTGACAATCGGTACCAGGGCGGCAGCTTCCCCGCGGACTCCACCCAGGTCATCGCGGTCGGCGGGACGAGCTTGACCGTCGACGGCACCGGCGCCCGGGCGAGCGAGACCGTCTGGGACTCGCTCGGTTACGGAACCGGGTCGGGCTGCTCGACCCTCAACCCGGCACCGGGATGGGAGG
This sequence comes from Actinomycetes bacterium, assembly GCA_021783215.1. Taxonomy (GTDB): domain Bacteria; phylum Actinomycetota; class Actinomycetes; order Actinomycetales; family Dermatophilaceae; genus JAJXUB01. Next base: position 1,535 of record JAJXUB010000072.1, on the reverse strand, counting down.
TCATCCTGGGCAACCCGTGCAACGGCTACAAGGCGACCGCCGACATCTCGGCGGACGCCGACCCGAACACCGGCCTGCAGGTGTACACCGGCGGCGGATGGGGCCTGTACGGCGGGACCAGCCTGTCCTCACCGCTCACCGCCGCCCAGTACGTCCTGCAGGGCGGGTACGGCCCCAGCCACCAGGCCGGCGCGTACACCTACGCGGCGAGCACGCCACACTTCGACGTCACGTCCGGCTCGAACGGGAGCTGCTCACCGACGGTCCTGTGCACTGCCGGGACCGGCTGGGACGGCCCGACCGGCTTGGGCAGCATCGTCTTCAACCCTGCCCAGGCCACGGCAAGCGCCTACACGCTGACCGGCCCGGCGGGCGGCACGCTCGGCACCCCGGCAACCTTCACCGTCACCCCGAACGGGCCATTCACCGGCACCATCAGCGTCGCGGTCAGCGGCGCCGGCCTGGCCAGCACCAGCGCGCTCACCTTCACCGGGACGTCGACCGGGCAGACGTTCACCATCACCCCCACCGCTGGCGGCCGGGTCACCTTGACCCCGACCAACGGCGGCGGCCTGACTGACCCGGCAGGCATCACGTACACCGTTGCGTCGCTGACGGTCGTGTCCCCGGCCAGCGGCAAGACCGGCACCGCGCTCACCATCACCGGCTCGGGGTTGACCGGCACGAGCGCCGTCACGATCGGCGGAGTGGGTGTCACGCCGTTCTGGGTCCTCGACGACAACCACATTATCGTCGGCCAGCCCTCTCTCACGCTCGGGGCGGCGACCGTCACGCTGACCACGACGTACGGGAGCGTCAGTGCGAGCTTCACCGTGCTCAGGGGCAAGGTCGCCCCCGTCATCACCGCGGCCACCCCGGCGGCGGGAGCGGTAACGGTCACGGGAGGCAACGTCGGAGCGGCTACCGCGGTGTCGCTGCACAGCAAGCGCGTCAAGTCGATCCCGGTCGGCTCCTTCACCGTGACCGCCGCGAACAAGCTGGCGTTCACCGTCCCCACCGGCCTGGCTCACGGCACCTACACCGTCACCGTGACCAGCGCGGGCGGCACGTCCAAGCCCTACACGCTCACCCTTTGATCAACGCTCTACCACCGGGCCTCGGCACGCCAGGGATGGCACCCGGTCCGCCGACCCACCAAACCCGTGGGCCGGCGGATCGGCGATCCCCCTGGCCGAGGCGGGGATCAGGACTAGGTGGTCTGAGACGTTCCGGCCGCTCAAAGACGCGAACCGTTTCCGGGGGATGGTGGACGGCGCCGGCCAGAACCGCCTGGACGGGTTGGGTCCGGCGGGTCGGGGTCAGCCGCCGCGCCGCGACGGGTCCGACGAACACCCACTCGACCCTGTCAGGCGGATCTTGACGTGAGCTGGGCACCGGCGGCCATCGCCGATTTCAGCCTGTCGCCGTGAGGTAGCCTCCCTGCTGTGGAGACGCTGTCCGAGTTCGTCGCCAGCGCGATCGAGTTCATTGTCGGCGGCGTCCTCTTCCTCCTGTCTGTCGCCGGCGCTGCCGTC
>JAJXUB010000071.1 GCA_021783215.1 Actinomycetes bacterium | reverse complement strand
CCGGGGACGTCGCCGTGTTCCACGAACACGCGGTAGCTGGCGAGCGCGGCCTCGCGGGCCTCGTCGAACCGTCCGGCTAGGAACCGTCCGACCGCCTGGAAATGCAACACCGTCCCGGTCGGCAGGGACCCGGGAGGGAAGATGCTGAGCGCTTCCGCGGCGCACGCCTCCACCGCGACGGTCTCCTGCCTGGAGTTGTGGAGCAGCTCGGCCACCACAAGCGCGCCGCCGCGCGCGGCGTCCGCCTTGGGGTGTCGTCTCAGGAGCGTCTCGACCCGGGTCAGTCCCTCGTCCTGAGCCGCCCGGAACCACAGATCCCGGGTCGCGGACATCAGTCGAAGTCCGGCCTCGGGATCGGCCTCGGCGGCATACTCGAGCGCCGCCCGCAGTTCGGGCAGCCGGGCGACGCCTTGACCGCGGAGGCTGGCCTCGGTGATCGTCGGGAAGTGGTCGGCGCCGAAGTCGGCCATCAGCCACTGGAGGTGTCTGCGGCGGACTCGGTCGAGGTCCCGGCGGGCCTCGATGCCCTCGCGGGCGAACTCGCGCAGGGTCTCGAGGAGCCGGAACGTCGTCGCGCCCGAGCTGTCGACGCCCGGCTGTAGGAGCGAGCGCCCCACGAGGGCGTCGAGATCGTCGAGCGTCGCTCCCGCGACGGCCGCAGCCGACCGCGCGTCGAAGGGGTTGGCGAATACCGAACAGGCCTCGAACACCTCGCGCTCGCCCGCGCCGAGCGCGTCGACACTCGCGGCGATGCAGGCCCGGAGCGAGCGGTGCCTCTCGGGGGGTGTGGTGGACGCCGTGGCGAGCGTGGTCAGCGAGCGGTCGAGCAGCGGCAACATCTCCGACGGGGTCAGGACGGTCATGCGTGCGGCCGCCAGCTCGAGCCCCAGCGGGAGCCGGTCGAGCCGCTCGCAGAGCTCGCGGGCCGCGGCGCGCGACTGCGGGGTGTCCGGCAGGGACGGCCGCACCGCGCGCGCACGCTCCCAGAAGAGCTCCTCGGCGTCGTCCTCGCACAGCGGGCCGACGGGGACGACGGCCTCCCCCACGACCCGGAGCGGCTGCCTGCTGGTCGTCAGGACGGTCAGCGACGGCACGCGACCTAGGAGGTCGGCCACAAGGGCGACCACGTCCGACAGGAGGTGTTCGACGTTGTCCAGTACCAGCACGACGGGCGCGGCGCCGTCGAGCGCCCACGCGAGGGCCTCGAGGGCGCCCTCCCCGGAGACGCCGCGCAGCCCAGCCGACTCGGCCGCCGCACGGGCCGCACCCTCGCCGGCTGCCGTGCGCGTGAAGTCCACGAAGACCGCGCGACCGAGCAACAGCGGGTCAGCACGGACGGCCTCGAGGGCGAGCCTGGTCTTCCCGGCGCCCCCTGGGCCGGCGAGCGTCACCAGTCGACCCGATCGGAGGCCCTCGGCGACGGCCGCCAGCTCGGCCTTCCGTCCGACGAAGCTGCTCGTCGGTGTCGGGATCCGCGCCATCTGCGACGGGCTGCTGACCCTGCGCGCCGGAGCCATGCGCCAATCGTCGCGGCAGCACTGGGACGTGTCCAGCAGCCCGGGTCGAGCCGCCTCACGTCCGAGATGGGCAGGGGTTGGGTACCGGATGGGCGGCGCCGCCGATGTGCGGACCCCGCGGACTGCCCATCCTGGAGGTCGTTGACGCCGGCTGCCCAAGAGTCGGCCGGAACGAAGGGAGTCACCATGCACGTGGATCAGGACGTCGTCGTCGTCGGAGCGGGACCGACCGGGCTGTCCGCAGCCGTTGCCCTGCGCGCCAAGGGCAGGAACGTCATCATCGTCGACTCGGGCGAGGGTCCGGGCGAGGGCTCGCGGGCGCTTGTCGTCCACCCCGGCACGCTCGCGGTGCTGGAGCGGATGGGGTGCTCGGACGCGATCCTCGCGGAGTGCGCCCCGATATGGGGCATGACGATCAGGACCCGCCACGCAGTCCTCGTGCGGAGCGCGACGCGCGGAACCACCGCTACCTTCGCCTTCAGCGCGGGGCTGCCACAGACCCGCACCGAGGCGATCCTGCGGGCCCGGGCGGAAGAGGTCGGCGTCCGGTTCGTCACAGGCCGGGCCGCCGATGCCACCACCGACGAGTCCGCCGCCACCGCGCTCCTTGCGGACGGCACGCACGTGCAAGGCAGATACCTCGTGGCGGCAGACGGGATGCACAGCACGGTCCGCGAGGCAGTGGGGATCGCCTACCCGGACACGGGGGCGCAGCGCTCCGACGACGAGAACATGATCCTCGCCGACGTCGCGGCCTCGGGCCCGATCGACGTTGACCACATCACCGCCATCTCGGGCAACGCCGGCCTCCTCGTCCTCATCCCCCTGCCCGGGGGCCTCGTGCGCATGGTCGCAAGCCTTCGCCCCGGTGAGGCGGCCGCGTCCGTCGCCGATCTCCAACGGCTGCTCGACGACCGGGGGCCCCTCGACGGCCCTCAGCCGGGACGCATCGCGATCGAGCGCCTGACGTGGTCCTCCAAGTTCCACTTCCGTCACCACCTCGCGGCCACGTTCCGCCAGGGCCGGGTGCTCCTGGCGGGCGACGCGGGGCACGTCCACAGCCCGGCGGGCGGCCAGGGCATGAACCTCGGCATCCGCGACGCCTTCTTCGCCGCCGAAACCCTGGACGCGGCCCTGGACGCCGAGAGCTCCGGCCTCAGCCCGGACCGGTTCCTGGACGCGTACGCCGCCAACCGTCGGGATGCCGCCACGAGAGTCATCGCGGAGACCAACCGGCTCAACCGCATCCTCTTCACCCCGCCGGCCCTTCGGCCCGTCCGCAACGCCGTGCTCCGGGTCGCCGCCCACACCGCCCTTCCCCGGACCATGGCCCTGGGGCTCTCGGGGGTCCTGGACACCGGCCCCGGGATCGGGCGCGCCCCCGCCCCGATCCCGAGCCGGTGAAACCGGACGGCGGCGACGCGTCCGGCCAGGTGCGTCCGTCCCTCGACGAGGTCATACGCGGCGTGAGCCCGTTGCGCCACCACCTGGGCGCCGCGGTCCTCGCCGTCCAGGTGGTGGCGCTCCTCAACGAAAGCCCGACCCGTCGGCATGGGCCGCCGAACCTCGTGGCGGTAGGCCGGCCGACCAACGCCGAGAGCGACGGCTCGCCTGCGAGTAGGCCTTGGCCCGCCGGCCTTCTCCAGCCCGGTTGACCTGCGTCCGTCCTGCCCCGGGGGTCCTGACACACGTGGCTACCGAGGACCCGCTGCCCCCGTACCGCCTTCGCGACATTCCGCGCGATGATGCTCGTGGGCCTGGCCGCGACGACAACGAGGTCGTCGGCCACAACCCCGACGCTGGGAGGCAGTGATGTCGGATCATGTGTACCGGGTCATCGAGGTCGTCGGGTCCTCCCCGGACGGCGTCGACGCGGCTGTCCGCAACGCGGTCAGCCGCGCGGCCGCGACCACCCGCAACCTTGACTGGTTCGAGGTGACCGAGATCCGTGGTCAGCTCGCCGACGGCGACGTCGCGCACGTCCAGGTGAGCCTGAAGATCGGCTTCCGCCTCGACCCGGTCTGAGCAGCCAGCACGTCGAGACGGCTGAGGCTGTGCCCGACGCTCGCGTCCTCGGGGACCCAGGCGCGGTGTGGGAGGTCCGCGATGTGGCCGTTCGGCCTCTGTGGGTTCCCGAACAGGAACGACGTCACGGACTCCAGGGTTTCGACGGACTGCTCTGTCCCGGGATCGGCCAGTTCGCGGCGACACCGAGGACTGGCCTAGATGCCCCCCTTGCGAGGAGCGACGCCGGTCACGTCCTGCGCCGGGAACCGTTCGCGGGATGATGCGAGCTTGTCGCGCGCCGCGCCCAGGAGGTCGATGTCCAGGATGCTGGCGAGCCCAAGGAGATAGATCAGCACGTCGCTCATCTCCTCGGCGGCACGCTGCCGAGGCAGCCCGTCCCCGAACCGAGCAGCGGCCTCGTCCGCAGGGACCCACTGGAACAGCTCGGCCAGCTCGCCGACCTCCCCGACCAGGGCGAGGATGAGCGACTTCGGGTCGTGGAACTGCGCCCAGTCGCGTTCGTCGCGGAACTCGCGCAGCTCGCGCTGGAGGTCCTCGAGCCGGTACGCCGATTCCTGGCCACTCACGGACACGATGCTAGGTCCTGCAGGTGACTGCCCTCGCCCTCTCGTAGAGTCGGTGACGTTAGAGCGGATCGACGAGCTTCCCAAGCCGGACATGCTCCCCCGCACGCCACGTCGTGCTGCCTGGGAGCCCATCCTTGTCTTCGCTGCTGCGCCACTCCGCGGCGGGCTTCTCGGCACTCGAGGCGCACTTGGCGGACCGCCTGGCCGAACAGATGGCCATCACGACGGGCCACCGGCCGTCCCCTGGGGAGCGACGCTCGTGGGAGCGCAGTCTCCCGGCGCTCGCCGCCGACCTCAACGACGCCGGCCTCGGTGGCATCGAGATGCTCATCGAGTACCAGCTGCCGCTGACGAGCAAGCGCGCCGACGTCGTGCTCGCCGGCACGTCCGCGCAGACCGGGCGCGCGGCATACCTCGTCGTCGAGCTGAAGCAGTGGACCGAGGCCGAACGGTTCGAGGACAGCGACGTCCTGGTGTCAGTGCCCGGCTACGGCCGGCCGGTGACTCATCCGCTGGACCAGGTTCGTGGGTACTGCGAGTACCTCCAGGACTTCGCCGCCGTCCTCGCCGACGCCCCGGACTCGGTGGCCGGCGTCGCGTACCTGCACAACGCCACCGACGTCAACGTCGCCGACCTGCTCGCCCGGCCCCAGGACAGCCTCGGGCGGATGTTCACCGGGCAGCGTCGCGGCGAGTTCCGCGAGTTCCTCCGGTCACTCTTCACACCAGACAGCGGTGCGTATGCCGCGGACCTGCTGCTGGGCAGCAAGGTCGCCCCTTCCAAGCAGCTCATGGCGCTCGCGGCCGAGGAGGTCCAGCGACGGGAGATGTTCGTCCTGCTCGATGAGCAGCGGGATGCGTTCGAGTATGTACGGCACGCGGTGGCGAGCGCCCGACGGCAGAACACGAAGACGGCCGTGGTCGTTTCCGGCGGTCCAGGATCGGGCAAGAGCGTCATCGCGCTGTCGCTGATGGGGGCGCTGGCACGCGAGGGCCGAACGGTCGTGCACGCGACCGGGTCACAGTCCTTCACGCAGACCTTGCGGAAGGTCGCGGCGAAGGGGTCGCCGCGGGTGCGGAAGGTGTTCCAGTACTTCAACTCCTTCATGGCATCGGAGCCGAACGAGCTCGACGTGCTCATCCTCGACGAGGCGCACCGAATCCGGGAGACGTCAGTCAACCGGTTCACCGGGGCGTCGCTGCGGACCGGGCGGCCGCAGATCGACGAGCTGCTGGCGGCGGCGCGGACGCCGGTGTTCCTGCTCGACCAGTTCCAGGTGGTGCGGCCCGGCGAGCTCGGGACCGTCGCGGACATCACCGCGGCCGCGACGGCTCACGGTATTGACGTCATGCACGTGACGCTGGACGACCAGTTCCGCTGCGGCGGGTCGTTGGCCTACGTGCGGTGGGTCGAGCGGCTGCTCGGCCTGGCTCCGGGGGGGCCGATCCCGTGGGCGGGAGACGACGGGTTCACGGTCGCCGTGATGGACTCCCCGCGCGAACTGGAGTCCTGGCTCGCGATCCGGTCGGCCGACGGCTACGGCGCCCGGATGTCCGCCGGCTACTGCTGGCCCTGGAGCGACCCGCGCCCGGACGGGTCACTGGTGCCCGACGTTCGGATCGCCGACTGGTCGCGCCCGTGGAACCTCAAAGGCGACCGGTCGGTCGGCGGGGCCCCGCCGTCCCCGCTGTGGGCGACCGACCCCGCCGGCTTCGGCCAGGTCGGGTGCATCTACACCGCACAGGGCTTCGAGTACGACTTCGCCGGCGTCATCATCGGCCCGGACCTCGTGTGGCGCGGCGACCGCTGGGTCCTGGTGCGCAAGGCGAACCGCGACCCGTCGCTTCGAAGCTCGAGGGCTGTGGCGGACGCAGACTTCGACAGGCTCATCCGGAACGTGTACAAGGTCCTGCTGACCCGCGGCATGCAGGGCGTCGGCATCTTCTCGCCGGACCCGGTAACCCTTCAGCACCTCAGGTCTCTCGTGTAGCCCGGCCCTGCAACCAGACCGAGGGAGCAGCATTCACACGTCGCAGCGGCGCTGCGTTCCGCTCGTTCCGCCCTCCAGTACCTCGCGGCTCGGCCGCGACCTGGACCCGTGATGTCGCCAAGATCACCCACCCGAGCCACCGGTCTGAGGAACAGCGGTACCTCGTAAGGAGGTACGTTTCAATTGTGACTGAATCAATTCCGGTTGGAGTGACGGTGCCCGAGGCGACGGAGCCGATGGTCCTCCTCCAGGCGATGGCGGACCCGGTCCGGTGGACGGTGCTGGCGACCTTGGCGGGTGCGCCGCGGTGTGTGTGCAAGCTGCAGGAGCAGGTCCCGATCGCGGGGAACCTGCTCAGCTACCACCTGAAGGTGCTGCGTGAGGCGGGTCTGGTCACCACGAGCCGGCGGGGGCGCTGGGTCGACTACGCGCTGGCACCCGACGCGGCCGAGCGGATGCGTGCGGCGCTGCCGGACGCCGCGATGGCGGCGGTGAACGCGTGAGCGTGGCCGAGCGGTTGCGCCCCACGACGCCGACTCGGCGGTGGGTCGGTCTGGTGGGGGCGGCGCTGGGCTGGTTCGCCCTGTACGAGGTGAACCTGCCGTTGTGGGACTGGCTCGTCTACGACCTCGTCGGCCTCGACCCGAGCAGCCAGCTGGGCTCGGGGGTCCACTTCTTCTTCTACGACTCGGTCAAGATCGCCCTGCTGCTGGTCGGGGTCATCTTCCTGGTCACCGTGCTGCGCTCGTTCATGAGCGTCGAACGCACCCGGGCGATGCTGGGCGGCAAGCGTGAGGGCGTCGGCAACGTCATGGCCGCGGGGCTGGGCGTGATCACCCCGTTCTGCTCGTGCAGCGCCGTCCCGGCCTTCATCGGGTTCGTCGCCGCCGGGGTCCCGCTCGGGGTCACCATGAGCTTCCTGATCGCCAGCCCCCTGGTCAACGAGGTCGCCATCGGTCTGCTGTTCGGGATGTTCGGGCTCGGCCCGACCCTGCTCTACGTCGGCGCGGGACTGGGCATCGCCATCGTGGCCGGGTTCGTCCTGGGCCGGTTGAAGCTCGAGCGGTGGGTCGAGCCGTTCGTCTTCGAGACCCGCCTGGGCGGGCAGGTCATCGACCCCGCCGCCGGGCTGACGTGGGAGGACCGGATCCAGATGGGCGTTGAGGAGGTCGGCGTGATCCTGCGCAAGATCTGGCCCTACCTGCTGGTCGGCATCGCCCTGGGCGCAGCCATCCACGGCTGGGCACCGCAGGACTTCTTCACCCAGTACGCCGGCGCCGGGAACCCCTTCGCGGTCCTGATCGCCGTCCTGGTCGCCATCCCGCTGTACTCCAACGCCGCCGGCGTCATGCCGCTGGTGCAGGCCCTGCACGACAAGGGCCTGCCGATGGGCACCCTGCTCGCGTTCATGATGGCCGTCGTCGCGCTCAGCCTGCCCGAGATGATCCTGCTCCGCCGTGTCCTCAAACCCCCGCTCATCCTCACCTTCGTCGCCGTCACCGGCGCCGGAATCATCGCCGTCGGCTACCTCTTCAACGCCGTCCTCGCCTGACCCACCACCACCAAAGGAACACGCCATGATCATCAAGATCCTCGGCTCCGGCTGCACCAACTGCGTCACCCTCGAGCGCATCACCCGCCAGGCCGTCGCCGACCTCGGCATCGACGCGCAGTTCGAGAAGGTCACCGACTACGCCGCGATCATGAGCTACGGCATCATGTCCACCCCCGGCCTCGTCGTCGACGAGAAGGTGCTCCTGTCCGGTCGGGTACCCACCCCGGCCAAGGTCCGCGAGCTCCTGGAGCCACTGACCTCCTGATGTGGCTCGCTTCGCCGAGGCCACACGCGTCTTCCAGGACGCCGAACACGTCCTGGCCCAGCTCGACACAGACCAGTACCACCCATCGCATCCATCTCCCGCTCCTGCGAGCACCCAGCCCCCGAAAGCAGAGACAAACCCTCGTGACCACGAACACCAGCGACGCGCCGGCCCCGGCCGCCACCCCCACCCCGACCCCACCCGCGCCGGCTCCGGAGCCATACCGCGGCACGGACGGCACGCCGTCCCGCCTGCGCGACCTGCACCCCGGTTGGTTTGCCTCCGTGATGGGCACCGCGATCCTCGCCGTCGCCACCTACCTCAACCCCGGGAACCTCACCCCTACCCTGTCGGCCGCCCATTGGTTCGCAGACGCGCTCGCCATCCTCGCCTACGCCCTCGGTGCCGTGCTGGCGGTCGCGTATGCCATCCGCTGGGTCGGGCACCGCGAAGCCGCCGTCGCCGACCTGCACCATCCCGTCTTCGGAGCGATGCATGCGACGCTGCCGGGCGGCCTGCTCGTTCTCGCCGTCATGACCTCCGTCGTCGGCCCCGAGCTGTTCCCCGCGTCCGCCGTCACGGCCCTCGTCGCCGTTCTCGCCGCGCTTGGCAGCACACTGGCGCTCGTGTTCGCGGTGGCCTTCGCCATGACGCTCTTCGTCGGCGAGCCGCCGGAGGTATCGGTCAACGGCGGCTGGTTCATCCCACCCGTCGTCACCGTCATCATCCCGATGGCCCTGACACCGCTGGTGCCCCACGTCTCAGCCGGGTACGCACGGCTCCTGTTGGCCCTCGGCTACGCCGCGTACGGGATGGGCTTCATGCTCTTCCTGATGGTCCTCGGACTCCTGCACGACCGCCTGGTCCTGCACCCTCTCCCGCCCGCTCGGCTCGCCCCGACCGTGTGGATCGGCCTCGGCCCGGTCGCCGTCGCTGCCCTTGCAGTCCTGGCCCTGGCCCGAGCGGGCCACGGCGTGTTCGGCGCAGCAGCTCCCGCCGTCACCCTCCTCAGCCAGCTGTTCGGAACCGGCCTCTGGGGCTTCGGGCTCTGGTGGCTCGCCATCGCCATCACCATGCTGGTGCGCTACCTGCGGGCCGGAGGCCTGCCGTTCCACCTGGGCTGGTGGGCCTTCACCTTCCCCCTCGGCGCCTACACCGTGGCGACGATGACCCTCGCCCGCGCCTGGCAGACCACCACCCTCGAGGTGGCCGCCGTGGCCCTGTGGGCCATGCTGGTCGGGTTCTGGGTCGCCGTAGCCGTCAGGACCGCCGCGGCGACGAAGAACGGACGTATCTGGCAACGCTAACCGAACGCCACGAATCTGCGGCCGGCTGCCGAATGTCCATCGCGACGAGTCCGCCGCCCAGGGCCCGGACCGGCTCCAGCAACTTGTCGACGGGCGGGGCTTCAGGTCCTGGGCGGGTCGTTGCTCTCCGATCGGGGATCCAGCAGGACGTCTCGCCAAGAGTGCTGCGGCGCGTAGCCGAGGAGCTGCCTGGCCTTGTCGATGGAGTAGAACGTCTCGTCACGGCCCATCTGGCGACGCAGGTCGACTCCGTCGTAGAAGCGGTCACGAATCTGCTGCGTTGTGGCCGCGACGGACATGTCCGCATTAGCGACGTTGAAGACCTCGTAGCCCAGGCCGTCGACCTCCAGACAGCGTTGCACCATCTGGCCGAGGTCACGCGTGTCGATGTAGGCGAAGACGTTGCGGCGCCGCAGCGAGGGCTCGGCGAGGAAGGCTGGGAACAGCTCGGCGTACTCGTGCGGTTCGATGACGTTGTTGATCCGCAGGCCGTAGATGTCGGCGCCGGTGCGGACCTGGAAGGAGCGCGCCGTCACCTCGTTGGCCACCTTGGACATCGCATACGAGTCTTCGGGGACCGTCGGGTGGTCCTCGTCCACCGGGACGTACAGGGGCCGACGTTCGCCGTGCGCGAAGCAGATGCCGTAGGTCGTCTCGGAGGAGGCGAAGACGATCTTGCGCACGCCCAACCGTGTCGCGGCTTCGAGCACGTTGTACGTGCTGAGCACGTTGGTCGCATAGGTCCTGGCGTCGGACGTGAGCAGGATCGCCGGCACGGCCGCGAAGTGCACGACGGCGTCGTAGGCGGGCCTCTTCTCCGTCCGGTCCAGCTCCTCCATCCTGGCCAGTCCCGACATCGCCGAGTACGTCTCGCCGATGTCGGTGAGGTCGACCCTCAGGTCGGCGATCTCCGGGTGCCCCAAGGAGACGAGGTCAGCGTTGGTGACCTGATGACCGTGTTCGGCGAGGTGCCTCACGACATGGTGGCCCGCCTTGCCGCTGCCCCCGGTGAAGAAGATGCGTATGTCCTGATCCAACCACCG
>JAJXUB010000070.1 GCA_021783215.1 Actinomycetes bacterium | reverse complement strand
CGACCGCCCCCGCAGGTGCGCCACGGCAGCCGGGTCGCTGACACAGAGGATGAGCCGACGCGGCATGGGCGTCAACGCCCTGGCGATCCAGTGAAGCTTGACCGCGTCGTTGACGAGCTTGTACTTCTGCGCGATCTTGGGGGCGCCCTGATGGGCCCAGCACTCGACGAGCACCGCGTTGTCCTCCGACGCGCCGTCCACCTCGACGTGGGCGCCACTCGGGTGGCTCAGCCGCTTCGGGCGAAGAGGCAGACCGAGCCGTCCGGAAAGGACGAGGAGCATCCGCGCCTCAGCGTCCTCCTGCGCGCGGGCGGCAGCCGCTGACAGCTCCGGGTCGGCGCTCGGGTCCGCGTCGGGCACGGCGACGTCGAGCATCCCCGCAGCGGCGGACTCGCCGACGAGCCGGTTGACGATCTTCCCTTCGGACCCGGTCACGCGCTCGATGACGCCCTCGTCCTCGAGGGCATGACAGATGCTGTTGACCGTCTGACGCGGCTCGACCCCGGAGGCTGCCGTCAGCTCGTCGTCGTCCAGGGGCGCGGCGGCGCTGCGGATCGCCTCGAGCACCCGGCCCCGGCTCGTATCACTCGACCCCACCGTCATGCCGCCATCTTCTCGCACGCGGACCGCGTGCCCTAGGTGCGGCGGCAGGCGATGAATAGGTGAATGCTCGCGCGACCTGTACCGTTGATCCAGGTTGTTGACGTAGACGTTGGTCAGGTTGGCACGTCCGCCCCACCGGGGCGGTGCTCTTTCTGAGAAGACGGCAATTCGAATCATCAGCTGACACGCGTCCCGATAGTCGGAACGCGGCTCATCTCAGAAAGCAGGCCAGCATGGCAACAGGCACCGTGAAGTGGTTCAACGCCGAAAAGGGCTTCGGGTTCATTGCGCCCGACGACGGCTCCGCCGACGTCTTCGCTCACTTCTCCGCGATCAACTCGACGGGCTACCGCAGCCTAGACGAGGGCGACAAGGTCTCCTACGAGACCCAGCAGGGTCCGAAGGGCCCGCAGGCCGCCAACATCACGAAGGTCTGACCACCCGCGAGTCAACGACTCGCCATCGGTCCGCTCGGGCGCCGCACCCCCTTGGGGGTCCGGCGCCCGACGCGTACGCCCGTCCGTCAGGCCGATGCGGCGAGCAGCTGGGCGGCCTCCCGCGCGTCGGCGTCGAGCGGGGTGTGCACGCGCAGCCCCATGGCCGCGACGGTGCGGGCCATACCCGGCCCCATGTGGTGGGCGACGATGTCGGTGACATCGTGCTCGCGGAGGAACCGGACGACTCGCGCGTGATGCTCGCCTTCGCCCCCCTGGTCATGAGCCGCATCCCAGCCCACCTCGTGCTCGGTCCAGCTCGATACGGAGCCCTCAGCGACGTGGGCGATGGCGACCGACGCGGCCCGGCCCCACGCTCCTCCGACCTGGCCGTCGGGTCCGATGGGAACTGCAATGACCATGGGGTTCTCCGTTTCAGGCGTGCGGGATCGGCTCCGGTGGTGTCTCATTGTCCTCACCGAGACCACCGCAAACCAGGAGAGCAGCATGAACCGCAGGATCCTCGCGCTCCTCGGCGCACCGGCGGCAGCCCTCGCGCTCGCCGCCGTCGCCCCCGGAAGCGCCGGCGCCGCAGCGCCGTCAGCGGCGCACAACCACGGCACGCGGGTCTGCGCCCTGGCCGGGGTTCCGGCCGGGAGCGCGGCCTGCGACGCGGTACGGCTCGACGACGCCAACGGCTCGCCCGTCAACCCGCTCGTCACCTCGTCCGGCGGGATGACTCCGGCCGACATCCAGGCGGCCTACGGGCTGACCGGCCGTGCCTCCGGGGGACGGACCGTCGCGATCGTCGACGCCTACGGGTACCCGAACGCGGCATCCGACCTCGCCGTGTTCCGCAGCAGGTACGCGCTGCCGCCGTGCACCGTCGCCAACGGCTGTCTGACGATCGTCGACCAGAACGGCGGCACGTCGCTGCCCCGCTACAACAAGGGCTGGGCGCAGGAGCAGGCGCTCGACCTGGACGCCGTCTCCTCTGCGTGCCCTGACTGCAGGATCCTTCTGGTCCAGGTGAGCAGCGCGTCAATCGCCAACCTCGGCGCCGGGGTCACCACCGCGGCCAACCGAGCTGGCGTGGTGGCCATCTCGAACAGCTACGGCTCGAGCGGCGACCTGCCGGACTCCAGCTACGGCGCGGCGTACAACCACCCCGGCATCGCCGTGACGGCCTCGACCGGCGACAACGGCTACCAGGGCGCGTCCTACCCGGCATCGTCGGCCTACGTCACCGCCGTCGGCGGCACGACCCTGAGGGCCTCGACGGCAGCCCGAGGCTGGGTCGAGACCGCGTGGTCCGGCTCAGGCTCGGGCTGCTCGACGCTCAATGCGGCGCCGGTCGGCCAGACGCCGGCAGTGACCGGCTGCGCGAAGCACGCCGTCGCGGACGTGTCCGCGGACGCCGACCCGAACACCGGCCTGGTCGTCTACGGACCGACCAACGGCGGTAGGTCGGCATGGCAGCAGTTCGGTGGGACGTCGCTGTCCTCGCCGATCATCGCCTCGGTCTACGCCCTGTCGGGCAACACGGCGGGCAACGCCAGCTCGATCCCCTATGCCGCTGCGTCGACCGCCTTCAACGACGTCACCTCCGGCACGAACGGCACGTGCGGCGCGAAGCTGTGCACGGCCGGCACGGGCTGGGACGGCCCCACCGGCCTCGGGACCCCGAACGGCGTCGCCGGGCTCTGATGGTCGCCGCCTCAGCGGATCCGGCAGGTCGAGGAGCCGGTCGTCCGCCGGGCGAGGGCGAGCCCTACGACACCCGCGGCGAACACGGCCCGTCCGGACAGGGCAGAGCCCATGGCGAGGAACATGGCCGCGAAGAGGAGCTGTGCCAGTGGCGCGATCGCACAGGGGGATAGCGACTCACGGCGTCGACCGTCTTGGGCGGGGACGTAGCTGGCTACGACGATACCGGCGCCCAGCGCCATGAGCACGAGCAGCGCAGCCCAGCCCCAGCCGGTGACCGGCCCTGCGGCCGAGCGGTAGACAGACCAGGTGAGGGGTGCGCATACGAGTGCCACGGCCGTATGCCGCACCCCCCACCCGGAGCGCCAGGGCGCGATGGGGACAGCGCAGGTCTGACCGAGGGTCAGCGCCGGCCGGGGAGCGACGCTCCGGGGAGCCAGCTCGAGAGGTCCATCGGCGCCGTTGTCCTTGAGCACTCGCACCGGTCCTCCTCACGGACGCGGGTCATGACCATGTCGACGTGCATGCCGCACCCTCGCCAGGTCGTCTTGTGACATGTCGGGCACATCGCGGGGCTGCACATCCGGTTCATCTCCTCACGTCGGGTTCGATCTCGTCAACCTTATACCCCCCGGGGTATGACGCCAAATGGTGTCCCCGGTCCGTGCGGGCTTCACGAGGACCACGCGCGCTCTTCACCGGTGCTTCACGGAAGGGGGGAAGCGTGGCGACCCATGAGCCAAATGGTTCGCCTGCCATCCCGCGCCGTGCGCCGGAGGCGGTCGCTGACGAAGGTCCGTCTCCTCCGGACGCTCACCCAGGTCTCCTTCGCGGGCCTGGTTCTCGTCGCCGCGGTCCGGCACCAGACGGAGAAGGGGAGCGCTCCGTCCGTCGACGCCCTGTGCCCGTTCGGCGGCATCGAGACGTTGTGGACGTTCGTGACGACGGGGACGCTCGTCGAGAAGACCCAGATCTCGAGCCTCATCCTCGGCGCGGCCGTCCTCGTGAGCGTCCTCGTCGCGAGCAACGCGTTCTGCGGGTGGATCTGCCCGTTCGGCGCGCTCCAGGACGGGCTGTCGTGGGTGCGGCGGCGGCTCCATGTGCCGACGCTTCACGTGCCGCCGCGGGCCGATCGCGTCATGCGGTGGGGCCGCTTCGTCGCTCTCGCGGTCATCCTCGTGGCGACGGCGCGGAGCGCCTCGCTCGTGTTCTTCGACTGGGACCCCTATGTCACGCTGTTCAGCCTTCACTGGTACTTCGAGTGGAGCGACGGGCTGTGGCTGGGCCTGACGGTGGCGGCGGTCGTGCTGGCCGCATCCGTTGCCGTGGAACGGTTCTGGTGCCGCTACCTGTGTCCGGCCGGCGCGGTCTTCTCCATCCTCGGGCGGCTCAGCTTCTTCAAGATCCGACGCCGGGCCGACGCGTGCACCGGCTGCAACCTGTGCAGCGCGCCATGTCCGGTCGGCATCGACGTCGCCCACGTCGCCGACGACGTCGGGCCCGACTGCATCGGCTGCCTCGACTGCGTCGCCAGCTGCGCGTTCGGCGGGGCGCTCGATGTCAGCGGTCCGACGTGGGTCGGCTCGATCGGAAGGGGACAACCGTCATGAGGCCCGGCAAGTGGGTCATGCCCGTCGTCGCCCTGCTCGTCCTCCTCGGCACGTATGCCGTCACGCGGACCACAGGGGTGTGGAGCTCGTCGACGCGCGGGAGTGCGGCCGGCCACGTCGTTGCGGCGAACCTCGCCCCGGCCGATATCAAGGGGTGGATGACCCTCAAACAGGTGTCCGACGCGACCAAGCTGCCCTTGGCGACCATCCTGCAGATCGCGGGGGTTCCGGACGGCGAGACGCTCGACCCGCAGACGGCGCTGCGCGACCTCGAGGCGTCCGTCCCGGGGTTCTCGGTGGTTGACTTCCGTGCCGCTGTCGAGGAACGGCTGGCCCGCCCCGGCTAGTGGCCGTGGCGGCGACCTCGGCATACCGTGGGATCTTCGGTGACCGGACGAACCGGGG
Source organism: Actinomycetes bacterium (assembly GCA_021783215.1). Lineage (GTDB taxonomy): Bacteria > Actinomycetota > Actinomycetes > Actinomycetales > Dermatophilaceae > JAJXUB01. Next base: position 5,528 of record JAJXUB010000070.1, on the reverse strand, counting down.
GTGCACGCCATGCCACAAGCCGGATGGAGCAGGAAGCGCGAGCGGCAGTACGAGCACATCAAGGAAGGGCTGCGTGAGCGCGGAGACAGCGAGGACCTCGCCGAGGAGATCGCCGCACGCACGGTCAACAAGGAGCGCGCCCGCAGCGGGGAGTCGACGATGGCGAGCAAGAGCTCGCTCGACGACATCTCCTCCGGGCGGCGCGGTGGGCTGCGGTCGCACAAGGGCCCAGGTGGGCGCACCCGCGACCAGCTGTATGCCGAGGCGCAGCGCAAGAACGTCAAGGGTCGCTCGCGGATGACCAAGGCCGAGCTCGAGCGGGCCGTCGACGCCGAGTCGAAAGCAGCACGATAGCCGACACCGATCTCGTTCCCAGCCGACTTCCAGTCTCCTTGCCGGCTGGGGGGCCAGGATGATGTGCTGTCCTGTGAAGGCCGGCCGACGAGGAGGGTTGTCCATGTCTGTCATCAAGTCGTTGTGGGCATCGGTGCAGGGCGACCCCCGGCTGATGCGGCGCGTCAACGGGTGGTTGACGATCTTCTGGATCGCGATGATCCCCGTCAGCTACCTCCTGGGCTGGCTCAACTCGGTCGTCTATGTCTCCGCGCTGTCCCTGTGGGCGCTCGTCTCGGGGCACTGGTCCGCGTGGCAGGCGGCGCGGGTCGAGGTCAAGCAGGAGCAGGAGGCCCAAGCCGCGGAGGAAGCGGACCTGCCCGGCGAGGTCGTCGAGCGGCTCGTCTCCGAGACCGACATCCGGCCGGCAGCGGGCACGTCCGGCGCGACCGCCTCAGTGGCGGCGCCGGTCTGTACGTGCAGCGTCCATGGCTGCTCGGCGGCCGCCTCCGCCTCGTGAGGCGCTGAACCCCAACGGCTGGCCCGCCGCGGCGCCCGAGACCATGTGGCCGCGGAGCGCCGAGCCCTTCTCGTCCCTCTGAGCGGGTTGCCCGCCGGGCCCTCGCCTGCGCCGGAGCAGTCCCCGTCGTCGTCCCCGGACACGGTCCGCGGCAGGCGACCGAGGACCTGCGCCGCGGCAGAAGTGACCCGCCCCCGACGAGGAGCCGCCTCGCTCCCGACAAACCACACGGGTGCCTCGGCGTTCCCGACGTGACGCCCGTGTGGGGACTGGTCGCCTGTCAGGGAAAACCCGCGGCCCTCCGAGGGGGCACGCGGCGCGCTGGCGGTGATAGGCAGGAGGCATGCAGATGTCCAAGACCGCCGATCTCTGGTGGAAGACGGCCGTGTTCTACTGCGCGGACGTCCAGACGTTCGTCGACAGCAACGGCGACGGCCAGGGCGACATCTCGGGTATGGCGAGGCGGATCGACTACCTCGCCGACCTCGGCATCACGTGCCTGTGGCTCATGCCGCTCTACCCGACGCGCGACGTCGACGACGGCTACGACATCACCGACTTCCTCGCCGTCGACCCGCGGCTCGGTGACCTCGGCGACTTCGTCGACCTCGTACGGACGGCGACGTCACGCGGCATCCGCGTCATCATCGACTTCGTCATGAACCACACGTCCGACCACCACCCGTGGTTCCTCGAAGCCCGCAAGAGCACGGACAACCCCTACCGGGACTACTACGTATGGCGTTCGACGGCGCCGCCGGACACGTCCGCCCTCGTCTCCTTCCCGGACAAGGAGGACAGCATCTGGCAGAAGGACGACCGGACCGGCGAGTGGTACCTCCACCACTTCTACAAGGAGCAGCCGGACCTCAACACGGCGAACCCCGACGTGCGGGCCGAGCTCGTCAAGGTCATGGGTCTGTGGCTCGAGCTTGGCGTCTCGGGCTTCCGGATCGACGCCGTCCCGTTCCTCTTCAGCCGCGACATCGTCCCGAAGAAGGACGAGACCTTCCAGTGGGACCCGCACGAGACGCTGCGGCATCTCAAGGCCTTCTGCGGCCATCGCAGCGCCGAGGTCATCCTCCTCGGCGAGGTCAACGTGGCCCGTGCCGAGCAGGAGGCCTTCTTCGGTGGCGTCAACGGCGACGAGCTCACCATGCAGTTCGACTTCATCGGCATGCAGGCGACCTGGCTCTCCTTCGCGCGCGGGAGTGCCGCCCCGCTCGTGGAGGCGCTCCGCGACCGTCCCGAGGTCGACGAGGGCAACCAGTGGGCCACCTTCCTCCGCAACCACGACGAGCTGACCCTCGACAAGCTCACGGCCACGGAACGACAGGAGGTCTTCGACGCCTTCGGTCCCGAGCCCGGCATGCAGCTCTACGGGCGCGGGCTGCGCCGCCGGCTGCCCCCCATGTTCGACGGCGACCCACGTCGCATACGGCTCGCGTATGCCCTCCTGTTCTCCCTCCCCGGCAGCCCGGTCCTCTTCTACGGAGAGGAGATCGGCATGGGCGAGAACCTCAGGCTCCCGGGCCGGCTCGCCGTGCGCACCCCGATGCAGTGGAGCTCTGCGCCGAACGGTGGCTTCTCCAGCGCCCCCAAGCGCCGTCTCGTACGGGCGCTCCCCGAGGGTGGCTACGGTCCCGCCCACATCAACGTGTCCCAGCAGCGCAACGACCCGGACTCGATGTGGACGTTCATGGCCCAGCTCATCCGTCGGTACCGTCAGACGCCGGAGTTCGGCTGGGGGCGGTTCGAGCCCATCGCCCAACCCGTCGACTCCGTCCTCGCCCATGTCGCCCGGCTCGAGTCCTGGGCCACCGTGGCCGTCCACAACCTCTCGGACGAGGCATGTCACGTGCATCTGTCCCTGTCCACCCTGGCCGAGGGCGGACTGCCACCGATCAGCCACCTCGCCGACCTGCTCGGCGACCACCAGGTCGAGCCCGCCGACGACGGGAAGGGCTCGCAGTCCATCGACGTCGACCTCGAGGGGTACGGCTACCGGTGGCTGCGGGTCGTCCGCGAAGGAGATGAACGCATCGCATGAGCACGACACGGCAGGCATCCGAGCGTGGTTCGCGGCGCACCACGAGCGGCCGGCGCCTGGTCGCGGTGACGGGCGCAAGCGGCGGGATCGGTCGGGCCACGGCCGTGGAGTTCGCGCGCCGTGGCGACGACGTCGCCCTGCTCGCGCGAGGGGAGGAGGGACTCGACGCGGCGGCAGCCGAGCTGCGGGGGTTCGGCGTCCGGGTCCTCGCGGTCCCCGTCGACATGGCCGACGAGAGACAGGTCTTCGACGCCGTGGCGCGGGTCGAGGAGGAGCTCGGACCGATCGACGTGTGGGTCAATGTCGCCTTCTCCTCGGTGTTCTCGCCGTTCGACCAGATCAGGCCCGAGGAGTACCGCCGGGCGACCGAGGTGACGTACCTCGGGTACGTGTGGGCGACGATGGCTGTGCTCCCCCGCATGAAGGCCCGCGGCCACGGGACGATCGTCCACGTCGGGTCCGCGCTCGCATACCGAGGAATCCCCCTCCAGACGGCGTACTGCGGCGCGAAGCATGCGACCCAGGGTTTCCACGAGGCTCTCCGCTGCGAGCTGCTCCACGACAAGAGCCCCGTCCACGTGACGATGGTCCAGATGCCGGCGGTCAACACGCCCCAGTTCTCGTGGGTGCTGTCGCGGCTGCCCGGCCACCCGCAGCCGGTACCTCCGATCTACCAGCCGGAGGTCGCGGCCCGCGCGGTTGTCTTCGCGGCCGACCACCCCCGACGACGCGAGTACTGGGTCGGGTCGAGCACCGTCCTCACCCTCATGGCCAACGCCGTCGTGCCCGGTCTGCTCGACCGCTACCTCGGCCGCACGGGCTTCGACTCCCAGCAGACCGATGAGCTGCCCCGTGACGACGTCGCCAACATCTTCACCCCGGCGGACGGGACCTCGGGCAAGGACTTCGGTGCCCATGGAGCGTTCGACGACCGCGCCCACAGCGCCAGCGCCCAGCAGTGGGTGGCGCACCGGTACCCGCAGCTCGCGGCCGGCCTGGGTGCCGTCGCCACCTTAGGGGCCGGCTGGGCCTGGGCCCGGCGCCGCTGACGTGGCATACGTAAACGAGCACACGACAGCGAAGCACACTCTGACGAAACGGTGCCAACGTGCCACGCATCGCCAGTGTCATCAAGCTCCTGATCCTCACAGGCGTCGCTCTGCGAGCCGGTCAAGGAAGCCCTCGACGAGCTCCGCCGACAGCGCACGCGCCACGAGGATCGGAGTGTCACTGTCCTGCGTGTGCCGTGCGGACAGCTCGCTCACCTCCTCGTCGGAGGCATCCGTCGCCGCGGTGAACCATACGCATGGAAGGCCGGCGGCCAGGGCCGCCCGCACCCCGACACGCGAGTCCTCGATGGCCGCGGAGACCGTGGGGTCGATGCCCAGCAAGGCAATCGCGTCTGTGTAGATCCGCGGGTCCGGCTTGCCGCTCGGGACATCGAGCGTCGACAGCCGCACGGCGAACGCGTCCTCTAGGCCGACCGCCTCGAGCGCCGCGTCGATGAACACCCGGGCCGACGATGAGGCGACCGCCATGGGCACCCCTTCGCGATGGAGGGCACGCGCGGTCACCACGGCGTCCCTGATGGGAGCTGGGTGAGCGACAAACTCCGCCGTCACCGCGTCGATGACCGCGTCGATGACAGCGTCGGCCTCATCCTCAGGCATGGTGACGCCCAGCCACTGAAGAATCTCGCGGACCGAGTCGGGCACCCTTCCGCCGTGAAAGCGTCCGAGGTCGGACTCCTTTACGGTATGCCGCCCGTGGCCGCGGGCTTCGAGCACGGCCGTCAGCCCGGTCGAGAAGCCGCGGACCCAGAAGGGCTCGGAGTCGACGAGCGTGCCGTCGAGGTCGAACACGACACCCTGACGTCCGGGACGAGGCTCCGTCACGAGGCCGCCTCTGTCCGCATGAGCCGGTAGCCGCCCTTGATCGCCTTTACGAAGCGCTCGAAGCGCGCGTTGACGAGCGCCCCCATGCCGAGCGCCGCGACGACGACGAACAGCCCCGGCGTGACGTGACCGGACCACAGGCAGGCGAACGCAACGATGGCCAGACACAGAGCGACGACCCGCTCGACGCGGAGCCGCTTGAGCTGGCCCCCGATGTCGGCATAGAGGCCCGGGTCAGTCCGCATGACATCCCATCGCTGGCGTTCACGCTCGGCGCGAGCGACGGTGCGGTCGGCCACTGTGAAGCCGTCCCCCAGCAGCCGGCGCGACAGTGCTTGCCGGAACCGACCCCACGGCCAGTCGGGCGGGACGTCGAGCGCGCCACGGGCGGACAGGAACTCGGGCGTCCGAACGGTTATGCGGTCCAGCTGCCATTCGAACGACGCCCGAGCCACGCTCTCAGCGAAGACCCCCGTGGCATACGCGAGCGAGGCGAAGATGGCCGTCGCCGCCGTCGAGTACGCCTGACCGAGGGCGGCGAGCTCCTTGATGTCGAGGCGGACATGAAACACCGCGACGGCAGCGCCGGCGACAGACAGGAGGAAGAGGACGCCGCCGACAATGAACTCGATCGCGCTGGCGACGAACTCGGACAGCGTCTCCACAGCAGGGAGGCTACCTCACGGCGACAGGCTGAAATCAGCGATGGCCGCCGGTGCCCAGCTCACGT
>JAJXUB010000069.1 GCA_021783215.1 Actinomycetes bacterium | reverse complement strand
GCAGGGGATCGGGACGGCCCTCGGCAGGGCGTTACGTCCGCGTGCCATGCCGAAGGTGCTCCGGACCGCGGGGTCCCTCGCCGGCGCGGCCGTCGTGGCCGCCGCCGCGGCCGGGCTCGTGTGGCTGCTCGCCGTCGCGGCCCGGCCGGTCGCCTCGCCGGCCGTCGCCCGCGCCCTGGGCCAGTCGCGTCTCCTGCAGGCCATCGACGACGTCGTCCCGTCCGCCGTGGGACCCGGGGTCTCGGAGAGCCTGGGCAGGCTGCTCAAGGACGACGGCTTCCCCTTGGTGTTCGGACGGCTGACCCCGGAGCCCGTCATACCGGCATCACCGCCGGATGCGAAGATCCTCGCCTCGAAGGCCATCGAGGCGGACGCGGCGTCGGTCGTGAAGATCAACGGGTCCTCGGTCCGGTGCGGCCTGACGCAGGAGGGGACCGGCTGGGTCGTCGCGCCTCACCGGGTCGTCACGAACGCCCACGTCGTCGCCGGGATGACCCAGGTGGAGCTGCGTGTCCTCGGTGCGGGCCGGGCCTACTCCGGCCGGGTCGTCATCTTCGACCCGGTCCGCGACCTCGCCGTCCTCGATGTCCCCGACCTCACGGCGGGTTCGCTGAGGCTCGGCACGACAGCCAAGGCCGGCGACCCTGCGGTCGTCGCCGGGTTCCCGCTCGACGGGCCGTACCAGGTCGAGGCGGTCCGCATCCGCGCGGAGATCACGGCCCTCGGGGTGGACATCGAGGGAACGACCCCGACGCGGCGGGACGTGTTCTCCCTCTACGCGACGATCCGGCCGGGCAACTCGGGCGGCCCGCTCCTCGACGAGGAGGGCCGCGTCATCGGGGTGGTCTTCGCGCGCTCGGTTGCTGACCCGAACACCGGGTACGCCCTGACCCTCGCCGAAGCCGAACCGGTCCTCAGGTCGGCCGCCAGCGCCGCGGCGCCGGTGTCCACGGGGCCATGCCTGGCCGGTTGAGGCCCGGCGGCTCAGGACCCGGCGATCGTCTCGACCCACGTGAGGATCGCCCGGTCCACCTGGGCAGGTGCCTCCTCATGGGTGAAATGCCCGGCGCCACGGATCGTCACCGTCGCCGACGACTCGGGCGCCCACACGAGGGAGGCCCGCAGGGCCTGCGGTGGCACGACCGGGTCGAGCTCGCCCCTCATCTGAAGCAGCGGGACGGCCAAGGGGGCGTCGAGCCGCTGGGCCAGGCGGCGCCCGTCACGCGAGATCGACGTCCGAACCAGCCACCGGTGCAGCTCCTTGGCCGCGTTCGCCGCGAAGGGCGTCCGGAGCGCGGCGGCATACGTCTCGGCCTCTGAGGCCGACGGCCACCCGCTGTCCGGGGCGGAGCAGGCGCGCAGGAGCCGGGCGATGACGCCGGGGTCCGTCTCGAGGGCCCGGGTCGTGACCGCCCGGCCGGGCAGGGGCCCGAGGAACGGCGCCCGGGTGGGACGGAGGAGGGACCGTGACACCGCGCGGCGGGCGAGGAGCGGATGCGGCATCCCGATGACGCCGACACCCCGGACGACGTCGGGGTGCAGGTAGGGCAGCATCCAGGCGACGGCGCCCCCGAGGCCCTGGCCGATGACAACGGCACCGTCCTGCCCGAGCGAGCGGATGACCCCCGAGACGTCGTCGCACGACGTGACGAGGTCGTACCCGCTCGGCGGATGGTCGGAGGCACCGGCACCGCGCAGGTCGAGCGCGCACGCACGGTAGCCCGCCCCGGCGAGGGCGCCGAGCTGGTTGCGCCACGCCCAGGAGAACTCGGGGAAGCCGTGAAGGAGGAGGACGAGGGGGCCGTCACCCTGCTCGAGGACGTGGAACCGAGCACCGTTGGCGGCGACGAAACGGTGCTCCCAGGGGCCGTCGGGGAGGACGGCGGTGCTGTCGCTCAGCGTGCCTGCTTCAACGCCGCGACGGTCTCCTGGGCCTGGACGATGGCCCGGTCGGGCTTCGGCTTGGCCGCCGTGATGGCCTTCCTCCCGACGAGGGCGAGGATGCCGGCGACCAGCAGGAGCGCACCGGCGACGATGAGGTAGCCCGCCCAAACCGGCAGCCAGATGCCGATGATCCGGGCGAACGCGTGGAGGAGGAAGGTGAGGCCGAAGACCCCGACGAACGCGGCCGCGCCGAGGAGCCCGGCGCCCTTGCCGATCTTCTTCGCGCCGGTGCCCACCTCGGCCTTGGCGAGGGCGACCTCGGCCTGGAGCAGGCCCTTCATCTCCTGCGTCGTGTCGGCGACGAGCTGACCGATGGTGCGCTGCTGCGTGCTCGGCGTCTGGGCTGCCATGTCAACTTCCCTCGTCTCGTGGGGGTGTTGAGGTCACCCTACCCACCCGCTCCGCCCGGGGGCTCCCGATCCGGCGCGGGACGCGCGAGGGGGCCGTATGCCGACGGACGGCATACGGCCCCCTCGCGGGCTCACTCCGTGGCGCCGGAGGCCATCCCGCTCTTGATCAGGCTCATGACGGAGGAGTCCGTCAGGGTCGTCACGTCACCCATCTCGCGGTTCTCGGCGACGTCCTTGAGCAGCCGGCGCATGATCTTGCCCGAGCGGGTCTTCGGCAGCTCGGGGACGATCATGATCTGGCGCGGCTTGGCGATCGGGCCGATCTCCTTGGCCACGTGGTTGCGCAGCTCGGTGATGATGTCCTCGTTGTCGTCCGTCTGGTGCTCCCCGCCAAGACGGAGGATGACGAACGCGCAGACGGCCTGGCCGGTCGTCTCGTCGCTTGCCCCGACGACGGCGGCCTCGGCGACGTGCGGGTGGGAGACGAGCGCGGACTCGATCTCCGTCGTCGACAGGCGGTGACCGGAGACGTTCATGACGTCGTCGACCCGGCCGAGCAGCCAGATGTTGCCGTCCTTGTCGTACTTGGCGCCGTCACCGGCGAAGTAGTACTTCTCGCCGAAGCGGCTCCAGTACGTCTCCTTGTAGCGCTCGGGGTCGCCCCAGATGCCACGGAGCATCGCCGGCCACGGCTTCGTCAGGACGAGGTAGCCGACCTTCTCGGCCTCGGTCAACGGCTGCCCCTCGTCGTCGAGGATCTCGGCGCTGACGCCGGGGATCGGCTTCTGGGCGCTGCCGGGCTCGAGCGTCGTCACGCCCGGGAGCGGGCTGATCATGATGGCGCCGGTCTCCGTCTGCCACCACGTGTCGACGATCGGGGCCTTGTCGCCGCCGATGTACTTGCGGTACCAGAGCCACGCCTCGGGGTTGATCGGCTCGCCGACAGACCCGAGCAGACGCAGGCTCGACAGGTCGAACTTCATGGGGATCTCGTGACCCCACTTCATGCACGTGCGGATCGCCGTCGGAGCGGTGTAGAGGACCGACACCTGGTACTTCTGGATGAGCTCCCACCAGCGGCCCTGGTGTGGGGTGTCCGGCGTGCCCTCGTACATGAGCTGGGTCGCGCCGTTGGCGAGCGGCCCGTAGACGATGTAGCTGTGCCCGGTCACCCAGCCGACGTCGGCGGTGCACCAGAAGACGTCGCTGTCCGGGTGGACGTCGTGGACGACCGAGTTCGTGTAGGCAACCTGGGTGAGGTAGCCCCCGGACGTGTGGAAGATCCCCTTGGGCTTCCCCGTCGTCCCTGACGTGTAGAGGATGAAGAGCGGGTGCTCGCTGTCGTGCGGCTGGGCCGTGTGCTCCTCGGAGGCGCCGTCGACGATGTCGTGCCACCACACGTCGCGGCCCTCGACCATCGCCGTCTCCTGCTTGGTCCGCTGGATGACGACGACCTTCTGCACGGGGTGCTCACCGTGCTCGAGGGCGGCGTCGACAGCCGGCTTCAGGGCGCTGGGTGCGCCGCGGCGGAACCCGCCGTCGGCGGTGATGACGAGCTTGCTGTCCGCGTCAAGGATGCGCGTGTGCAGCGCCTCGGCCGAGAAGCCGCCGAAGACCACCGAGTGAGGGGCGCCGATGCGCGCGCACGCGAGCATGGCGATGGCCGCCTCGGGGATCATCGGCAGGTAGATGGCGACGGTGTCGCCCTTCTTCAGGCCGAGCGCCTCGAACGCGTTGGCGGCCTTGCAGACCTCGCGGTGGAGGTCGGCATACGTGAGGGTCCGGGTGTCGCCGGGCTCGCCCTCGAAGTGGATGGCGACGCGGTCGCCCAGCCCGTTCTCCACATGCCGGTCGAGGCAGTTGTAGGCGACGTTGAGCTCGCCGCCGACGAACCACTTGGCGAACGGCGCCCCGGACCAGTCGAGGGTCTGGTCGAAGTCCTTCGCCCACGTGACGTAGTGACGCGCCTGCTTGGCCCAGAACGCCTCGAAGTCGGCGTCCGCCTCGGTGTACATGTCGGCGGTGCCGTTGGCCCGGGCCGCGAAGGCCGGGTCGGGCTGGAACGTGCGGTGCTCCTGCGACAGGCTTTCCTCAGTCACGGCGGCTCCTCCTTGAGCGGGGCGGTGGTGGGCACAGCCAACCTCCTCGCGGTCCTCTCTGCAAGGGGGGCGCTCCCGTGGCGCGGTCGGCGGTCCCCGTAGGCCGACGAGCGGCATACGGGACGGCGAGGCGGGTGCGTCGCGGCATACGACGGCGGGGGTGACAACGCGCGTTCGACGGCGCGTCATCACCCCCGCCATGGGGGTCTAGGTCAGCGTGGCCAGGTCGGGAACATCGCCCGCTTGGCCGTCGCGTTGCCGACGCCGGCGAGGCTGCCGTACCACGCGGCGATCGCCGTGAGCAGACCGAGCCATCCGCCGAGCTTCGTCATGCCTGACGAGCCGCCGTACGCACCGATCGTCAGGGCGATGAACGTGAGGAACAGGAGGACGAACACGCCGACGAGCAGACCGTTGGTCCGCAAGGACGCGATGAGCATGAGGCCGGTGAAGATCGTCCAGCACAGGAGGAACCAGCCGACGCCCTTGCCGGCGTCGGTGCCGGCCTTGCTCAGGTCGGTGTGGGCGACGAGGTACCAGAAGGACAGCCAGAAGGCGCCGTACGAGCTGAACGCGACGGCACCGAAGGTGTTGCCCTTGGCAAACTCCCACATCCCCGCGAGGACCTGGACGATGCCGCCGTAGAAGAGGGCGAGCCCGAGGACGACCGGCTCGACCGTCTTGGGGATCAGGCCCGCGTTGACGCTGGAGAGGAAGAACGTCGTCATGGCGAACGCGCCGAGACCGAGGGGGCCCGGGTCGGCGAGCAAGGCGCCGAACCCGGAGGGGGCCGGCGCCGGGGTGGTCGTGTCGATCTGTGACACGGGCGGTTCCTTTCGTCGAGCCGGGTGCGGCTCGTCGGCAGGGAGCCGGCGACCAGCGCCCGTGGGTGGTCGGGACGACTGTGGCACCGGTCACAGGCTCGTGGAAGTCGCCACGCGGCGGCTGGGGCCAATGTCCACGTTCGGATCGCCGGACGGTTCGCCGACTCCGACGAGCGGTCGGTCTCAGCGGTCCAGCGGGAGGGGTGCCCTCGGGTGGGCCGCTCCGAGGACGGACTCGGGTGTATGCAGGCGCGCGAGCGTGCGGACCGTGCGGGGCGGGACGAGCCGCGGAGTCGCATACGAGACGGCGATCATCGTCACAGCGGCCAGTGGGGTGGCCCACGCGGCGGGCTGGGCAAGAAGGACCGCCGGCCAGCCGCGCCACGGGCCGCCGAAAAGGGTCGCGAGCACGGCGGCGGCGGCCGAGATGCCCCCGACGAGCAAGCCCGCGGCCGCTCCTGCCGTCGAGAGCCGACGCCACCACACGCCGAGGACGAGGAGCGGGGCGAACGTCGCCGCGGCGACGGCGAAGGCGAGCCCGACCGTCGTCGCGAGCCCGAGCGGCGGGACGAGCCGCGACAGGAGGTACGGCGCCCCTGCCGCGAGCACCGCCGCCATCCGGAACGAGGCGATCGGGGACGCGTCGTCGCTCGTCATACGCGAGATCCGCGGCTGGAGCAGGTCCTGGTGGACGACGGTCGAGACGGACAGGACGAGCCCGGAGGACGTCGAGATGAACGCGGCGAAGGCTCCTGCGGCGATGATCGCCGTCAGGAGCGCCCCGAGCGTCCCCGGCGACGCCGCGTGCGGCAGGTCGAGCATGAGGAGGTCGGAGCTGTCCCTCGTCGGAAGCCGCGGCAGCCAGGCCCGCCCGAGGACGGCATACACCGGGGGAATGACGTAGAACAGGCCGAGGAGGCCGATGACGGAGACCGTCGTCCGGCGGGCGTCGCGGCCGTTGGGGTTGGTGTAGAAGCGGACGACGACATGGGGAAGGCCCATCGTGCCGAGGGCCAGTGCGAGAAGAGTCGACCACGTCGCATACAAGGGGTGTCCCGTCGAGGCGAAGCCGCCTCCCGGGCTGGCCCAGTCGGGGAACGGCGCGGACGGCGCGGGATGGCCCTGGCGTAGCCAGAGCAGGAGGAGGACGAACGCCGGCACGACGATCGCCGTCAGCTTCAGCCAGTAGTGCATGGCCTGCGACAGGGTGAGCGAGCGCATCCCGCCGGAGGCGACGTTGATCCCGACGACGACGGTCAGGACGAGGGCGCCCGCCCACGATGGCCAGCCCGTGACGCGGCGGAGCGCGAGCCCGGCCGCCTGGAACTGGGGGAGCAGGTAGAGCCAGCCGATCCCGACGACGAGGACGGAGGAGATGAGCCGGACCGTGCGTGACTCCAGCCGCGCCTCGGCAAAGTCCGGGAGGGTGTATGCGCCCGAGCGGCGCAGCGGGGCGGCGACGAGGACGAGGAGGACGAGGTAGCCGACGGTGTAGCCGACGGGGAACCAGAGCATGTCGAAGCCGCGGGCGTAGACGAGGGCGGCCACGCCGAGGAAGCTCGCCGCCGAGAGGTACTCCCCGGCGATGGCGCTGGCGTTGCGGCGCGGGGACACCGTGCGGCCGGCGACGTAGATGTCGCTCGTCCCACGGGTGAGCCGGAGCCCGATCGAGCCCACGGCGAGGGTGAGGATGCAGACGAGCGTCACCGCCGCGACGGACAGGCCGGCCGTCACCGGTCGTCCTCGGCGATCTCCGTGAACTGGCGCTCGATCCGTTCGCTGGCGCGGACGTGGATCCGGGCGGCGACGAAGATCACGGGGTAGACGACGACCCCGAGGACGACCCAGGGGGCGGGCACCCCGGCCAACGCCATGCCGCTCACCTGCGGGAAGACGGCGAAGAACGCGGGTAGGCCCCCGAGGAGAACCGTGCCCGTCGCAAGGATCGTCACGGCGAGCCGGAGCTGGGCGCGCATGAGGCCGCGGAGGTAGACCTCACCGAGCCCGGTCTGTTCGTCGATCTCCCGGCCGACCGCACGTTCCGCGCGCCGGGTTGCGCGTGTCCGCGAGCTCGTCACGCGGACACGTTCGGGGCACACGGGATCACTCCCCCGAGCGGTTGGCGCGCAGCAGCCGCTCCCGCAGCTGGCGCGTATGCCGTCGGCTCACCTGGAGCTCGACGTCACCGACGACCACCGTGTAGCGCCCGTGGTCCACGCGCACCTCCGTCACGTGGTTGGCCGAGACGAGGGTGCTCCGGTGGATCCGGACGAAGCCCGCGTGCTCCCATCGCTCCTCCAGCGTCGTCAGCGGGATCCGGACGAGGTGGCTGCCGGCGTCCGTGTGGAGCCGGGCATAGTCCCCATGGGCCAGGGCATAGCGGATGTCGTTCCGGTTGACGAAGCGCGTCACGCCGCCGAGCTCGACGGGGATCGTCTCGTCGGCCGCGGCCGCCGGTGGGAGCCCGTGGGCGCGGCCCGCGACGACCCGACGGACCGCCTCGGCGAGGCGTTCCTCGCGGACGGGCTTCATGACGTAGTCCGTCGCCTGGAGCATGAACGCATCGACGGCATGCCGGTCGTATGCCGTGACGAAGACGACCTGGGGGCGGTCGGTGAAGCGGGCGATGACCTTGGCGAGCGACATGCCGTCGAGGCCCGGCATGCTGATGTCGCAGAACACGACGTCGACCGGGTGCTCCTCGATGACCTGCAGCGCGTCGGTGCCGCTCGAGGCGGTGCGAATCTCCCCGACCCGGCTGTCGCGGGACAGGAGGTACTCGAGCTCGGAGCGCGCCGGTGCCTCGTCGTCGACGACGAGCACGCGCAGCCCCGAGCCGGCCTCCCTGCCGTCACCCATAGGGCGAGTGTAGGAGGGTGGTCTCGTTCACGCGTGGACGCCCGAGGTGAACTTCGGGACCCGGAACGTCACCCGCATGCCGCTGTCCACGGCCGTCTCGACGACGAGGCCGTAGCGGTCGCCGTAGACCTGGCGCAGGCGGGCATCGACGTTGCCGAGCCCGACGGAGTCCCGGGTGGCGAGCCCGTCGAGGATCCGCCGGATGCTGCTGGGGTCGGCGCCGACACCGTCGTCCTCGATGGCGATCTCCGCCTCGGAGCCGAGGTCCGTCGCCTGGATGGTCAGGTGGCCGACGCCGACCTTCGGGGCGAGCCCGTGGCGGACGGCGTTCTCGACGAGGGGCTGGAGCGCGAGGTACGGCACGGTCACGGGCAGGACCTCGGGGGCGATGAGGAGGCGGACGTCGAGCCGGTCGCCGAACCGCGCCTGTTCGAGGGCGAGATAGCGCTCGACGTTCTTCAGCTCCTCGGCCAGCGTCGTGAACGCCCCGCCGCGCCGGAGGGCATACCGGGTGAAGTCGGCGAACTCGAGGATGAGGTCGCGAGCGCGCTCGGGGTCGGTGCGAACGAAGGAGGCGATGGCGGCGAGGCTGTTGTAGATGAAGTGGGGGCTGATCTGAGCGCGCAGCGCGCGCAGCTCGGCCTCCATCGCCCGCGTCCGTTCGCGGCCGACCTCTGCGACCTCGAGCTGCGTCGAGACATACCGGGCGACCTCCTCGGTCGCCCGGGTGAAGCCGGGGGTGGCCGTCTCCGCGTAGGCCGTCAGCGACCCGACGACGTGGTCGTCGACGACGAGGGGGGCGACGACGGCGGTCCGCACGGCACACGCGGGGTCGTCGCAGCGGAGGTCGTGGACGACGGTCGTGCGGCCCTTGGCCATCGACTCGGCGGCGATCTCCATGGCCCGCGGCCGGTGGTTCGTCGTCCCGGCACCATCCCACGCGAGCGGGCCGGCGAGGTCGCAGAGGGCTACGGCCGGCGCGCCGAGCATCGCCCGCAGATGGTCGACGGCCGCGGCGGCACCGTCCTCGGTGAGCCCGTCGCCGAGCTCGACGGCGGCCAGGGACGCCGTGTGGAGGGTCTCGTAGGTTGCCCGGTCGACGTCGCTGACGAACCCGCGCCCCTGCTGGCGGCGGCGCACCGCGACGGCGGCCCAGAGGGTGCCGAGGACGGCGGCGACGAGCAGCGCCGTCGGCACGTGGAATCCGCCGACCATGGGCCGACAGTAGACGCTCCTCGGGTCGACGGGCCGACGGGGCGCCGCCTCTGCCCCTGCCTCGAGATCTCGCCGGGGTGATGACGCGCGCTCTACCGCGCGTCATCACCCCGGCGAGGCGACCGTAGGCTTCCGACCATGGGCGCGACGGCATACGAGTTCGACGAGGCGGTGGGGCTCGACCCGCTCGGGGGCGGCGGCTACGCGGCCCGGCTCGACGCCGGATGGTCCATCGGGGGAGCGATCAACGGTGGCCTCCTCATGGCGCTCGGCGCACGGGCCCTCGGGCTGGCCCTCGCGGCGGCTGGCGGGGGGGATGCCGCCCACGATGCGCCCATCGCCCTGTCGGCGTACTTTCTCTCCGCGTCCACTGACGGCCCCGCGACGGTGACGACGGAGCCGGTCCGGGTCGGGCGCACACTCTCCACGGGGCAGGCGAGCATCGCCCAGACGGTCGCCGGCCGGCAGGTCGAGCGAATGCGGGCGCTCGGCAGCTTCGGCGACCTGCGGTCCCGCTCCGAGCCGGTCCTCAGGTCGCGGCCCGCCCCGGTCATGCCGCCGCCCGAGCGGTGTGTCACGGGCAGCGACGCCCCCGAGTCGTTCCGGACCGGCGTGCCGATCCTCGCCCGCCTTGACCTGCGGCTCGACCCCTCGACCGCGGGGTGGGCGGTCGGCCGGCCATCTCGCGAGGGCCGGATGCGGGGCTGGGTGCGGTTCGCCGACGGTCGCCCCGTCGACGCGCTGTCGCTCCTCTTCTTCCTCGACGCCATGCCTCCGGTCGCCTTCGACCTCGGCCTCATGGGATGGGCCCCGACACTGGAGTTCTCCGGCCACGTCCGGGCCGTCCCCGTCGACGGCTGGTTGCTTGTCGAGCTCTCCACGGAGACGGTCTCGGGCGGACTGCTCGAGGAGGACGCGGCCATCTGGGACGAGTCGGGGCGGCTCGTCGCGCAGTCGCGACAGCTCGCCGGTGTCCGGTTGACCGAGGCCGCCTCATGAGCGACATCGTGGCCGCCGTGGCTGCACTCG
>JAJXUB010000068.1 GCA_021783215.1 Actinomycetes bacterium | reverse complement strand
CCGGCTCCAGGACGGGGAGAAGTTCCTCGCGGGGACCGCGCCGAGAACGGTCGCCCGTCTCTCGCCGGCGACGGCCGAAGCCTTCGGCGTCACCGACGACACACCTGTGACCGTGTCCACCGACCGGGGCTCCATCACGGTGCCCGCCGCCGTGACGCCCGGGATGGTCGACCACGTCGTCTGGCTCCCGACGAACTCACCGGGCAGCACCGTCCGTCCGACGCTCGGCGTCGACGCCGGTGCGCTCGTCTCGGTCTCCAGCAAGGACGGTGACGCATGACGACGTTGGCCCACGCCGTGACCGCGATCGGCGGCATACCGTCGCTCGCGTTCGGTGAGTCACCCAAGGCGGACTTCAGCGACACCCCGGTGTGGCTGTCCGTCGTCAAGGGCGTCTTCATCCTGGTCTACCTGCTCCTCTCGACGCTCCTGGTCATCTGGTTCGAGCGCAAGGTCATCGGGCGGATGCAGCTGCGTCCCGGACCCAACCGCGCCGGGCCCTTCGGCCTCTTCCAGAGCCTCGGTGACGGACTGAAGCTCCTCCTCAAGGAGGACCCCGTCCCGGCCAACGTCGACAAACCCGTCTACAAGCTCGCGGCGATCATCGCCGGGACCTTGTGCTTCGTCTCCTTCTCGATCATGCCCATGGGCGGGTCGGTGTGGATGTTCGGTCACCACACGCCGCTCCAGCTGACCGACACACCCGTCGCGGTCCTGCTCGCCCTGGCCGTCGGCGGCGTCGGGATCTACGGCATCGTCCTGGCGGGCTGGTCCTCGGGCTCGACGTACCCGCTGCTCGGCGCGGTCCGCAGCAGTGCCCAGATGATCTCCTACGAGATCGCCATGGGCCTGTCCCTCGTCGCCGTGTTCCTCTACAGCGGCTCGATGTCGACGTCGCAGATCGTCGCGTCGCAGCACAGCCTGTGGAACGCCATCCCCCTGGTCGTCTCCTTCGCCATCTACCTCGTGACGATGGTGGGTGAGACGAACCGGCTGCCGTTCGACCTCGCCGAGGGCGAGGGTGAGCTGACCGGGGGCTTCCACACCGAGTACGCGTCGATGACGTTCGCCATGTTCTTCCTCGGCGAGTACATCAACATGTTCGGCGTCTCCGCGCTCGCGACGACGATGTTCCTCGGCGGGCCCGCGGCGCCGCCGGTCATCTCGCTCATCCCGTTCGTCAACGGCGGCTGGTGGGGACTGCTGTGGTTCACCCTCAAGCTGTGGTTCTTCATCTGGTTCTTCGTCTGGCTCCGCGGCGCCCTGCCGCGCGTGCGGTACGACCAGTTCATGCGGTTCGGCTGGAAGACGCTCATCCCCACCGCGCTCGTCTGGCTCGTGTTCCTCACCTTCATCCGCGGCGCCAACAACGGCTGGCTGGGGACGGGGGCCATCCACGTCGGTCGCCTGACCTTCTACTGGTCGACGATCATCATCATCGTCATCGCCGCCGCGCTCGCCCTCGTCGTCGCCTCCGTGTGGGACGCCCGTGCACAGCGTGCCGAAGCGGCCGCGGCGGAACCGCCGCCGGAGGAGGTCGACCCGTATGCCGGCGGGTTCCCCGTGCCGCCACTGCCCGGGCAACGGCTCCGCGAGCCGAGCCTGACCGCCTCGGGGCTGCCCGAGGCGCCCGCCCGGGTCGTGCCGTCCGAGGAGGTCCACCATGGCTGACGAGATGCGGCGCGAGCCGACCTTCTTCGCCAAGCACTTCGGCCCCGTCGGCGGGTTCGGGATCACCTTCAAGCAGCAGTTCAAGAAGGTCATCACCGAGGAGTACCCGGAGCAGCCACGTCCGACGCAGCCGCGCTTCCACGGGCGCCACCAGCTCAACCGGCACCCCGACGGACTCGAGAAGTGGGTCGGCTGCGAGCTGTGTGCGTGGGCGTGCCCGGCGGACGCGATCCTCGTCGAGGGCGCCGGCAACGACGACACCCCGTTGGAGGAGGGCGGGACGGGCCGGTTCAGCCCCGGCGAGCGATACGGCCGCATCTACCAGATCAACTACCTTCGCTGCATCCTCTGCGGCCTGTGCATCGAGGCCTGCCCCACCCGCGCCCTGACGATGACGAACTTCTACGAGCTCGCCGACGACACCCGCGGCAAGCTCATCTACACGAAGGAGCAGCTCCTCGCGCCCCTCGAGGAGGGCATGGTGCGACCGCCTCACCCCATGGTCGCGGGCATGAAGGAGCGGGACTACTACCAGGGGAAGGTCTCCGGGGCGACCGAGGACCAGCGGACGTATGCCGAGTCGATCCAGGGGCATACGGACACCGACGAGCCGGAGGTGGAGGCCTCATGATGTCCGGCGGCGAACAGGTCCTCTTCTGGAGCCTCGGGCCGATCGCGGTCCTGCTGAGCCTGAGCCTCCTCTTCGCGCGCAAGGCCGTCTACGCGGCGATCGGCATGGCCGGGACGATGATCATCCTCGGGCTCTTCTACATCGCCGAGCAGGCCGACTTCCTCGGCGTCATCCAGGTGTTCGTCTACGCCGGCGCCGTCATCATGCTGTTCCTCTTCGTTCTCATGCTCGTCGGGGTCGACAGCAGTGACAGCCTCGTCGAGACGATCCGCGGACAGAAGTGGGTCGCGTTCGTCCTGTCCGTCGGCCTCGCCGCTCTCCTCGTCGCCGTCCTCGGCGCCGTGACCTACCCGCGCGCCGCCGGACTGTCGACGGTCAACGCGTCGACCGGCAACGTCTCCGGCCTCGCCCAGCTCATCTTCGGCCGGTACGTGTGGGCGTTCGAGGTGACCAGCGCCCTGCTCATCACCGCAGCGCTCGGTGCGATGGTCCTCGCCCACCGCGACCGGCTCGGGATGAAGCCGAGCCAGCGCGAGTGGAGCATCCGCCGGTTCATCGACGGTCGCGACCCGGCCGGCCTTCCGGCCCCCGGCGTGTACGCCCGGCACAACGCGGTCGACACCCCGGCGCTCCTACCGGACGGGACACCGAGCGACCTGTCCATCAGCCGCGTCCTCCGCTCGCGCGACCAGATCACGGTGCCGGACCGGTACGTCGATGCCGAGCACCACGTCCAGGACGAGATCGAGGAGGGGCGCGACCGATGAACGGCGTCTACAACTACCTGTTCCTCGCCGGGATCCTTTTCGCCATCGGCGCGGCGACGGTCCTCCTCCGCCGGAACGCCATCGTCGTCTTCATGGGCGTAGAGCTCATGCTCAACGCGGTCAACCTCGTCTTCGTCACCTTCGCCCGGATCCACGGCAACCTCGACGGGCAGGCCATCGCCTTGTTCGTCATGGTCGTCGCCGCCGCGGAGGTCGTCGTCGGTCTCGCCATCATCATGGCGATCTTCCGTGCCCGCCGCTCGGCCTCGGTCGACGACGCCAACCTGCTGAAGCTGTGAGGCCCGAAGTGCACACCGTGGTCACCTCTCTGGTCGCCCAAGGCGGCTCCGTCGCCGAGGCGTCGGGCGTCACCTCGCTCGCCTGGCTCCTCGTCGCGCTCCCGCTGCTCGGCGCGGCCGTCCTCCTCCTCGGTGGCCGGCGGGCCGACCGCTTCGGGCCGCTGCTGGCGGTCGGGCTGTCGTGGGCGAGCTTCCTCGTCGGGCTCGTCATCATCGTCGCCATGCTCGGCCGCTCCGGGGCCGCCCGCGCCGAGCACCTCACCCTGTGGAGCTGGATCCCAGCCGGCGGGTTCCAGCTGCCCGCGGGGATGCTCGTCGACCAGCTGTCCATGGCGTTCGTCATGCTCGTGACGTTCGTCGGGTCGCTCATCCACGTGTACTCGCTCGGCTACATGAGCCACGACCCCGACAAGCGGCGGTTCTTCGCGTATCTGAACTTCTTCGTCGCGGCGATGCTCCTGCTCGTCCTCGCCGACTCCTACGCCCTGTTGTTCGTCGGGTGGGAGGGCGTCGGGCTCGCGAGCTACCTGCTCATCGGGTTCTGGAACCGCAACCCTGCCTTCGCCACGGCGGCCAACAAGGCCTTCGTCGTCAACCGGATCGGCGACCTCGGGCTCACCCTGGGGATCGCCCTCATCTTCGCGACGTTCGGCAGGGTCGACTTCGCCTCCGTCGCCGCCGGCGCGCCGCACGCGAGCCAGGGCACGCTGACGGCCATCGGCCTCCTCCTGCTCATCGGCGCCTGCGGCAAGTCCGCCCAGTTCCCGCTCCAGAGCTGGCTCGGCGACGCCATGGCGGGCCCGACGCCGGTCTCGGCGCTCATCCACGCGGCGACGATGGTCACCGCCGGTGTCTACCTCGTCGTCCGGTCCCACCCGATCTTCGACGCGGCCCCCAACGCCCGCCTCGGCGTCGTCGTCGTCGGCGCCATCACCCTCCTGTTCGGGGCGGTCGTCGGCTGCGCCAAGGACGACATCAAGAAGGCCCTCGCCGCCTCGACGATGTCCCAGATCGGCTACATGATGCTGGCGGCCGGTCTCGGTCCGATCGGCTACGCCTTCGCCATCTTCCACCTGGTCAACCACGGCTTCTACAAGGCGGGGATGTTCCTCGGCGCCGGCTCGGTCATGCACGGGATGGACGACCAGGTCAACATGCGCCGGTTCGGCAACCTCTCCGGCGCCATGAAGGTCACGTGGGTGACCTTCGGGGTCGGCTGGCTCGCCATCCTCGGCGTCCCGCCCTTCTCCGGCTTCTGGAGCAAGGACAAGATCATCGAGGCCGCGTTCATCGGCGACGGCTGGCGGCCCTGGGTCTTCGGGCTCGCCGCCCTCATCGGCGCCGGGATCACGGCGTTCTACATGAGCCGCCTCTTCTTCATGACGTTCCACGGGACGAAGCGGTGGACCGACGACGTCCACCCCCATGAGTCGCCGCTGACGATGACCGTCCCGATGGTGGTCCTCGCCGTCGGCTCGGCCTTCCTCGGCCTCATCCTCGGCCCGACGGGCGGGTTCACCCACTGGCTCGAGCCGGTCGTCGGCGGCGGCACCGAGGGGGACCCGGTCATCGCCGTCCCGATCCTCATGGTGCTCACCCTGCTGCTCGTCGCCGCCGGTGTCGCCTACGCGTGGCTCCTCTACTGGCGCGACTCGGTCCCGGAAGTCGCCCCACAGGGCTCGCTCGTCACCCAGGCGGCGCGGCAGGACCTCTACCAGGACGCCATCAACGAGGGCCTCTTCATGCGTCCCGGCATCCACCTGACCCGCTCGCTCGTCTTCGCCGACAGCAAGGGCGTCGACGGCGCGTTCGGTGGCCTGGCCGCCCTCGTCGGAGGGCTCTCGGCCCGGGCCCGCCGCCTCCAGAACGGCTACGTCCGCTCGTATGCCTTGACGATGCTCCTCGGCGTCGTCGCCATCCTCGGTGCAGTGTGGGTGATCAGCTGATGTCCTCCTTCCCCTGGCTGACCGTGCTCATGGTCGTCCCGGTTGTCGGCGCCGTCGTCGTCGCCGCGCTGCCGGCGTCCAAGGCCGGGCGGGCCAAGCAGATCGCGATGGGCACCTCGCTGCTCACGCTGGTGCTCGGGATCCTCGCCGCTCTGGCGTACCGGTCCGCGACCACGACCGGCCAGTTCCGGCTCGCCGAGGTGCACTCGTGGATCCCGCAGTTCGGTGTCTCGTGGGCGCTCGGCGTCGACGGCATCGCCCTGGCGCTCATCCTCATGGCGCTCGTCCTCACGCCGGTGTGCATCCTCGCCGCGTGGCACGACGTCCCCGAGGGCGGTGCCCGGGAGAAGTACTACTTCGCCCTCATCCTCGTCCTGCTCGCCTTCATGGTCGGGGTGTTCGCCGCGACCGACGTCTTCCTCTTCTACGTCTTCTTCGAGGCGATGCTCATCCCCGTCTACTTCCTCATCGGCTCCTACGGCGGGGACCGCCGTCAGTACGCCGCGATGAAGTTCCTCCTCTTCTCCCTCGCCGGCGGCCTCGTCATGCTCGTCGCCGTCATCGCCCTCTACCAGTACGGCCCGGGCGGCTCGCAGGGCTTCCTCATCGAGCGCCTGACCGGCATCCACTTCTCGCATACGGCCGGCCGGCTCATGTGGCTCGGCTTCTTCATCGCCTTCGCCGTCAAGGCCCCGATGTGGCCGTTCCACACATGGCTCCCCGACGCGGCGACCGAGGCGAAGCCGGCGACGGCGACCCTCCTCGTCGGGGTGCTCGACAAGGTCGGCACCTTCGGGATGATCCGCTTCTGCCTTCAGATCTTCCCGGAGGCGAGCAGATGGGCGACCCCCGTGGTCCTCGTCCTCGCCGTCATCTCCGTCCTCTACGGCGCGCTGCTTGCCATCGGGTCGACCGACATCATGCGGCTCATCGCGTTCACGTCGGTCAGCCACTTCGGGTTCATCGTCCTCGGTATCTTCGCCGTGACGACGACGGGCTGGGCCGGGTCGGCCCTGTACATGGTCAACCACGGCTTCGCGACCGGGGCGCTCTTCCTCATCGCCGGCATGCTCGTCGCCCGCCGGGGCAGCAAGCGGATCCCCGACTTCGGCGGTTGGCAGCGGCTGACGCCGGTCCTCGCCGGCTCCTTCCTCCTCGCCGGCCTGGCCGGGCTGGCCCTGCCCGGGTTCGGCTCCTTCATCTCCGAGTTCCTCGTCATCGTCGGCACGTTCCAGCGGTACAAGACGGCCGCCGTCATCGCCGTCGTCGGCACGGTGCTCGCGGCGCTCTACATCATGCTCATGTACAAGCGGCTCATGACCGGCCCGAAGCCGGACACGGTCGGCGTGCCCGACCTCTCCTGGCGTGAGAGGTGGGTCGTCATCCCGCTCATCGGGAGCCTCCTCGTCCTCGGGTTCTACCCGAAGCCGGTCCTCGACCTCGTCAACCCCGCGGTCAAGGCGACCCTGTCCCATGTCGGCGTGACCGACCCCGCACCGACCATCGCCGGAGGCTCGAAGTGACCGCCGCCGTTCCCAGCCTCTTCAGCGCCGTCAGCGTTGACTACCGCGCCCTTGCGCCGGTTCTCATCGTCTTCGTCGGTGCGATGGTCGGCGTCCTGGTCGGAGCGTTCGTCCCCCGAGCGCGTCGCCATGTCATCCAGCTCGTCCTCGCCCTCGTGACCCTCGTCGCCGCGCTGCTGACGCTCGTCCTGGCGACGGTCGGGCATTCGGCGAAGACGGTCGGCGGGTCAGTCGTCGTCGACGGGCCGGCGATGTACCTCGAGGGCCTGCTGCTCGTCATCGCCATCCTCGCCGTCCTCACCTTCGGCGAGCGGTGGGGTGGCTACGAGGCCGACGCGTTCACCCCGATGGGGGCGGCCACGCCGGGATCCCCGCAGGAGGCGGCCGCGACGCGCGCCGGCTTCACGACGTCCGAGGTCTTCCCGCTGGCGCTCCTCGCGACGGCGGGCATGATGCTCTTCACCTCGGCCAACGACCTCATCACCCTCTTCATCAGCCTCGAGGTCCTCTCCCTGCCGCTCTACATCCTCACCGGGCTGGCCCGTCGGCGGCGCCTGCTCTCGCAGGAAGCCTCGCTGAAGTACTTCCTCCTCGGCGCCTTCTCCAGCGCGTTCCTCCTCTTCGGCTCGGCGCTCCTCTACGGCTACGCGGGCACCGTCGACTACAAGGGGATCGCGGCGGCCATCGTCGCGGGGGGGAGCGCCTACGAGCCGCTCCTCCTGCCGGGCATCCTCCTCGTCCTCGTCGGCCTCCTCTTCAAGATCGGTGCCGCGCCGTTCCAGATGTGGACACCGGACGTCTACCAGGGCGCGCCGACCCCTGTCACGGGCTTCATGGCGGCCGGGACCAAGGCGGCCGCGTTCGGCGCGATCCTCCGGTTCGGCTACGTGGGCATCGAGGCTGCGCGATGGGACTGGCGCTGGCCGGTCATCGTCATCGCCGCCCTGACGATGGTCGTCGGCGCGGTCCTGTCGGTGACCCAGACCGACATGAAGCGGCTCCTCGCCTACAGCTCGATCGCCCACGCGGGATTCCTCCTCGTCGGCGTCCTCGGCTTCTCCAAGGCGGGCATCAGCGGCGTCCTCTTCTACCTCACCGCGTATGCCCTGAGCACCGTCGCAGCGTTCGCCATCGTCGGCATGGTCCGGGAGAACGGCGCCGAGGCCTCGCACCTGTCCCAGTGGGCCGGTCTCGGGAAGAAGCACCCCGTCGTCGCCGGCACCTTCGCCCTGCTCCTGCTTGCCTTCGCCGGGATCCCTCTGACCTCGGGCTTCACGGCGAAGTTCGCCGCCTTCGCCCCGGCCGTGACGAGCGGTGGCCGCGCGGGGATCGCCCTCGTCGTCCTGGCCGTCCTGTGCAGTGCGGTCACGGCCTTCGTCTACATCCGCGTCATCGTCCTCATGTACTTCACCGAGGTCGCGCCCTCGGAGGTCGAGGCGCTCATGCCGTCAGCGCTGACGACCGTCGTCGTCACCTTCGGCGCGGCTGCCACGGTCATCCTCGGGGTCTACCCCGGCCCGGTCCTCGACCTCGCGGCGAACGCCGCGCAGTTCCTCCGGTGAGGCGTCCGAGCCGCAGGCCCATGGTCCGATGACGAGCACCCCGATCCTCAACCTTCCGGCGACCTCCCCGGACCTCGCCCGACGCCTCTCGGACGGCCTGGACCGGGTCAACGCCCTGCTCGCGGCGCGGGTCGACAACGAGGACCCGTTCATCGCCGCGGCGAGTGCGCACCTCCTGCCCGGCGGCAAGCGCCTCCGGCCCCTCCTCGCGCTGCTCGCCTCCGAGCTCGGACCGGATGGGATCAACGACCGGGTCGTGGCCGCTGCGGCCGCCGTCGAGCTGACGCACCTCGCATCGCTCTACCACGACGACGTCATGGACGACTCGGACGTCCGCCACGGCCGGCCGACCGCCCATGCGGCCTACGACAACTCGACGGCGATCCTCGTCGGCGACCTGCTCTTCGGCACCGCGTCGGACATCGTCGCCGACCTCGGGCCGGAGGCGGTGAGGATCCAGGCCCAGACCTTCGTCCGGCTCTGCTCGGGACAGATCCGGGACGACCGTCCTTGCCCTCCCGGGCAGGACCCCGTCGACTACTACCTCGGGGTCCTGCGGGACAAGACCGGGGTGCTCATCGCGACGGCGGCGCGCTACGGGGGGATGTTCGGTGGGTGCAGCGCCGATGTCGTCGGCATGCTCCGCGAGTACGGCGAGCGGCTCGGGATGGCCTTCCAGCTCGCCGACGACCTCCTCGACGTCGTCTCCGACGCGACGCAGAGCGGTAAGACCCCGGGCACGGACCTGCGCGAGGGCAAGGCGACCCTGCCTGTGCTGTTCGTCCGCGCGTCGACCGACCCGGCAGACGAACGGCTCAAGAAGCTGCTCGCGTCGGACCTGCACGACGATGCCGAGCTGCGCGAGGCCCTCACCCTGCTCCGGGCTCACCCGGCGATGACCCGCGCTCGCGTCGAGACGCGCGCGGTCGGTGCCCGGGCGGCTGAGGTGCTCGCCCCCCTGCCGGCCAGTGACGCGAAGGCGGCACTCCTCGGACTCATCGGCTCGGTCGTCGAGCGCACCGTCTGACCGCCACCTGACCCAGACGACCCCGGGGAGACCCATGACCGACGAGCTCGCACTCCTGCCGGACGCCTCATGGGCCCGTGTCCTCTGCGTCGTCGCCCACCCCGATGACATGGAGTACGGCACGTCGGCCGCCGTCGCCACGTGGACTCGACGTGGGGTCGAGGTCACCTACCTCCTCCTTACCGGCGGCGAGGCGGGCATGGCCGAACCGCCGTCCGTCATCCGTCCGCTGCGCGCCGAGGAACAGGCGAAGGCGTGCGCGACCGTCGGCGTGGCCGACCTGCGGATCCTGGAGCATCCGGACGGGATGCTCCAGCCCGGCCTCGACCTGCGTCGTGACGTCGCCCGCGCCGTGCGGGACGTCCGACCCGACGCGGTCGTGACGATGGTCTACGACGTCGAGGCCTTCGGCGGCCTCAACCAGGCCGACCACCGGGCCGCCGGCCTTGCCGCGGCCGACGGCGTCCGGGACGCGGACAACCCCTGGGTCTTTCCCGAGCTCGCCCACGAGGGCCTCGCGGCATGGCATACGTCGGCGCTCCTCGTCACGGGGCACGCCCGGCCGACGCACGGGCTGCCCGTCGACGGCCGCGCCATCGCGGCGAGCGTCGCGTCCCTGAAGTCCCATGCGGCCTACCTCGCCCACGTCACCGGTCACCCGGACCCCGAGGTGTTCATCCCGGAGATCCTTCGGCAGGGTGGCGCCGCGCTCGGCGTCGATGCTGCCGTGCTGTTCAAGGTCTACGACCTGGGCGGCCTCAGCGGCTCCTGAGCGCGGGTGCGGCCCCAAGGGGTCGCCACCGCGGCGATGGCCACCCGAAGCACCGGAGCCGGTGGCGGTCCTCAGCCACCCGCTGCCGGCACAGGTCGATCGTCGGCGGGAGGGTGGCGACCCCGCGGCACAGTCGACGTCCGCGGATACCGACACCTTGGGCCGCCGGCGGCGGGTGTGTCCGGGGTATTATTTGCGCATGAATGCAAATAACTCCGACGCTGGTCTGCCCTTGGAGCAGGCCGAGCTCGCGGCGGAGGTGTTCCGGATGCTGTCCGATGCGACGCGGGTGCGGTTG
>JAJXUB010000067.1 GCA_021783215.1 Actinomycetes bacterium | reverse complement strand
TATCGGCGTGACCGCCGGCGCGGCGCGTCGCACCGAACGCGGCCAGGGTCGCCGATCGTAGGGTCAGCTCCCGCGCCGCCCGGGCGAAGAACTCCGTGTCCTTGGGGTTGGCCCCGGGCCAGCCCCCCTCGATGAAGCCGACCCCAAGGGCGTCGAGCTGCGCCGCGATGGCGAGCTTGTCCGCGACGGAGAGGTTGAGCCCCTCCTGCTGGGCGCCGTCGCGCAGCGTCGTGTCGTAGACCTGCAGATCGCTCATCGTCGTCTCTCGTTCGTCCGGCCCTGCTCGGTGTGGCGCCGTCCCCGGTCATCCTCCACTCGTCACCGTCGGCGCGGTTCATGGCCCCACCAACGAAAAGACCCCCCGGATACGGGAGGTCTGCGCGACGATTGGACTCGTCGCGCTAGGCGATAATGACGGCCGCGGTGGCGGCGCGGAGGGCGGTCACGCCGTCACTGTGGCACGCCGGATCCCGCAGACGACATGCCTGTCCACATGCTGGCGGCCCGCCCCCCTCAGGCCTGCCGCCACCAGGCGACGACGGGAGCGGGGGCGGAGATGTCGACGGACTCCCCCGGACGCGGCACGGCGACCCGGACCCCGGCCGCCCCGGCGGCGGGCAGCAGCCGCTCGACGGGTTCGGCCCAGGGGTGCGGCGCGAGGACGAAGGTCCCCCAGTGGATGGGCACGAGGAGCGGCGACCCGAGGTCGACGGCCGCCCGGACGGCCTCCTCGGGGTCGAGGTGGATACCGTGCCATCCCGGGTCGTACGCGCCGATCGCCATGAGCGCGACGTCGAAGGGTCCGTATGCCGCGGCCATCGCCGGGTATCCGTCGAAGAAGCCCGTGTCCCCGGAGAAGAAGACCCGCCCGGACGGGGAGGCGAGGACCCACGAGGCCCAGAGCGTCTCGTCGCGCCGGACGCCGCGGCCGGAGAAGTGCTGGGACTCCACGC
Organism: Actinomycetes bacterium; assembly: GCA_021783215.1. Lineage (GTDB taxonomy): Bacteria > Actinomycetota > Actinomycetes > Actinomycetales > Dermatophilaceae > JAJXUB01. The sequence continues at coordinate 9,686 of JAJXUB010000067.1, read as the reverse complement.
ACGTGACCTCGACGCCGGCGACCGTCTGGGACTCGTCCCAGTCGAGCTCGACGACGCGGTCCGGTGCGACTCCCCATGCCTCGAGGTGGGCACCCACTCCCAGCGGGACGACGAACTCGGCCGCCGTCCGGGCGAGCTCGACGATCGTGTCCCGGTCGAGGTGGTCGTAGTGGTCGTGGCTGATGACGACGGCGTCGACCGGGCCGAGCTCGGCCAGCGGCCCCGGGACCGGATGGACGCGCTTCGGCCCGGCGACTCTCGAGGGTGAGCACCGCTCGCCCCAGACCGGGTCGAGGAGGATGCGCGCCCCGCCGAGCTCGACGAGCACCGAGGCGTGGCCGAACCACGTGACGACGGGGACGCTGCTCACGCCCGGGATGCCCGGGCGCGCCAGAGGCACCACCGCCGACGGACGCCTCCTGCCTCGGCTCTCGCGCATCCGGCGCAGGAGGCCGAGCTGGTCGGTCGGCATGGTCGCCATCGCCCGGGTGTTGTGGAAGGCGCCGTCGCGCCAGTGGGGTGACCGGGCGATCCGGACCAGGCGCTCGTCTGACGGACGACCGCCGAGTGCCGCCCGGGTCCCTTCGGCGATGCGCGCGGCACCCATCCCGAGGGCGAGGGCGCCCGCCACCACGCCGCCGGCGCCGTAGGCCTTGAGCGCTGCGGTCCGCCTCGACGGTGTCTGGGTCACGTGGGACTCAGCGTCCGGGGGCCGCGCGATGTTCCGCGGCTCGCAGGAGCGCGACGAACAGACGCGGGTCGGACCCGGACTCAGGGTGCCACTGGACGGCGACCCGGAAGCCCCGGCGCGGGTCCTCCATCGCCTCGAGGGTGCCGTCCGCGTGCCACGCGGACGGCACGAACCCGGTAGCCGCCAGCGACCCAGGGTCGACGGCCTGGTGGTGGTAGGTCGGGACGTCCACCGGGTCGGTGCCGAGGATGGCGGCGACCCGTGTCCCCGGCACGGGCACCACGGGGTGGTCCGCCATGACACCCGGCGCGACGGAGTGGACCTCGGTCCCCACACGGTCGGGAATGTGCTGCTCGAGCACCGCGCCGGCCTCGACAGCCATGACCTGCATCCCCCGACAGATCCCGAGGACGGGCAGGTCGCGGGCATAGGCCGCCCGGAGCAGGGCGAGCTCCCAGGCGTCCCGGTCCGGCCGCGGGTCCTGCGAGCCCGGGTGGGGGTCGGCGCCGTAGCGCGACGCCTCGACGTCCACGCCACCGGCGAGGACGAGCCCGTCGAGCCGCTGAAGCACCGATGCGGCGAGCGCGTCGTCGGCGTCGTCGCGCGGCGGCAGGATGACGACGACGGCACCGGCGTCCTGGAGGGACGCGACGTACCGGTAGTCGAGGACGGCGGAGCGCTGCGCCGACCACGGTGCGCGGTCGACGTCCTCGACGTAGCAGGAGAGGCCGATCACCGGCACACGGCTCATCGCGGGACCGGCTCAGAGGGGCGTGACGTAGGCGCCGGAGATGCCTCCGTCGACGAGGAACGTCGACGCCGTCATGAACGAGGACTCGTCGGAGGCGAGGAAGAGGACGGCGTTGGCCATCTCCTCAGGCTCCCCGAACCGGCCCATCGGGACGTGCACGAGCCGGCGGGCGGCGCGCTCGGCGTCCTTGGCGAAGAGCTCCTGCAGCAGTGGGGTGTTGACCGGCCCCGGACACAGGGCGTTGACGCGGACGCCCTGGCGGGCGAACTGGACCCCGAGCTCGCGGGTCATCGACAGGACGCCGCCCTTGGAGGCGCTGTAGGAGATCTGCGAGGTCGCCGCCCCGAGGACGGCGACGAAGGAGGCCGTGTTGATGATGGAGCCGGACTTCTGCTCCAGCATGTAGGGCAGCGCCGCCTTGCAGCACAGGTAGACGCTCGTCAGGTTGACCTCCTGGACCCTGCGCCATGCGTCGAGCTCGGTGTCGAGGATCGAGTCGTCCTCGGGGGGGCTGATGCCGGCGTTGTTGAAGGCGATGTCGAGGTGGCCGAACCTCTGAATGGCCGTGGCGAAGAGCCGGTCGACGTCGTCCTTGCTCGAAACGTCACAGTGGACGTACACCCCACCGATGTCCGCAGCGAGCTGCTCCCCGGTCGAGTCGTCCACGTCACCGATGACGACCTTGGCGCCCTCCTCGGCGAACCGCCTCACCGTTGCCAGACCGATGCCCGAGCATCCCCCCGTGACGACGGCCACCTTGCCCTCGATGCGTCCAGCCATGTCTCCCAGCGCCTTTCAGTCGGTCGTGTCGACGTAGACGTTCTTGGTCTCGGTGAACGCGTCGAGCGCGTCGGGCCCCAGCTCGCGGCCGATCCCACTGCGCTTGTAGCCCCCGAACGGCGTCGAGTAGCGCACGGACGAGTGGCTGTTGACCGAGAGGTTGCCCGCCTCGACCGCCCGGGCGACACGGATGGCGCGACCGACGTCGCGCGTCCAGATCGAGCCGGAGAGCCCGTAGGCCGTGTCGTTCGCCTTGGCGATGGCATCGGCCTCGTCGTCGAACGGCATGACGGCGACGACGGGGCCGAAGACCTCCTCGCGCCAGACGCGGTCGTCGACGCTCCTCGGCAGCACGGCGGTCGGCGGGTACCACCAGCCCAGGCCATCGGGGCAGGAGCCCCGGAAGGCGACGTCGACGTCGACGCCGTCCTCGACGAACGACCTCACGGCGTCGCGGTGGCCAGCGCTGATGAGCGGACCCATGGCCGTCGCCTCGTCGGCGGGGTCGCCGACGGAGACCGCGGCCACCGCCGCCTCGAAACGGCCCATGAACGCGTCGAAGACCCTGCGTTCCACGAGGATCCGCGACCTGGCGCAGCAGTCCTGGCCGGCGTTGTCGAGGAAGGACATCGGCGCCGAGGCGGCGGCCTTGTCCAGGTCGGCGTCGGCGAAGACGATGTTGGCGCTCTTGCCGCCGAGCTCCAACGTCACCCGCTTGAGCGAGTCGGCGGCCGTGCGCATGATCCCCTGACCGACGACGGTCGAGCCGGTGAAGCACACCTTGCGGACGTCGGGGTGGGTGACGAACCGCTCCCCGACGACCGAGCCCTTGCCGGCGAGGACGGTGAAGACGCCGTCGGGGATGCCCGCCTCCAAGGCCAGCTCGCCGAGCCGGATCGCCGTCAGGGGGGTGAGCTCGGCCGGTTTGAGGACCACCGTGTTGCCGGCCGCCAGGGCCGGCCCGAAGCCCCACCCGGCGATCGGCATCGGGAAGTTCCACGGGACGATGACGGCGACGACCCCAAGAGGTTCCTTGAACGTCACGTCGAGACCGCCGGCGACGGGGATCTGCCTCCCGAACAGCCGTTCCGGCGCCGCGGAGTAGTACGCGAGGACGTCGCGGACGTTGCCGGCCTCCCAGCGGGCGTTGCCGACGGTGTGGCCGGCGTTACGGACCTCGAGCTGCGCGAGCTCCTCGAGGTGGGCATCGACGACATCGGCGAACCGGCGCAGGAGCCGGCCTCGGTCGGCCGGCGTCACGTCCCGCCACGCGGGGCCGACGGCAACGGCCTTGGCGATGGCGGCGTCGGTCTCCTCGACCCCGACCTGCTCGATCGTCGTGACGACGCCCTCGGTCGCCGGGTTGATGACGTCATGGGTGCCCGTCACAGTCGCTCGAACCCTCTCACTCGTTCCCAGTCGGTCACGGCCGCGTTGAAGGCGTCGATCTCGACGTCCGCCGCGTGGACGTAGTGGTCGATGACGTCGTCACCGAAGGCGTCCCGCGCGATCGCGGAGGCGGCAAGCAGGTCGCGCGCCTCCTGGAGGGTGGTCGGGACGTGGGTGAGGTCCGCGACATACGCGTTGCCCTCCACCGCCGGCTCCAGCGGCAGCTGCTCACGGACGCCGTACATCCCACCGGCCATCATCGCGGCGACGGCCAGGTAGGGGTTGACGTCCGCACCGGGCACCCGGTTCTCGACGCGCAGCCCGGCCCCGTGGCCGACGACCCGGAGCGCGCACGTGCGGTTGTCGCGGCCCCAGGCGACGCCCGTGGGCGCGAACGATCCCGGTTGGAAACGCTTGTAGGAGTTGATGTTCGGGGCATAGAAGTAGGACAGCTCGCGCATCGTCGCGAGGAGGCCGGCGAGGAAGTGGTCGAACACCGTCGACTGTCCGCGCGGGTCCTGCGCATCGGCGAAGGCCGCAGAGCCGTCCTCGCCCCGCAGCGACAGGTGGATGTGACAGCTGTTGCCCTCGCGCTGGTCGTACTTCGCCATGAACGTGACCGCCTGGCCGTGGGCACGGGCGATGTCCTTGGCGGCCGTCTTGTACACGACGTGGTTGTCGCACGTCCTGACGACCTCGTCGTAGAGGAAGGAGATCTCGTGCTGTCCCAGGTTGCACTCGCCCTTGGCCCCCTCGACGGTGACACCGGCGGCGTACATCTCGTTGCGCAGGTCCCGTAGGAGCGGCTCGACGACCCCGCCACCGACGATCGAGTAGTCGACGTTGTAGCGGTTCGCCGGTGTCAGCCCGCTGTACCCGCGGTCCCAGGCGGCCTCGTAGGTGTCCTGAAAGACGAGGAACTCCAGCTCGGTCCCGGCGTATGCCGTGAACCCGCGCCGTGCGACCGCCTCCACCTGGCCCTTGAGGATCTGGCGCGGGCTGGGCCGGACCGGACCGGAGCCGTCGGGCCACGAGAGGTCGCACTGGACCGTCGCCGAGCCCCGATGCCCAGGGGTCCGGCGAAGGGTCGCCAGGTCGAGGTCGAAGGAGAAGTCGCCGTAGCCACGGTCCCAGCTGCTCATCTCGTACCCGGACACCGTGCTCATCTCGACGTCGACGGCGAGAAGGTAGGTGCAGCCCTCGACCCCGTCGGTGAGGACGTGGTCGAGGAAGAACTGCCCGTGCAGGCGCTTTCCCTGGAGCCGGCCCTGCATGTCGGTGAACGCGACGACGACCGTGTCGATGTCGCCGGCGGCGATCTCCTGTGCGAGCTGTGCCAACGTCAGCGCAGGTGCTCCTGCGGGGTTCCTCGGCATCATTCGTCCCCTCTCGTTCGGGCGCGTCGCGGTGGACGGTCCCCGTGGCTCCGCCCCGTCAGGAGCGGCTCGAGGACACGGGCGACGCCGTCGTCGTCGTTCGACGCGCACGTGACGTCCGCCTCGCGCAGGACATCCGGGTGGGCGTTGACGACGGCGAACGAGTGGCCCGCCCATCGGAGCATGGGGAGGTCGTTGGGCATGTCGCCGAACGCCCAGACCTGCCCGGCGGCGATGCCGAGCTCCCCGCACCAGGCCGCCAGGGCGGCGGCCTTCGTCACGCCGGGCGGGTTGACCTCGGCGAGACCCGCGGCTCCCGAGTAGGCGAGATGCCCACGCACGCCGACGGTCTGCGCCACGGTGACGAGGAACTCGTCCGTCGGCAGGGCCGGCGCGAGGGCGAGCAGCTTGCCCACCGTCCCGTCGGCGAGGTCGGCGCCACCCACCCGGTGGATGTCGCCGTCGTCGGGCCACCCGGGCCCGACGACCGGCCCGTCGGCCGCCTCGACGGCGAAGGCGATCCCCGGGACGACGGCGCGGAGGTCGTCCATGATGCCGAGCAGTGAGCCGCGCTCGAACCCGTGGCTCTCGACGATCCGGCGAGCCGCGACCTCGTAGACGAAGGCGCCGTTGCCGCACAGGACGACCCCTCGGGGGCCGACGAGGTGTTCCAGGGCGTGGAGCCATCGCGGTGGCCGCGCCGTGACGATGACGGTCTCGATCCCGTGCTGCGGCAGGGCGTTCCAGACGGCCGCCGACCGGTCGCTCACGGACCCGTCGGACCGCAGGAACGTCCCGTCGAGGTCGGTGGCGACCAGTCGCGGGCGGTCCGGTGGCATATGGGCTGGCTCAGACGAGCCGGTGCATCCAGCCGTGGACGTCCTCCGCGCGGCCGAACTGGATGTCGAGGAGCCGTTCGCGGATGTGCCGGGTCACGGGACCGCCCGCCGAACCCGCCGTCGACGGCGCCGACCCGCCCTCCCAGCGCAGCTCCCCGACGGGGGTGACGACGGCCGCCGTGCCACAGGCGAAGACCTCGGTGATGTCGCCGGAACGCGCGCCGTCCTCCCACTCGGCGATCGGCACGCGTCGCTCCACGGGGTCGAGGCCGAGCTCCTTGGCGAGCTGGAGGATCGAGCCGCGGGTGACCCCCTCGAGGATCGACCCGGTCAGCTCGGGGGTGACGAGCTCGTTGTCCTTCGTGACGAGGAAGACGTTCATGCCGCCGAGCTCGTCGACGAACGTGTGGGTCGAGGAGTCGAGGAAGACGGCCTGCTCACACCCGTGCTCGATCCCCTCGAGCTGTCCGGCGAGGCTGCTCGCGTAGTTGCCGCCGCACTTGGCCGCCCCCGTGCCACCGGCGCCGGCGCGCGCGTAGTTCGTCGAGACCCAGAGGGTGACGGGCTTGACGCCGCCGGAGAAGTACGCCCCCGCCGGCGACGCGATGACACCGTAACGGACCTCGTTGGCGGGGCGCACGCCGAGGAACGCCTCGCTCGCATACATGAACGGGCGCAGGTAGAGCGACTCCTCGGTGTCGCCGTACGCCGGCACCCACGCCTCGTCGACGCGCACGAGCGCCTCCAGCGAGGCGAGGAAGTCCGCCTCGGGCAGCACCGGGAGCGCGAGCCGCGCGGCGCTGCGGGCCAGGCGGCGCGCGTTCATCTGCGGGCGGAACGTCCAGATGGACCCGTCCTCATGACGGTAGGCCTTGAGCCCCTCGAAGATCTCCTGGGCGTAGTGGAGGACGGCCGCGCTCGGCATGAGCTGGATGGGGCCGTATGCCGTCACGCGCCCGTCGCGCCAACCGCCGTCCCTGGTCCAGACGGCCTGGACCATGTGGTCGGTGAAGAACTTCCCGAACCCCGGGTTGTCGAGGACTGCCGCACGTTCGGCATCACTGGCCGGGTCGGCCCGCAGCTGGACGTCGAAGGTGAGAGACATGGCTTACCAACTTTCCGAGGGGCGTCGCTGTCCTCCGGTCGTCAGCGTACCCGCGGCGCCGGTGTCACAGTCGAGCGGCGATGGCGTCCCCGACGGCCGTCGTCGAACGGCTCGTCGGCCCCCGCTCGGCGAGGTCGTCGGCCACCGCCGTCTCCACGCGCCGGGCCTCGCCGGCGAGCCCGACGTGGTCGAGGAGCATCGCCACGGAGAGGATGGTCGCCGTCGGGTCGGCGACCCCCATGCCGGCGATGTCGGGGGCGGAGCCGTGGACCGGCTCGAACATGCTCGGGGCCGTGCGGTCGGGGTTGATGTTCCCGCTCGCCGCGAGGCCGATGCCGCCGACGATGGCGCCGGCGATGTCCGTCATGATGTCGCCGAAGAGGTTGTCGGTGACGATGACGTCGAACCGGCCGGGGTCGTTGACAAGGAAGATCGTCGCGGCGTCGACGTGCTGGTAGGCGGTCTCAACGTCGGGGAAATCGGACGCCACGTCCTCGACGGTGCGGCGCCAGAGGTGACCCGCGTTCGTCAGGACATTGTGCTTGTGGACGAGGGTGAGGTGCTTGCGCGGGCGTGCCTGGGCCCGCGCGAAGGCGTCGCGAACCACGCGCTCCACGCCGAAGCGGGTGTTGATGCTCACCTCGGTCGCGATCTCGTTGGGCGTGCCGGTGCGGACGCTGCCGCCGTTGCCGACGTACGGACCCTCCGTGCCCTCCCGCACGACGACGAAGTCGATACCGCCCGGCGCGACGCGGGCCACGTCGAGGGGGCTGGCGACGCCGGGGTAAAGCTTGGCCGGCCGGAGGTTGACGTAGTGGTCGAGGGCGAACCGCAGCGGCAGGAGGACGCCTCGTTCGAGGACGCCGCTCGGCACGCTCGGGTCGCCGATGGCACCGAGGAGGATGACGTCATGCGCCCGCAGCTCGTCGAGGACGGAGGGCGGCAGGGTCTCCCCGGTGTCGAGCCACCGGCGCGCGCCGAGGTCGTACGTCGTGCTCGTGACGGACGGTCCGTCGCTGCCGACAGCCGCGCGGAGAACCTTCAGGCCCTCGGCGACGACCTCGGGTCCGATGCCGTCGCCACCGATGACCGCGATGTTCAGCGTCCCCGTCGTCATGTCCGGAAGCGTATGGGGACGTCTTGCGATCCGGGACGGCCGTCTCACCCCGTGGGTCGCCGACGCGGGCGGGGTGGTCAGCGGTCCTGGACCTGGCCTCGGTCGAAGGGCCGGTCAAGGTGCCACGCGCCGATCTTGGGTGAGACGAGGAGGGCCAGGAGCGCCGCGGTGGCGACGGCGAGGGTGATGACGCCGATCCGCACGCCCCGGCCCGACACCGCCCCGCCGGAGGCCCCCTTCCCGGAGACGATCCGCAGCGCCGGGACGATCCGGCCGAGGACATGCAGCCCGGTCGCGCCGCACCACACGACGAAGGACCCCTTGTGGAGGAAGAGGACGCTGAGGCCGGGGACGAGGATCGAGGATCGTCCCCGGTCGGGCCCGATGAGGACGAGGGCCAGGCCGGTCCCGAGCACGGCGAGGGTCGAGAGGACGACGAGGGGCCCGAGGAGGCGAAGGAGCATCGGCGGCGGTCCGGCCTCGTGGTAGGCGTCGTTGCCCGTGTAGTAGCGCACCATCCGCCAGCCGGTCGAGCCCGTCTTGAGCAGCGCCGGAGGGATGAGCAGGCATCCGACGACGACGTGCCACGAGATGAGGCCCCGGACGTCGAGAACGGTGACGAGCTCGACGAGGAAGAGGAGAAGGAGGACGAGCCCGGTCCACGCGGTGAGCCGCCGGTTGCCGGCCGGACCGCCGGTTCGCGGGAGGACAGGGTCGACGCGGTCCGCCGCGCCGCTGGCTTCGCGCAGGGTCTGCGCCCCGTCGGCCCAGGACCAGGTCTCGGCGAGTGAGGGTGGCATAGGCGTCATCGTGCCGTATGCCGTCGCCCCGGCGCTGAAAGGTTGCTGAACATCCCCTGCAGGCGTGGGTCGCCGACACGCGTATGCCGCCCGGCCCCGGCGGGCGGACGGCATACGAGAGTCGGGATCAGTCAGTCGTCGCTGTGGCCCTGCTCGCGCAGGTCCATGGACTCCTGGAGAGCCTGGCGGGCCAGCTGGGCCTCCGTGCTCATGGACGGTGCTCCTTGGTGCTTGTCGTGGATCGGTGTGCTCGAGCCCGGTGGGGCGAGCACCGTCGGCCTTGGCGCCGCGGGGTGTTAGCGGCTGAACGCGCCGAACGTCAGCGGATGTGCTGACCTGCAGCGTAGTCGTCGCCGGCGATCCGGCGTCGGATCTTCCAGGATCCGGACTCGCACGCGGTCAGTCGAGGTCGATGACCTTGACGTCGCCGTCGATCTCCTTCTTGATCGCCTGGACGACGTCGCCGGGGATCGCGCTGTCGACGGTCATCGCGACAAGGGTGCGGCCACTCTCGTCGTCGCGGGCCACCTGCATGCTGCCGATGTTGATCTGCGCGCCGCCGAGGACGGACCCGACGGCACCGATGACCCCCGGCCGGTCCCCGTACGTGAAGAAGGCCATGTGCTGGCTCAGCGGGATCTCGATGTCGTACCCGTTGACGCCGACGACCTTCTGGATCATCCGCGGACCGGTGAGCGTCCCCGCGACGGACACCATGCTGCCGTCGGCGAGGCTGCCGCGAAGGGTCGTCACGTTGCGGAAGTCCTGCGTCTCGCTCGCCGTCGTCAACCGGGTCTGGCAGCCGCGCTCCTTGGCCAGCAACGGCGCGTTGACGTAG
>JAJXUB010000066.1 GCA_021783215.1 Actinomycetes bacterium | reverse complement strand
CGAAGGTGCCACTAAGCACCGCGACGACCTGTCCCGTGCCTACACTCCCGGCGTCGCCCGCATCTGCCTGGCCATCGTCGAGAACCCTGCGGATGCTCGGCGCCTCACGATCAAGCGCAACACCGTCGCGGTCGTCACGGACGGGTCGGCCGTGCTTGGGCTTGGGAACATCGGCCCGGCAGCGGCGCTGCCGGTCATGGAGGGCAAGGCGGCCTTGTTCAAGCGGTTTGCCGGGGTGGACGCGTGGCCGGTGTGCCTGGACACGCAGGACACGGAGGAGATCATCTCGATCGTCAAGGCGATCGCGCCGGTCTACGGCGGAATCAACCTCGAGGACATCGCCGCCCCGCGGTGCTTCGAGATCGAGCGGCGGCTTCGGGCGGAGCTCGACATCCCGGTGTTCCACGACGACCAGCACGGCACGGCGATCGTCGTCCTCGCCGCCCTGACGAACGCGTTGCGCGTCGTCGGCAAGAAGATCGAGGATGTCCGCATCGTCGTCAGCGGTGTCGGGGCGGCCGGACACGCCATCATCACCTCGTTGCTCGTCATGGGGGCGACGCAGATCGTGGCTGCGGGCCGCAGCGGTGCGATCCACCGCGGGGAGACGTATGCCGACCCCGACCGGCAGTGGCTGGCCGACCACACCAACGCCGACGACGAGTCCGGTCCCCTGCGCCAGATCATCGCCGGCGCGGACGTCTTCATCGGGGTGTCGGCTCCGAACCTCCTCACCGGAGACGACATCGCGACGATGGCGGACAACGCCATCGTGTTCGCGCTCGCCAACCCGGACCCCGAGGTCAACCCGCTGGCAGCCGCCGAGCACGCCGCCGTCGTCGCGACCGGGCGTTCGGACTACCCGAACCAGATCAACAACGTCCTGGCCTTCCCGGGACTGTTCCGCGGGCTGCTCGACACGAGGTCGACGGCGATCTCCGAGGGGGTCATGGTCGCGGCCGCCACGGCAATCGCCGATGCCGTGAAGCCGAACGAGCTCAACTCGAGCTACATCGTGCCGTCCGTCTTCGACCCTGCGGTGGCGCCCGCGGTGGCCGCCGCGGTCAGGAAGGCCATCGCGGACGAGGTCGGGCAGGACGCCTACCTCGTCGACAAGCCGTGAACACCTGAGGCCGGGTCGTTGCCACCGCGCGACCCGCGGCGGCGCCGGCCGCTACGCTCACCCACGCCCCACCAATAGAGCTCGCAACGGCGGGAAGGCTGCCTCATGAACGACGACCCGGTCAACGTCGCCCGCGCCCAGGGCCTGGCCGACCTGCTGCGACGGTCCGCGGGACGGTTCCCTGACAAGACAGCCCTGATCGACCGCGGCAGGTCCTTCACCTACGCCGAGCTCGACGCGGCCGTCACCTCGACCGCCGGTGCCCTGCTCGACCGGGGCCTGGTGAAGGGCGACCGCGTTGCCCTGTTGGCGCGCAACTCCTGGCAGTTCGCCGTGCTCGCCTATGCGACCGCTCGCTGCGGGCTCGTCCTCGTCCCGATCAACTTCATGCTCACGGCGGACGAGGTGGCTTTCATCCTCGGGCACTCGGGTGCGACGGCCGTCGTCGCCGACGACGGCGCGCTCCACGCCACGATGGCGGCCGCCCTCGGCATCGCGGCCATCGAGCCGGACGTGCGTGGCTGGATCGGACCGGCCGAGGGAGCGCCTCCGGACGGATGGGAGGACCTGGCGTCCTGGACGCAGGCGCCTTCGCGTGAGGTCGACATCGTCGTGGCCGACGACGACCCGCTGCGCATCATGTACACCTCGGGCACCGAGTCCCGTCCCAAGGGCGCGGTGCAGTCAAGCCGTGCCCTCATCGCCGAGTACGTCAGCGCCATCGTCGACGGCGGGATGGCCGCAGACGACGTCGACCTGCACACCCTCCCCCTTTACCACTGCGCTCAGCTCGACTGCTTCCTTGGCCCCGACATCTACCTCGGCGCGACGAGCATCCTCTTGCCCGCACCCGACCCGGCAGCCGTTATGCGCGTCATCGAGACGCACAGGGTGACCAAGTACTTCGCTCCCCCGACGGTATGGATCTCCCTGCTGCGTCATCCGGACTTCGACAGGTTCGACCTCTCCTCGCTGAAGAAGGGCTACTACGGGGCATCGCCGATGCCGGTCGAGGTCCTCCGGGAGATCCAGACCCGCCTGCCCGGCGTTCGCCTGTGGAACTTCTACGGGCAGACCGAGATGGCGCCGGTGGCGACCATCCTCCCGCCAGAGGACCAGATGACGTATGCCGGCTCGGCCGGCCGCCCGGTCCTGAACGTCGAGACACGTGTCGTCGACGACGATGACCACCCCGTGCCTCCCGGTGTCGTCGGCGAGGTCGTCCACCGAAGTGCCCAAGCGACCCTCGGGTACTACAAGGACCCCGAGAAGACGGCAGCGGCCTTCGCCAACGGGTGGTTCCACTCCGGCGATCTCGGGGTCTTCTCGGCGGAGGGGCGGCTGAGCATTGTCGACCGCAAGAAGGACATGATCAAGACCGGCGGCGAGAACGTCGCGTCCCGGGAGGTCGAGGAGGCGATCTACGTCCATCCCGACGTCGCCGAGGTCGCGGTGTTCGCGCTTCCTGATCCCAAATGGGTCGAAGCCGTCACGGCGGTCGTCGTGCCCAAGGCCGGCTCGACCCTCACCGGGGAAGAGATCCGGTCCTACCTGTCCGAGCGGTTGGCACCCTTCAAGGTGCCCAAGGCCGTCTTCGTCGCCGACTCACTGCCGAAGAACCCCAGCGGCAAGGTCCTCAAGCGGGAGCTACGTGAGGAGTACGCCGCCGGGCGCGAAACCCTCGGGTCCTGACCGTTGCCGCCGGCCGCGTTGTGAGGCTGTCATGACCTGCTGGGTGCGTCATGAGGGATGCGGTCACGCTCGTCCTCCCGTCGGAGTCGCGGCCAGGACGGTGGCAGTCGTCTGGAACCCGCACGCTGCTCCTGGGTGTCGGGCAAGACGTCCCGCGCGGCCGTCCAGCGCTGCGGTGGTCCCGCCGGCGTAGTCCCCGATCACCAGCGGTAGGCAGGTCTTGTCTGCCCCGGCGAACGGGCCCTCCCCCATGGGCGCGTCGCCAGAGGCTCACGGGAGCGCCTGCTCGAGGAGCTGGCCCCACCAGGGCTGTCGTCGAGGCTCGCATCCGCCGCTGGCGCGGGCGTCTCCGGAGCCGGGAGGCACGGCTCGCTCGATCCCGAGCAGCCGGTATGCCGCCTGGGCTCCGGTGCAGCGGCGTGCGCCCGTCGCAAAGTGGCGGGCCCCTTCGCGGCGACCCCTCGCCCGGCCGGCACGAACGCCGCGTGGGTCAGTTGACCTGGCGGTCGCGACCCTTCCAGTAGGGCTCCCGCAGCTTGAACTTCTGCAGCTTGCCCGTCGCCGTCCGCGCGAGGGAGTCGCGGAACTCCACGCTCGACGGCGCCTTGTAGTGCGCCACCTTGGCCTTGACGTAGTCGATGAGCTCCTGCTCGGTCACCTGCGAGCCTTCGGCCTTGACGACGAGCGCCTTGATCGTCTCGCCCCACTTCTCGTCGGGGACGGCGATGACGGCGACCTCGGCGACGTCGGGGTGGGAGAAGATCGCGTCCTCGACCTCGATCGAGGAGACGTTCTCTCCGCCGGTGATGATGACGTCCTTCTTGCGGTCCTGGATCGTCAGGTACCCGTCATCGCCGATGGCACCCCCGTCGCCGGTGTGGAACCACCCGTCCCGGAGCGCTACCGCGGTCTCCTCGGGCTGCTGCCAGTAGCCGGCCAACACGACGTTGGAACGGGCCAGCACCTCACCCTCGTCGTCGATCTTCAGGCTCACGCCGAGCGCCGGCTGGCCCGCGCGGACGAGCTTCTGCGCACGCTCCTCCCCGTCGAGGACGTCCCACTCGGCACGGGTCCGGTTGACGGTGAGCAGGGGCGAGGTCTCGGTGAGGCCGTAGATCTGGATGAACTCCCAGCCCAGCTCGGCCTCCACGCGAGCGACCGTCTTCGTCGGCGGCGGCGCACCGGCGACGATGATCCGGACCTTGTCGCGACCGGGGACCTCGCCCTCCCAGGCAGGCGCCGCGTCCAGCACGGCGGCGACCACGGCCGGCGCGGCGCACATCACCGTGACGCCGTACTTCTCGACGCGCCTGAGGATCTCGGTCCCGTCGACCTTGCGGAGCACCACCTGTGGGACGCCCAGCCCGGTCATCCCGAACGGCATTCCCCAGCCGTTGGCATGGAACATCGGCAGGGTGTGAAGGTAGACGTCCCGGTCGGTCACGCCGGCGTGCAGCGCGAAGGTCACCGCGTTGGTCCAGATGTTGCGGTGCGTGATCTGGACGCCCTTCGGCCGTGCCGTCGTCCCGGACGTGTAGTTGATCGTTGCCGTCGCGTTCTCGTCCGGGTCCCACGGCCTCGGCTCGGTTCCGAAGCGATACAGGTCGTCGTCATCCTCGCCGAGGATAAGGACGCGCTCGGCCTTGATCCCCGCGAGCGAGTCCTTGAGCTCAGGGTCGATGTAGACGACCCTGGCGCCCGAGTGCGCGACGATGTAGCCGACCTCGTCGGCGGAGAGCCGGAAGTTCACTGGCACCAGCACACGCCCGGATCCGCATACGCCGAAGAACGAGGTGTACAGGCGCGCGCTGTTGTGGCTGACGACCGCAACCCGGTCTCCGACGTCCAGGCCGAGGGCGTCGAGCTTGGCGGCTTGAGCCCGGGCCAGCTCACCGACACGGCCGTAGGTGACGTCGCCGAGGGACGGCGCCGGCTGGCTGGGCTCGTCGACGATGCCGAGACGCCCGGAGTAGACCGCCAGAGCACGGTCGAGGAAGTCGTTGACAGAGAACGGCACGATCATGGCTCACCCTTTTCCGATGGGGAACGTCTTCGACGCCGGGGGTTCCACTCCCGCGCGTGAGTGAGCGTATCCTCCGCCTCCCCCGGCAGAGCACGCCCCTACGCACTCGCGTTTCGGGCCACCAGCCAGCAGCCTCCCCGTCGGACACACACGCGGATCAGCTGCCGCGGCGTCCCCCCGGCACAGGGCCCGTCGCGGTGCCGCGGAGCTGAGCGTGGACCGTCACGCCACGAGGCCGCCGTTCGTCGGGCCGAGGTCCACCGCACCTCTCGCTCGGATCCACAGCATGGTAGCCCCGGCCGCCGCGACGAGGAGGAGGTTCAGCCCGAAGACCATCCAGCCGAGGCGAACCCGGTGACGAGCTTGCCCGCCGTCCTGGCCAGGCAGCCAGAGCGCGGACCAGCCGAAGACGAAGCTGACGGGCCCCACGACGCCGATGGTCAGCACAGCGGTCGCGAGGCTCACGATGATCAAGGGCATGGCCGGACCATCGAGGGCGGCCCTTGGCGCCGCGGAAGCGCCCTCAGAGGCTGCCGGCGGCACATTGGCGGTCGAAGAGGAGTGCGACGGCGGATCGACCTGGCCGAGCCGGTGGAGGGAGATCATCACCGGCCGCCGTCCTGCTCCGGACCCGAGCTCAGTACCTTCACCAGTCCTGCCCCCCCGTCCACGGTCACCAGCTGACCGTCGTGCAGAAGCCGTGTGGCGTTACCGGTCGCGACGACGGCGGGAATGCGGTACTCCCGCGCGATGATGGCCGAGTGGGAGAGGATGCCTCCCGTGTCGGTGATCACCGCCCCCACGCTCGGGAAGAGCACCGACCAGACCGGAGACGTGATCGGACACACGAGGATATCGCCCGCGCGGACCTTACGGAACTCTGACTCGTCCATGACCACTCGCACGGAGCCGGTGTACCGGCCCGCAGCGGCGGCGATGCCGGTCAGCGTCGCCGCATCCCCCGACTGCCGCAGCGGAGCCGGCGGGAAGGTCCGCTCGTAGCCCCAAAGAATGCCTTCCATCATGAAGCGGGGCCCAGGAGGCAGAACGGAAAGCGGCGGAGGGGGGCCGGGCGGCCGCCCGTAGGACGTCGGCCCCGGGTGGGCTTCGGCCCACGCCATCGCCCGCCTGCGTTCCTGGACAAGTCCCCGAAGATCGTCGGCGTGCTGCAGCAACCCGCGTGTCTCGTCGTGCGTGAGGAAGAAGACGTCATCGACCTCGTCCAAACGCCCCGACCGCACAAGCCGACGGCCCACCTCGAGGAAGGCATACCGCACGAGGGCATACGGGCAGCTGACCGCGTAGAACTCGTTGTCCTCGCGCACGGGATAGGCACGCTGGGCCCGGGCCAGTGCCCGCTCGAACCTGTCCCTGTCGGCGACCGGACGGGTGGCAAGAGCCGTGCGGGCCTCGGCAACGGCCGCCGCGCGTCGCTCCCCCAGGGCCACCGCATCCGAGGCGGGGTCGTAGCCCCGGTCGATCTGGTCACGCACCAACCCAAGGATGAGCGCCGGCTGCTCCGCCAGCGTGGCCTCCATGAACTCGTAACGAAGGGCCCGGCAGCCGAACTCGCTCTGGTAGGAGTCGAGGGCGGCGGCGAACGCCGGATCCACCATGGACAGGTTCTCCAGCGTGCGGTCGTCGTTGTCCGCCAGCAGGCCGGACGCCCCGGACATGCGCGCCAGGGAGGCGACCTCGGCGAGACGTAGGGCCGGTGCGCTGGACGTCTCGGAGAGGCCGCTCAGTAGGTCCATGACGCGCCGGTCGTCCCACCCGAGAAGGTCACGGCAGGCGAAGGCGAGCTCCGCGAGCATCAGGATGACGGAGGGGTTGAGCCGGAAGTGGACACCGTGGCTCTCCGTGACGAGGTCGACCACGGACTCCGCGTGCTCGGCCAACGACTCGTCGGAGAGCTCGTCCAGGCTCACCTGCCTCAGCCGCCTGATCCGCGCCTCGAGCGCCGGCTTCCAATCCGCATACCAACGCTCGATGTAGCCGCCGAACAGGTCCTCGCGGATCGCCGCAGTCCCTGCCCTGATCCGAGAACGCATCCGCGGCACCACGCGCACCATGAGCCACATCACGGGCGCGGGGGGCGCCGACCGGTCCTTGCCACCAAGCGGGACCAGACGCTGGTAGACCGAACCGCCGATCTCCCGGAGCTGGACCGTCTCCAGGAGAGGGGACGCCTCGTCGAAGAAGGACCGGAGCGTCTCGTTCTCGATCGGCAGGATCACGGAGCGGAACAGCGGGGTGAGCGGTCGAGGGAAGTGGCTGATCTCCCGCTCCCAGAAGCCGGGGGGTGCTTCCACCGGTGCCGTCGCGGCGAGCTCGCCCTCGGGACCCAGCGTCGTGATCGGTCGCGCCTGCAGGAGGAGGACCTCTCCCCCGGCGATGGCCCACTCGACGTCCTGTGGGACCTTCGAGAAGGCCTCGACGCGTCTGGCCAAGGCGGCGACCCGGCGCGCCTGGGCGGAGTCGATCGCCCGTTCCGGGGCGTGGCGACAGACGGCTGAGGCGTCGTCTCCGACTGTCCACTCGTCGGGCGAGGCCTGGCCGGAGACCAACCGCTCCCCCAGCCCTCGCACGGCACTGACGAGCGTCTCCGTCCGGTCGCCGGTGACAGGGTTGGCCGTGAAGGCGACGCCGGCGGCATCCGCGGGGACCATGCGCTGGACGAGCACGGCCATGCGGGGCCCGTCCTCAAGCCCCCTGCTCTCGCGGTATGCCGTCACCCTCTCGGTGAAGGCGGAGGCCCAGCACCGCTGAACCGCCTCGAGCACGGCCTCGGCGCCTCGCACATTGAGAACCGTCTCGTACTGCCCGGCGAAGGAGGCACCGGGCAGGTCCTCGGAAACGCCGGAAGACCGGACGGCCAGCGGCACGTCACCAAGGTCGGCGACGGCCGCCGCGACCTCGCGCCTGATGGCCGACGGGAGCGGTGCGCCCGCGACGGATCCGGATGTCACACCCGCCTCGTCGCCGATGGTGGCCAGGAAGTCGACAAACGCATCGACCGTCACGACGAACCCCTCCGGGACGGGGAACCCCGCGTCCAGCAGCATCGCGAGGTTGGTGGCCTTCGACCCGGCCTCGGCGACGCCGTGCCGCGCAGCCTTGCGCAGTGGGAGGACCAGCCTCCCCTGCTCTCCGGCGTCACGCCTGGTCGTAGCTGTCATCCTCATCGCCACCCCGCTCGACGCGGTGAGCCGCCGATCGCCTCGGCGGCCGGCCCGCCTCGGCGTTTCTCCGGCTCACGTCCTTTATGAGAACGTCCAGTGCCCAGTAAGCGGCCTTGCCGGCCTCGGCTCCGACGAGCCCCGACCGCTCCCGCATCGTCTGCCATGCGAGGGCGCTCAACAGATAGCGGACGACGGCGAAGGCACGCCCTTTCTCCTCGTCGTCGAGGTTCGACATGGCGCTGGCCATCACCTCCCTGATCGCCTCGTCGCGCTCCCTCCTCGCGACGGGCCGAATATCGAACGCCATCGATGCGATGTTGAGCGACCGGGTGACGACGGGATGCCGGTCGAAGTTGGCGAAGACCTTGAGCGCCAGGGCCGGGATCTCGTCAGGGGTCGCGGGTAGGTCGATGGACCTCACCGGATCGAGCCAGTCCTCGTTGGCGTCGTACAGGCCTTCGATGAGCGCATCTCGGGTGGGGAAGTGCCGGTACACAGAGCGCTGGGCCACGCCGGCCCGGCGAGCCACTTCACCGATGGTGAACGTGACGATCCGGTTCTCGGCCACGATCCCGTTCATCGCCTCGAGGATCGCCTGCCTGGTCATCTCGCTCTGCTGTTGCCGGTGCGCGCTCGAGTAAGACCGCCTTCCGACGGTGTCCGGGTGCGCGTCGGACATGACCACTCCTGTCACATCTTGTGTATTGATGTCAAATTGTATGCCAGCAATGTGGCGTGTCAAGAGGCGGGACGACGCGGTCCGGCGCCTTGCGCGCCGCTCCTTCGTCCTCCTCCACCAAGCATTGGAACCCTGCCTGCTCACGGGGGACCATGAGGTCGAGGCAGAGGCGGGTACGTCGATGGACCAACGGATCGGGTTCGCCGCGGCGGGTGGGGGCCCGCCTCTCGCCTACGCCGTCTGCGGGCACGGACCGTTCTTGATCGCCCCGCCGGGCTGGGTCAGCCAACTTGAGCTCACCTGGGCGCCGCCGCCGGAGCGTCGCTTCTGGGAGGCCCCCGAGATTCACGGGCGCTGGGATCCCATGGTCGTCTCGTGTCACCGACTTCGAGCCGGACCGGCTTTTCGGCTTCGAAGCCACCTCCGGCCCCCTCCGTGAGCAGATGAGCTGCCGCATCGGGACGGCCGGAGCCGGTGGGTCCCACGTGGCCATCAACCTGACGTTCCGGACCACGGCGACCTGGACGCGGCTGGCCGAGCCGCTTCTGAAGGTCGTCGTGGCGCGCAACGCCGTCAAGAACGTGGACCGCCTTCGTCGCGCCCTCGACACTGACGCGCGCGTCCAGGACAACCCCTAGCTGACCCGCCGCATCACGTGTTGCCCGGGACGTTCTTGGCGATGAAGGCCCGCACCTGCGACCAGTCGAACATCCCCGCCGTCGGCAGGACGATGCTCTGCCCCGAGGCCGTGCCCGTGGTGAGCACCGGCGGGTTGCCGAGGGTCAGGCTCAGGGGCTGCATGGCACCGGCCGCCATGGCCCTCGCGACGCCGATGAGGCTGCGGGCCTCGCCGGCCGTCAGGTTCGTCGTCACGTTGTCGCCGAGCGCGCCGAGGAGGTTGAAGACGGCGACGGGGTTGGCGAGCGTCCCGGCTGATGTCGCCTTGTCCTTCAGCGCGACGATGATCTTCTGCTGGTTCGCCTCGCGGTCGAAGTCGCCCCGGGCGAGCCCGAAGTCGAGATATGACCTGGGGTTCGCGTCGCCACGGGCACGGGCGAGGTAGAGAGCGTGCGCGCCGTCGAGGTGGTAGACCCCATCGGTCCGGTAGTAGACGTAGGAGCACTCTGGGGTGGTGCAGCCAGGCGGTGCACCCATGTTCGAGTCGTAGATGCCCGAGTGGCCGTCGCCGACGATGTTGACGTCGATGCCGCCGACCGCATCGACCGACTGCCGAACGACGGTGTAGTCGACATGCACCCAGTACTGGACGGTCAGGCCCGTGATGTCGCCGACCGTCCTGGCGAGGGCGTCACCCCCGGCGGCGTCCGCCTTGGCATACGAGCTGGGGTGTGGGCTGTTCGTCGAGAGAAGACCGGAGGCGCACTCGTAGACGGCGTTGACCTTCGCCTCGGTGCCGATGACACACGGCGTGGGCAGGTGAACCCACGTGTCGCGTGGGATGGCGATCATGACCGCCTTCTTGGTCCTCTCGTCCACGCTGACGAGCTGGATGGAGTCCGCGAGCCACTGACCACCATGGTTCGGGTCGTCCTGGGACGTCCCGAACACGAGGATGTTGGTCCGCCCCTGCTTGTCGGCCGCCGGGGGGCTGCCCGACCCGATGAGGTCGAGGATGGAGCCGTTCTTGAAGACCTTGGAGGTGGCCAGCTCGCCCTTCGTCGCCAGGACCCCGACGACGCCGAGAACGCCGATGACGACGAGCGCCACGACGGCACCGAGGACCTTGAGCCCACGCCGCCGACGGGGACGTGCGCTCCGCAGCGAGGCGCGCCCACCGGTCCCCGACTCGGGGAAGATCTCATCGACACCCATGCGCCCATCATCCCCGACCCCGGCCGGTCCACCGGCCGCCACCCCGTATGCGGTGCGCCCGACGGTCGGGGACCGCACCTGGCGCAACGCCTAGGTGTTCTCCCCACAGAGGTTGGGTACACGGCTCGCTGGTGTGAGGCCCTTGAGCGCGGTGTGGCCGCGGTGATGATTGTAGGTGTGCAGGAACTCGGGCAGCGCGG
>JAJXUB010000065.1 GCA_021783215.1 Actinomycetes bacterium | reverse complement strand
GGCCATCGCGTCCGGAGACGTCGCGACCGCCGCCTCGATCCTCGGGCGCCCGCACCGCAACGTCGGGACCGTCGTCCACGGCCACCACCGCGGCCGGGCGCTCGGCTTCCCCACGGCGAACCTCGGCCCGGAGTCCCTCGGGCTGGTCCCCGCCGAGGGCGTGTATGCCGGCTGGTTCACCCGGCTCGACCTGCCGGACGACGCGCCCGACCGGACCCTCCCGTGCGCCATCTCCGTCGGCACCAACCCGACGTTCGAGACGGACGAACGGCGGACCGTGGAGGCGTACGTCCTCGACAGGGACGACCTCGACCTCTACGGGGAGACCGTCATGGTCGAGTTCGTCGAACACATCCGGACGATGGAGAAGTTCGACTCCGTCGAGGAGCTCCTCGTCGCCATGGCCGACGACGTCGCCAGGTCCAAGGTCGCCCTCACCCGCATCGTCCCGACCTGACGGGCCCGTGCTCCCGCTTCGAGAGGTCCTCCGGCGCAGTGACTGGGGCCTGTTCGTCGCCGGGCTCGGGGTGTCCCTCGTCGGGGCGCTGCTCGTCTACTCGGCCACGCACCGAGTGGACGGGACGGCATACCTCGTCCGTCACCTCGTCAACACCGGTCTCGGGGTGGCGCTCGCCGTCGTCGTGAGCCTCGTGACGCACGAGACGCTCCGTCTCCTCGCGCCGCTGCTGTATGCCGCCTCGCTCGTCGGGCTCGTGCTCGTCGTGAGCCCGCTCGGGTCGACGATCAACGGCTCGCGGTCGTGGATCCGGCTGCCTGCCGGGTTCTCGGTGCAGCCGTCGGAGTTCGCCAAGGTGGCGCTGTGCCTGGGCCTTGCGCTGCTGCTCGCGTCGCGGTGGGACATGGGGGCCTCACCGTCGCATCGGGACATCGCCGTCGCGTGGGTCCTGGCGCTCCTGCCCATCGGGCTCGTCATGCTCCAGCCGGACCTCGGCTCGGCGATTGTGCTCGCGGCGCTGACGTTCGCCGTCGTCATGGTCGCCGGGGCGCCGCGGCGGTGGCTGGTGGGGGTCGCGGCGCTCGGGGTCGGCGGCGTCGTCGCCATGCTGACGACGCCGGTGCTCAGCGCGTACCAGCGGAACCGGCTCACGGCGTTCCTCCACCCCAACGCCGACCCCCAGGGGTTCGGCTACCAGACCCGCCAGGTAAGGGCGGCGATCGAATCCGGCGGGTGGCTCGGGCAGGGCTTCCTCAACGGGCGGCAGACCCAGCACGGGTTCATCCCGTTCCAGCAGACCGACTTCGTCTTCTCCGTCGCGGGGGAGGAGCTGGGCTTCATCGGCGCGACCGGGCTGCTCGTCCTGCTCGGGTTCGTCGTGCTGCGGGTGCTCCTCGTGTCGGCCCGGTCGATGGACACGTTCGGACGGCTCCTCGGCGTGGGCGTGGCCGCATGGTTCACCTTCCAGATCGTCCAGAACGTCGGCATGAACCTCGGGCTCATGCCCGTGACGGGGCTGCCGCTGCCGTTCGTGTCCTACGGGGGGTCGTCGATGTTCGCGTGCTGGCTGGCGCTCGGGCTCGTCAACAACACCCACATCGCGGCGGAACGGCATACGGACCGCTACCGCCGCGGCTGAGCGGCGCGGAAGGCAACGGCGGGCGGCCCGGTCGGCGTCGTCGGCGTCATCCCGCTCCGCCCGCGCCACCGCTGCCGGGGTGATCCCGCTCCACCGCTGCCGGGGTGATAACGCGCGGTAGAACGCGCGTTATCACCCCGGCGAGGGAGGGGCGCGAGGGTGGGGGCGACTTGACGGCGCGAAGGACTACCTGGCGGTAACCAGGTGTGGGACCATCGGCGCAACGTCCGGCGAACAGCGAGGTTCACTCATGGTGATGACTGCGTCGACCCTGCAAACCCCGTCCGACGAGCAGTGGAGCCGCGCCATCCTCGAGGAGAGGGCCCCGAGCGTCGGGGCCCTCTTCCGGGACCGGGTCTCGGCCACTCCGAACGACATCGCCTTCCGCTACCCCGAGATCGGCCCGAGCGGCGACACGTGGCACGAGGTGACGTGGCGTGAGGTCGACGAGCGCGTCCGCCGCCTCGCGGCCGGGCTCATCGCCCTCGACATCCAGTCCCAGCAGCGTGTCGCCATCGCCTCGAACACGCGCTACGAGTGGGCCCTCGTCGACCTCGCCGTCATGTGCGCCGGGGCGGCGACGACGACGGTCTACCCGACGACGCATGCCGCTGACGTCGCCTTCATCCTCGCCGACTCCGCGAGCATCGTCGCCTTCGTCGAGGACAACGCCCAGCGCGAGAAGGTCCTCGGCATCCGCGACCAGGTTCCCTCGCTGCGCCGCATCGTCGTCATCGACGGCGACGCCGCCGACGGCGTGACCACGCTCGCCGACCTCGAGAAGGAGGGAGCGGCATACCTGGAGGAGCACCCGACGTGCGTCGACGAACGCATCGACGGAAGCCGGCCCGAGCACCTCGCGACCCTCATCTACACGTCCGGCACGACCGGGCGCCCCAAGGGTGTGCGGCTGCTGCAGCGCACGTGGATCTACCAGGGGGCGTCAACCCACGCCATGGGGATCATCGGGCCGGACGACGTGTGCTACCTGTGGCTGCCGCTGTCTCATGTGTTCGGCAAGCTCTTCCTCACGACGAACCTCAAGATCGGCTACCCGACGGCGCTCGACGGGCGGCTCGACAAGATCGTCCCCAACATGGCCGTCATCAAGCCGACGTGGATGCCATCGGCCCCACGCATCTTCGAGAAGGCCCATGCCGGCGTCGTCATGATGATGGAGAAGGAGGGAGGCATCAAGCTCACGCTGTTCACCTGGGCCTGCGCCGTCGGCGTGAAGATGGCCACCGTCATGGAGGAGGGCAGGAGACCCAACCCGTTGCTTGCGGCGCAGTACGCCATCGCCGACAAGCTCGTCCTGTCCAAGATCCGGGAACGGTTCGGTGGCCGCATCCGCTTCTTCATCTCCGGCTCGGCGGCCCTCAACCAGGACATCGCCCGCTGGTTCTACGGAGTCGGTATGCCGGTGGCCGAGGGGTACGGCCTCACCGAGTCGAGCGCGGCGAGCTTCGTCAACCGGCTCGACGCGTGGAAGGTCGGCTCCGTCGGATGGGTGAACCCTGGCGGCCAGGTGAAGATCGCCGAGGACGGGGAGATCCTTCTGCGTGGCGACGGCATCATGGACGGCTACCAGAACAACCCCGAGGCGACCGCCGAGGCGCTGGACGGGCAGGGGTGGCTGCATACGGGCGACATCGGCGAGATCGACGCGCGTGGGTTCCTGCGGATCACCGACCGGAAGAAGGACCTGTTCAAGACCAGCGGTGGCAAGTACGTCGCGCCCTCGGTCATCGAGTCGACGTTCAAGGGGATCTGCCCGTTCGCCAACCAGCTCATCGTGTACGGCGACGGGCGCAACTTCGTCTCGGCGCTCGTGACCCTCGACGCGGACGCGATGGCCGGCTGGGCCGCGGCGAACGGGCTCGGTGGGCGTCCCTACGAGGAGGTCGTCGCCTCGGACGCGTGCCGCGAGATGGTCCAGGGCTACATCGACGAGCTCAACGCCGGTCTCAACAGGTGGGAGACGATCAAGAAGTTCGCCATCCTCGACCACGACCTGACGGTGGAGAACGGTGAGCTCACCCCGAGCCTGAAGCTCAAGCGCAAGGTCGTCGTCGAGAGCCAGCAGGCGACCCTCGACTCCTTCTACACCGCCTGAGCCCACCGACCCACCCCTTGCGTCTGCGTGGTTGCTGCCCATAGCCCCCAACGACGCAGACGCAAAAGTCGGGGAGAGGCGACGTAGGCTGTTTCGATGCCTGGACAGTCCCGCTTCGGCCACCTCGAGCCACTGCTCGAGCGCGTCGGCAAGCCCATCCAGTACGTCGGCGGTGAGCTCAACTCGACCGTCAAGGACTGGGACGTCGCCGGCCACGGGCCCGAAGGGCAGGACCTGACCATCCGCTGGGCCCTCATGTACCCCGACGCCTACGAGGTCGGCGCTCCGAACCAGGGCGTGATGATCCTCTACGAGGTCCTCAACGAGCGCCCGGACACCCTCTGCGAACGCTCGTATGCCGTGTGGCCGGACATGGAGGCGCTCCTGCGCGAGCACGGCGTCCCCCAGCTGACCGTCGACGGGCACCGCGCCGTCGCGGAGTTCGACCTCCTCGGGTTCTCCTGCTCCACCGAGCTCGGCTACACGAACCTCCTCACCGCCCTAGACCTCGCCGGCATCCCCCTCCACGCCGCCGACCGGACCGACGGCGACCCGCTCGTCGTCATCGGTGGCCACGCGTCGTTCAACCCGGAACCGGTCGCCGACTTCGTCGACCTCGCCGTCGTCGGCGACGGCGAGGAGGCCGTCCTCGAGGTCACCGACCTCGTCGCCGCGTGGAAGCGCGAGGGACGTCCCGGGGGCCGCGAGGAGATCCTGCTCCGGCTTGCCCGGTCCGGCGTGGCCTACGTCCCGGGGTTCTACGACGTGAGCTACCTCCCCGACGGGCGCATCCAGCGGGTCGCGCCGAACCGCTCGGGCGTCCCGTGGCGCGTCGCCAAGCACACGGTCATGGACCTCGACGCGTGGCCGTACCCCAAGCAGCCGCTCGTCCCCCTCGCGGAGACCGTCCACGAACGGATGTCCGTCGAGATCTTCCGCGGCTGCACGCGCGGCTGCCGGTTCTGCCAGGCCGGGATGATCACCCGTCCGGTCCGAGAGCGGTCCATCACCGGCATCGGTGAGATGGTCGAACGCGGGCTTGCCGCGACGGGGTTCGAGGAGGTCGGCCTGCTGTCCCTCTCCAGCGCCGACCACTCCGAGATCGGCGACATCACGAAGGGGCTCGCCGACCGGTACGACGGCTCCCAGGTCGGGCTCTCCCTCCCGTCGACCCGCGTCGACGCGTTCAACATCGACCTTGCCAACGAGCTGACCCGGAACGGTCGCCGGTCGGGGCTGACGTTCGCCCCCGAGGGCGGTTCCGAGCGGATCCGTCGCGTCATCAACAAGATGGTCACCGAGCAGGACCTCATCGACACCGTCGCCGCGGCATACGGAGCCGGGTGGCGGCAGGTCAAGCTCTACTTCATGTGCGGCCTGCCGACGGAGACCGACGAGGACGTCCTCCAGATCGCCGAGGTCGCCAAGCGCGTCATCGAGACAGGCCGTGCGGTCTCCGGGCGCCGCGACATCCGCTGCACGGTCTCCATCGGCGGGTTCGTCCCCAAGCCGCACACGCCGTTCCAGTGGGCCGGCCAGCTCGGCGCGGACGCCACCGACGGGCGCCTGGCCAAGCTGCGCGACGCCGTCCGGTCCGACCGCCGGTACGCCGCCGCCATCGGGTTCCGCTACCACGACGGCAAGCCCGGCGTCGTCGAAGGCCTGCTGTCCCGGGGCGACCGGCGCGTCGGGCGCGTCATCGAGGCGGTCTGGCGCGACGGCGGCCGGTTCGACGGGTGGAGCGAGCACTTCTCGTACGACCGGTGGATGGCGTGCGCGGAACGCGAGCTGTCTGCCTACGGCGTCGACGTCGACTGGTTCACCACCCGCGAGCGCGGGCACAGCGAGGTCCTCCCGTGGGACCACCTCGACTCCGGGCTCGACAAGGACTGGCTCTGGCAGGACTGGCAGGACGCCATCGCCGAGGTCGAGGTCGAGGACTGCCGGTGGACCCCGTGCTTCGACTGCGGCGTATGCCAGGAGCTCGGCACGCACATCCAGGTCGGTCCGACAGGGCGCACCCTTCTCCCCCTCTCCGTGGCTCGAGGGGCCGCCCCCGGTGGCGACACACCCGGTTGAGCAGGGGCATCCCGCCGGGGCGGACAGCCCGGTCCAGTTCGTCCGGTAAACCGTGACATTTGTCATGGAGCGAATCTCTGAGGCGGACTAGACCAGAGACACCCGGCCACGGGTCCGGGGTTCCCCGCCACCATGGAGGTCTTTTGTGTCTCGCTTGACGCACAGCGCGCTCGCCCTCGTCGGCGTCGCCGCGCTCGCGGCCGGCACGTCGTCGATGGCGTCCGCCGCACCAACATCGACGACCCTGCCGGGCTCCGTGCCCTCATGGGCCAACGCCGCACATCGCGTCGGTGCCACGAGCGCCGCCACGAGGACGACGTTCCGCGTCTACCTGAACAACCGAGACGAGGCCGGCGCCGCCGCCTACGCCGTCGCGGTCGCCACGAGGGGCAACCCCAGCTACGGGAAGTTCCTCACGCCGGCCCAGTACACGGCTCGCTTCTCGCCGACCCAGGCCTCCGTCGCCGCCGTCAAGGCGTGGCTCAAGGGCCAGGGCTTCACCGTCGGTGAGGTTCCCGGCAACCGCAAGTACGTCGAGGCGACGGGAACGCTCGCCCAGGCGGCCCGCTCCTTCCACACGTCGTTCGCGGTCTACTCCGTCAACGGCAAGACGGTCCGTGGCAACGCCAGCCCGCTCGTCGTCCCGTCGACGCTGTCGATGGTCCAGGGCGTCGTCGGGCTCGACGAGTCGCAGACCCTGGCCGTCAGCAACCTCAAGCTCCCGGCGCCGTACGGCTACCGCAACGCGCGGCCGTGCTCGGCCTACTGGGGCGAGAAGACCGTGACCAACACGGCGACGCCGACCGGTCAGGCCCTCCCGAAGTCCCCGGACTTGGCGTTCGCGCCGTGCGGGTATGCCGGTGCCCAGCTCCAGGGCGCGTACGGCATGACGGACACCATCAACACGTACGGCGGTAAAGGGGTGACGGTCGGCGTCATCGACGCCTACGCGAGCCCGAGCATCCTCTCGGACGTCAACACGTACTCGGCCAAGCACGACCTGCCGCCGTTGGCGAGCGGGCAGTTGACCCAGATCGTCGCACCCGGCACCTACAAGATGGCGACGAACAAGATGCAGGACCCCACCGGGTGGGCCGGCGAGGAGACGCTCGACATCGAGGCCGTCCACACGATGGCCCCGAAGGCGCACATCACCTACATCGGCGCGCCGAACAACTTCCGTGACCTCGACGCCATCATGAACCGCGTCGTCATGAACCGGTGGGCGGACATCGTCACCAACAGCTACGGCTACGGCGGCGAGGCGCTGCCCATGGGCACCATCAAGCCCAGCGTCGACACGCAGATCCAGGCGGCCGCCGAGGGCATCACGCTCTTCTTCTCCTCCGGTGACTACGGGGACGAGACGCTGGGCGTCCCGGCCTACTACAAGTACGCGACGCCCGACTGGCCGGCGTCCTCGCCGTACGTGACGGCGGTCGGCGGCACGTCCCTCGGCGTCTCGGACACGAACTCCCGCGTCTTCGAGCTCGGGTGGGAGACGACGAGGTCGACGCTGGACACGACGGCGGTGACGTGGAACTCGCCCGTCTACTTCTACGGCTCCGGAGGCGGCACGTCGCGGCTCTTCGCCCAGCCGTCCTACCAGGCCGGCGTCGTCCCGGACAGCCTCGCGCTCGGAGCCGCGAGCGGCGGACGCTCGCAGAAGATGCGCGTCGTTCCGGACGTCTCGGCCGTCGGTGACCCGACGACGGGCATGCTCGTCGGCGAGACGCAGATGTTCCCCGACGGGACCTACTACGACGAGTACCGCATCGGCGGGACGTCGCTGTCCTCGCCGATCTACGCGGGCATCTTCGCCAACGTCGTCCAGGCCGCCGGCCACGACTACGGTCTCGCGAACCCGGCGCTCTACTCGGCGCGGTCCTCGGCCTACGACATCACGAAGACCGACCTGCCGACCTACCCCGGCGCGGTCCGCTCGGACTACCGCAACGGTGTGGACGCGAGCGGCGGCTACGCCTACAGCGCTCGCTGGTTCGACGCTGACACGGCGCTGACGATCCACGTCACGCCCGGCTACGACGACGTCACCGGCGTCGGCTCGCCCGACGGCGCGACGTGGTTCGACAACGTGGTCGGATACTCGGGCTGAGCCTCGGCCCGACGTCGGCAGGGCCCGGTCGCGCGTGGTGCGTGGCCGGGCCCTGCCGCACGGTCGGGGGGGTCAGGCGGGGCGTAGGCCGAGGGCGGCAGCAAACGTGGGCTGCGCGGCGGCATACGCCCCGAGGAGCCGGCCGGCGACGTCGACCGAGCCGACGAGCGGGTGGAGGGCGAACGCCTGTAGCGCCTCGCCGGGATCGCCGGTGACCGCCGCGGCGATGGCGTGCCGCTCGACGGCCTTGACCTGCGCCATGAGGCCGAGCTGGTGCAGGTCCGGTTGGGTGGTGAGCGGCAGGGCCCGGATCCCCTCCGCGGTGACGCGGGCGGGGATCTCGACGACGGCGTCGTCGGGCAACGCGGTGACCGAGCCACCGTTGCGGACGTTGAGGATGTGGACACTCGGCTCGCTGCGCGAGATGGCCGCCATGACGGCGAGCGCGACCCCGGCGTAGCCCTCGGCGCCCGGCTCGGCCTCGGCCGTCGCCCGGGCCGCGTCGCCGCTGCCGGCGCCGCGTGCCTCGGCGAGGTAGCTGGCGTTCCGGGCCCCGAGGACCTCCCGCCACAGGGTCCCCGCCCGCGCGGGCTGCGCCGCCGCGTCGGCGTAGAACGCCGTCTGCGAGTCGCGCAGGTAGTCCCCGCGCGTCCGGCCCGCCGCACGGATCGCCGCCAGCGACTCGCGGCCGCGGTAGTAGTACCAGAGGTACTCGTTGGGCAGGGACCGCAGACGGCGCAGGAAGTCGGTGCCGAACAGCTCCGCATCCTCGAGCCGCCCGAGGCGCTCGTCGTCGGACAGCAGCCCCGGGAGGACGTCGACGCCGTCGACGAGGACGCGCCGGAGCCACCCGAGATGGTTGAGCCCGACGTAGTCGAGCGCCACGCGGCCGGGGTCGGCGCCGACGGCCGCGACGACCTCACGCCCGAGCCCCGACGGGGTGTCGCAGATCCCGACGGAGCGCTCGCCGAGGACGGACTGCGTCGCCTCCGTGATGATCCCGGCCGGGTTGGTGAAGTTGAGCAGGTATGCCGTCGGCGCGACCTCCGCGATGAGCCGGGCGAGGCCGAGCATGGCGGGAACGGTGCGGATGGCGTAGGCGATCCCGCCGGCGCCGGTCGTCTCCTGCCCGAGGACCCCGTGGGCGAGGGCGACGTGCTCGTCGAGGCAGCGACCCTCGAGGCCACCGACGCGGATCGCCGCGAAGACGAAGTCCGCACCGGACAGGGCCGACCGCAGGTCCGTCGTCGAGTGGAGCGCCGGCGCGCCGGCGAACCCCTCGGCCTGCTGCCGCAGGACCGTCTCCATGACGTCGAGACGACCGCGGTCGGTGTCGTGGAGGACGACCTGCGTGACGCGGGGGTCGGCGTGGTCGCGCAGCAGCGCCTCCCAGACGTGCGGCGTCCGGAACCCGCCGCCGCCGACGATCGTCAGCCTCACGGCCCGATCGTATCGGCGGCCCGTCGGCCGGTGGCGCGGCATGGTGCGTCTGCGTCGTTGCTGGCCATGGGCAGCAACGACGCAGACGCAAGAGATCGGCAGGCGTGGTTAGGCTGGCGGGCACCATGGCACGTCAGCGAACGCCCGAGGGACCGGCCCCCGCGCCGGTGGTCCAGCGGCTGCGCATCCGGTATGCCCGCCGCGGCCGGCTCCGCTTCTCCTCGGCCCGCGACTTCTCCCGTGCCCTCGAGCGTGCGCTCCGGCGCGCCGAGGTGCCGATGGCGTTCTCCGCCGGGTTCCACCCGCATCCGCGCATCTCGTATGCCGGTGGCGCGCCGATGGGGGTCGAGAGCGAGGCCGAGTACCTCGAGATCGCGGTCGCCGAACGCGTCGACCCGCAGGCGGTCCGCGCGACACTCGACGACGCGCTCCCGACCGGCCTGGACATCCTCGAGGTCGTCGAGGCGGGCCCGGGGTCGCTCGCTGACCGGCTCGAGGCGAGCGTCTGGCAGGTGGCTCTGCCCGGCCTGCCGGCCGGCGAGCTCGCCGCCTCGCTCGGACGCTTCCTCGACCAGGAGAGCGTCCTCGTGACGCGGGTCCTCAAGACCGGACCGCGTGACGTCGACGTCCGCGCTGCCGTCGTGCAGGCCCGCCCGGATTCGGGCGGGGGCGGGGCGGACGCAGACCCGTATGCGATACTGACCCTGGTTGTGCGGCACACCACACCTGCCGTGCGACCCGACGATGTCCTGGCCGCACTCCGGTCCGTGACGGGTCTCGTGCCACCTCGGCCCCCCAGGGTCACCCGGTTGGCGCAGGGCCCGCTGGAGGCTGGAAACGGCTCGGTGACCGATCCCTTGGCCACTGACAAGGACGCCGCCGGCCCGTGAACCGGTGCCGCGCCCATCGCGCGAGCCGGGACCGGGTACGAGACGAACTTCCGTCCCGGAGCGACCGCCCCGAGACGATCCGAGACCGGCAGGTGGCCGGCGGACGGGCCCGCAGCCCGTCGCGGTTGTGGCGCTGGTCGTCGGCCGCGAAAGGACGCCATCCATGGCATCCAGCGACGAGACCATCACCGCCGGCGTGGACAGCCCCGCCGAAACCCTGACCCCCGCCGACGCCGGCGCCGTCGAGACGACGAAGCCGAAGCGCGCCCGGCGCGCCACCAAGAAGGCGGCCACGGCAGCCGACCCGGACGTGGGCGGGTCGGCCGGCTCGGGCGCGGATGCAACCTCCGCCGGCGCCGAAGGCGCCGACGCGCCCGAGAAGCCCAAGGCGAAGCGGACGCGCAAGCCCAAGCAGCCCCCGGTCGACGCCCAACCGGCCCCGCAGGCCCCGGCCGAGACGGGGAGCGAAGGCGCCGCGGCGTTCGGGCTCGTCTTCCAGGCACCCGACCTCGCCGCGGCAGCGCCGCGCCGCGCGAGCCGC
>JAJXUB010000064.1 GCA_021783215.1 Actinomycetes bacterium | reverse complement strand
GAGGCCCTGTACCTCGGCCCGCAGGCGAACCGGCTCGTCGACGAGCTCGGGCTGCGGGACGACATGATCGTCATCCGGGGCATCAAGAGCCTCCTCTACACACGGCGCGGTCTTCGACCCCTGCCGGCAGGCGTCGGCCCGGCAGGTCCGACCCGCGTGCTGCCCGTCATCGCCTCGCGGACGATGACCCTCGCCGGTCTGGCGCGCGCGGGGCTGGAGCCCGGCATCGCCGCGCTCGGCGCCCATGCACCGCTCGGCCTGGGCAGGTCACTCGACCTCCGTGACGGACGGGACGTCGGCGTCGGCCGGTTCACGACGGCTCGCTTCGGGCGCCAGGTCACGGAGGCCTTCGTCGACCCGCTGTTCGGTGGCCTCCACTCGGGCGACGTCAACCGACTCAGCCTCCGTGCGACGTCACCGGGGCTCATACCCGCCGCCGAGCGCCGCGAGTCGTTCGTCCTGCGGGCTCGCAAGGCACGTAAGGGTGGCGGCGGCGTCGCGCAGATGGCGTTCGCGACGTGGCGCGAAGGACTCACCCGCGTCGTCGACGCCCTCGTCGCCGGAACTACCCTTGCTGTCCGGACCTCGGCGCCCGCGACACGCATCGAGCGCGGTGAGGACGGCGCCGGCTACCGCGTCACGCTCGGCGACGGGTCCGCCCTGGGCGCCGACGGTATCGTCCTCGCGGTCCCGGCCTCGGCTGCCTCCCGGCTTCTCGCAACCCTCTCCCCCGGCGCGTCGGCATCGTTGGCTGCGACCGAGTACGCCTCCATCGCGACGGTTCTCGTCGGCTACCCCAAGAACGCCGTCGGCGGCCTGCCGGTCGACAAGGGCACCGGCATCCTCGTCCCGTCCGCCCTTGGCACCGTCGTCAAGGCGGTGACCTTCCTCTCGAGCAAGTGGCCCCAGTACGCCGACGGTGGCACGTTCTGGGTCCGGCTGTCGACGGGCCGGTATGGGGACCGCCGAGCGATGACCCTCGACGACGACGCGCTCCTGACGCAGGCCCGTGCCGACCTCCGCAGCTTCACCGGCTTCGACGGAGCGCCGAGCCACGTGCGGGTCCAGCGATGGCCGAACGCGATGCCACAGCTGACCGTCGGCCATCTCGACCGTCTGAGCACCGCACGCGGCGCGTTGGCGGAGCTGTCCGGCATGGCCCTGGCCGGCGCGTCGTATGACGGCGTCGGTCTCGCCGCCTGCCTGGCGTCGGCCCGGGCGGCGGCCACGGCCGTCGGTGATGCCGTCACCGCCGGATAGGGTGTGACCGCCCAACCTGGCCGTCCACAGGAGGTAGCACGCGTGCAACCGGTGAGCCTCATCGGCGTCCCGACCGACATCGGCGCCAGCGTCATCGGAGCCCGGCTCGGCCCGGGCGCCCTCCGGGTCGCCGGCATCGTCGACGCGATCGCCGCATTCGGGCATACGGTCGACGACCTCGGTGACCTGGACGGCCCGGACAACCCGCTCCAGCCGCCGGTCGACGGATACCGTCATCTCCCCGAGGTCATCACGTGGAACAGGGCGGTCCACGACGCCGTCCACGGCGAGCTCGCCAGGGGCCACGTCCCCGTCGTCCTGGGTGGGGACCACAGCATCGCCGTCGGGTCGGTCAGCGCGGTCGCCCGGCACTGCCGTGAGGCGGGAAAGGCCTTGCGGGTCCTGTGGTTCGACGCCCACGCCGACATCAACACCTCGTCCATCACCCCAAGTGGCAACCTCCACGGGATGCCGGTCGCCTGCCTCCTCGGGCACGGTCCCAGCGAGCTGACCTCGATGTCCGGCGAGACGCCGGCGGTCGACAGCGCCTCCGTACGGCAGATCGGACTGCGCAGCGTCGACCCAGGCGAGAAGCGCCTCGTCCGCGAGCTCGACGTCGAGGTCTTCGACATGCGTTACCTCGACGAGCTGGGGATGCGGCGGACCATGCTCGAGGCCCTCAAGGGGGTCGACGACAACACGCACGTTCACGTCAGCCTCGACCTCGACTTCCTCGACCCGGACATCGCGCCCGGCGTGGGCACTCCCGTCCGCGGCGGTCCGACGTACCGCGAAGGTCAGCTGTGCATGGAGATGGTCGCCGACCTCGGACGTCTCGGCTCCGTCGACGTCGTCGAGCTGAACCCGGCCCAGGACCTCCGGAACACAACTGCGGAGCTCGCCGTCGACCTCCTGCAGAGCCTCTTCGGAAAGAGCACACTGCTGCGCGTTCACCCCCACGACATGAGCCACCACGCGCCGGACCAGCGGTAGGACCAGGCTCGCGCTCCTGGCCTGCTCGTCTCACCGCACGATGCGCCGTGGTGCCGGCTCCGAAGGAGCCATAGCGTTGCCGTCATGACGAGCCACATCGGCCACTGGATCGACGGCGCGCCGAGCGCCTCCGCTTCTGGGCGCACCGCCCCCGTCTTCGACCCCGCGACGGGTGTGCAGTCGGGCGAGGTCGGGCTCGCCGACGCCAAGGAGGTGGACGCCGCCGTCGCGTCGGCCGTCCACGCGGCCACGCAGTGGCGATTCTCGTCGCTGTCGAAGCGGGCCGCGGTCCTCTTCACGTTCCGGGAGCTGCTCAACGCGCGGTCCGACGACCTCGCCGCGATCATCACCGCCGAGCATGGGAAGGTCCTCGCCGACGCGGCCGGGGAGATCGCCCGCGGGCTGGAGAACGCCGAGTACGCGACGGGTATCCCGAACCTCCTCAAGGGCGGCTACTCCGAGCAGGTCTCGACGGGCGTCGACGTCCACTCCGTGCGTCAGCCGCTCGGCGTCGTTGCCGGCATCACGCCGTTCAACTTCCCGGCGATGGTGCCGTTGTGGATGTGCTGCAACGCCATCGCGTGCGGCAACGCCTTCGTCCTCAAGCCGAGCGAGAAGGACCCGTCCGCGTCGCTGTTCCTCGCCGAGCTATGGAAGGACGCCGGCCTGCCTGACGGCGTGTTCACCGTCGTCCAGGGCGACAAGGTCGCCGTCGACCGGATCCTGTCCCACCCCGACATCGCCGCCGTGAGCTTCGTCGGGTCGACCCCGATCGCCCGGTACATCTACGAGACGGGCACGGCCAACGGCAAGCGCGTCCAGGCCCTCGGCGGCGCGAAGAACCACATGCTCGTCCTCCCCGATGCCGAGGTCGACGTCGCCGCCGATGCGGCCGTCTCGGCGGCCTACGGCGCGGCCGGCGAACGGTGCATGGCGGTCGCCGTCGTCGTCGCCGTCGGCGACATCGCCGACCCGCTCGTCGCCGCCATCAAGGACCGGCTCTCCTCGTTGACGATCGGGCACGGGACCGCCGAGGACACCGACATGGGACCGCTGATCACCGCCGCCCATCGCGACAAGGTCGCGTCCTACGTCGCGGCAGGCGCGTCGGCGGGCGCCACCCTCGTCGTCGACGGCCGTGACCGGGAGGCGTCCGACCACCCCGAGCATGGGTTCTTCCTCGGGACGACGCTCATCGACCACGTCACCCCCGACATGAGCGTCTACACCGACGAGATCTTCGGCCCGGTCCTGTCCGTCGTCCGGGTCGACACGTTCGAGGAGGGTCTCGCCCTCATCAACGGGCATCCGTATGCCAACGGGACGGCGATCTTCACCCGCGACGGCGGCGCCGCCCGGACGTTCCAGCAGGAGGTCCTCGTCGGGATGGTCGGCGTCAACGTGCCCATCCCCGTGCCCGTCGCGTACTACTCGTTCGGAGGCTGGAAGTCGAGCCTCTTCGGGGACAGCCACATGTACGGCCCCGAGGGTGTCACGTTCTACACGCGCGGCAAGGTCGTCACGACGCGCTGGCCCGACCCGGCGACCTCCCGCGTCGACCTCGGCTTTCCCCGCACCCGCTGACCGCAAGGACCTCGCCATGACCGAGACCTCCGCCACCCGCCGCGACGACCGCGCACACGTCTTCCACTCATGGTCGGCCCAGGCGCACCTCGACCCGGTCGACATCGTCTCCGCCGACGGGTCCCACTTCACCGACGCGGACGGGAAGCGCTACCTCGACTTCAGCAGCCAGCTCGTCAACGTCAACATCGGCTACCAGCACCCCGCGGTGGTCGCGGCGATCCAGGAGCAGGCGGCGCGGCTGTGCACGATCCAGCCGTCCTTCGCCAACGACCAGCGCTCCGCCGCCGCCCGGATGATCGTCGAGCGCGCTGGCGGCCACTTCGCCAAGGTGTTCTTCACCAACGGCGGCGCCGATGCCAACGAGAACGCGATCCGGTTGGCCCGGCTTCATACGGGCCGGGGCAAGGTCCTGGCGATGTACCGCAGCTACCACGGCGCGACGGCCGGGGCGATCGCGCTCACCGGCGACCCACGTCGCTGGCCGTCGGAACCGGGCATACCGGGGGTCGTCCACTTCTGGGGCCCCTACCCCTACCGGTCAGCCTTCCACTCGAGCACACCCGAGGAGGAGACCGAGCGGGCGCTCCAGCATCTCCGCGACACCCTCATGGTCGAGGGGCCCCGGACCGTCGCCGCCGTCATTCTCGAGACCGTCGTCGGCACCAACGGCATCCTGATCCCCCCGCCGGGCTACCTCGCCGGCGTCCGCGCCGTGTGCGACGAGTTCGGCATCGTCATGATCGCCGACGAGGTCATGTCGGGCTTCGCCCGCTGCGGTGAGTGGTTCGCCATCCAGCGGTGGAATGTGCAGCCGGACCTCATCACGTTCGCCAAGGGCGTCAACTCCGGCTACGTCCCCCTCGGCGGCGTCGTCATCTCCGACACGGTCGCGTCGACCTTCGACGAGCGGGTCTACCCCGGCGGCCTGACCTACAGCGGACACCCGCTCGCCTGTGCCGCCGCGGTCGCCTCGATGACCGTCTTCGAGGAGGAAGGGCTCCTCGACCATGTCCGCGGCTTCGACGACTACATCGGCAAGCGTCTCGACGTCCTCGTCGACCGCCACCCGAGTGTCGGTGAGGTCCGCGGCCTCGGCGCCTTCTGGGCCATCGAGCTCGTCCGCGACCGCGACACCCGGGAGCCACTCGTCCCGTTCAACGCGACGGCGGCCGATTCCGCTCCCATGAACGCCTTCGCCGCGGCGTGCAAGGACCGCGGCCTGTGGCCGTTCACCCATGCCAACAGGACCCACATCGTCCCGCCGTGCACCATCAGCCACGAGGATCTCGACGAGGGGATCGCCATCATCGACGACGCCCTGACCGTCGCCGACCGCTACGTCGACGGCGGCCCTTGAGCGTCGGCCAAGACGTGCCGAACCGACGGCTACTCGCCAGTCACGTTACTGGCGAGTCACGAAAAGCGTGAGATTGCAAACCGATTCGCGTACCCCCGGGGTTCGGCCGGTTCCGACGGCCGGGTAGGTTCTTACCGAGACTTGGCAGGGTCACCCTGTCGAACCCTTCTTTCCAACCGCGCTGAGGAGCTCCCCTACATGGCCGAAACGACCCCCACGGCACCCGGCCACTTCGGTGGCGCCGGCGTCGACGCGGACCTGCTCGAGTCGGTGATCGGAGCCCTGGGCGAGTTCGTCGATGGCGCTCTGTCCCCCGAGCTCCAGCTCGAGCTCGACCATGAGGACCGCTGCCCCGAGGACATCGTCCGGGCCATGCTCGATCCAGACACCCTGGGAGTCCAGCTCGTCTTCATCCCTGAGGCGTACGGCGGCATGGACGGGGGGGCGTTCGACGCCTACCGCGTCTGCGAGGCCATGGCCCGCAAGGACATCGGCCTGGCGACGGCGGTCTTCGCGACGTTCCTCGGCTCCGACCCGATCGTCGTCGGAGCGACCGAAGAGCAGAAGGCCGAGTGGCTCGGCGCGATCGCCGAGCGGGGCGTCGTCTTCGCCTATGGCGCGACCGAGCCCGAGGCGGGCTCCGACCTCGGCGCCATGAGGACCAAGGCGAAACCGGTGACCGACGCGGACGGCAAGGTCACGGCATACCGGATCAACGGCCGGAAGCAGTGGATCTCCAACGGCTCCATCGCCGACTACACGACGATCCTCGCCGCGACGCCCGAGGGACCGACGTGGTTCGTCGTCCCGAAGGGCACCCCCGGCTTCGCCGCCGCGCCCCCCGAGGACAAGCACGGGCTGCGCCTGTCCAACACGGCGGCCCTGTTCCTCGACGACGTCGAGGTGCCGGTGTCGGCCCTCATCGGGGCCGAGGCGGGCAAGGGGCTCGTCCAGGCGCAGCTGGTCTTCGGCTACACCCGCCTCATGGTCGCGGCCTTCGGGTTGGGTGGCGGCTGGGCGGCGCTCGACCGGGCCATCCAGTACTCGACCGAGCGGGTCGTCGCGGGCACCCCGCTGTCGGAGAAGCAGGGCTTCACCCACAAGCTCATCGTGCCCCACGCGGTCCGGCTCGAGGCGGCCCGCCACTTCATGGAGGACACCGCCGACAAGATCGACCGGGGGCTCGGCGATGGCGGCGCGATGAACACCGAGGGCGCCATCGCCAAGTACCTCGCGACCGAGGCCGGCAACGCAGCCGCGGATGCGGCGATCCAGGCGCACGGCGGTTACGGCTACACCCGCCCGTATGTCGTCGAGAAGATCAAGCGGGACGTCCGCATCACGACGATCTACGAGGGCACCTCGGAGATCATGGAGATGACGGTCGCCCGCGACCGCTGGCAGCTGCACCTGAAGTCCGGGTTCCGGCACTTCGCCGGTCGCGCCGCCGACCTGCGGGGCGTCCATGCGAGCCATCCCGACGTCGGCGCAGACGTCGCCGCCCTGGGGCTCGACGCCCTCGGGGTCATCCTCGAAGCATGCCGGGTCGCTCGGCTGACCCGCAGCCAGCACGTGCTTTTCCGCCTCGGCGAGCTCATCTCGTATGCCGAGGGCGCGGCCGCCTTCTCCGAACGCGCCGCCGCCATCCTCGACGGCAAGCGGTTCGAGAAGACCCCGACCCGCTTCGACGGGCCGACGACCGCGACGATGGCCCGCTGTTACGCCCGCGAAGCCGCCCAGCGAGTCGCCCTCGACGGCGCACGCTGGGTGGCGGGGGCGGCCGAACCGGGAAGCCCCGCGTTCGCTGCCCTTGCGAACATCGGCGCCGACGCGGTCCTGGCCGCGCAGGCCGGGCTCGTCGCCGACATGGACCGCGTCGCCGACGCCCTCTACCACCGCACCGCGTGACCGACCGCGCGACCACCAGCCGCATACGAACCGCCTAGGACGCACATGACAACGCACGCGACACAGCCCGTAGCGATCGTCGGGATGGCGGCGATCATGCCGCAGGCACCGACCGGGGACGCGTTCTGGCGCAACATCACCGGCGGCGTCTACAGCGTCACGCAGGTCCCGCCGGAGCGATGGGACCCCGCCCTCTACTTCGACACCGACCACTCGGCGCGCGACAAGACGTACTCGACGATCGGTGGGTGGGTCAGGCAGTTCGACTGGAACCCGGCGGCGTGGCGGCTGCCCATCCCGCCCCGCGTCGCCGAGCAGATGGACCAGGGCCAGCAGTGGGCGCTCTCCGCGGCCCGCGCGGCGCTGCTCGACGCCGGCTGGCCGCAGTGGCCGGTCGAGTCCGACCGCGTGGCCGTCATCCTCGGCAACGCGATCGGCGGCGAGAAGCACTACGTCAGCAGCATGCGGATCCGGCTGCCGGAGGTCATCAAGCGCCTCGAGCAGTCCCCGACACTGCTTGGCCTGCCCGTCGACGCCCAGCGCCGGATCGTCGAGGAGACGCGTGCCGCCTACCTCGACAACACGCTCGAGATCAACGAAGACACCATGCCCGGCGAGCTGTCCAACGTCATGGCGGGCCGGATCGCCAACCTCCTCAACCTTCGTGGGCCCAACTTCACGACGGACGCCGCGTGCGCCTCCGGGCTCGCGGCACTCAACGCTGCCGTCAGCGGCCTCGCCGAGCACCAGTTCGACGCCGTCGTCACCGGCGGCGTCGACCGCAACATGGGGATCGACGCCTTCGTCAAGTTCTGCAAGATCGGCGCGCTGTCAGCGACCGGCAGCCGCCCCTTCGACGCCGGCGCCGACGGGTTCGTCATGGGCGAGGGGACGGCCCTCTTCGTCCTCAAACGGCTCGCCGACGCCGAACGCGACGGCGACCGCGTCTACTCGGTCATTCTCGGTATCGGCGGCAGCTCGGACGGCAAGGGAAAGGGGATCACCGCACCGAACCCGGTCGGCCAGCGGCTCGCCGTCGTCCGCGCCTGGGAGCAGGCCGGCGAGGACCCTGCCTCGGCAGGATCCGTCGAGGCGCACGGGACGTCGACACGGGTCGGTGACGCCGCCGAGCTCGCCAGCCTGGCCGAGGTCTTCGGAAGCACCGGCGCCCCGCGGGGGTCCATCGCCCTCGGGTCGGTCAAGTCGAACATCGGCCATCTCAAGGCGGCCGCCGGTGCGGCCGGGCTGTACAAGATGGTCCGCTCGATCCACGAGGGCGTCATTACTCCGAGCCTGAACTTCACCACCCCGAACGACAACGTCGACTGGGACGCGATCCCGTTCGCCGTCAACACCGCCCTGCGCCCCTGGCCGGCGCCGGACGGGGGCATTCGTCGTGGCGCCGTGAGCGCGTTCGGCTTCGGCGGGACGAACTTCCACGTCGTCCTCGAGGAGCACGTCCCCGGGCGCCACCGCCCCGAACCGCGGTCGTATGCGGGCGCGGAGATCCCCACCGCGGCGACGGCTTCCGGTACCGCGGCTCCTGACGCCGGCCGCAAGGCCCCGCTGCGCGGCGCCCTCGTCCTCGGCGCCCAGGACGACGCGGCGCTTCTTGCGCAGGTCGGCCCCGTCCTTGCCGCCGCGCAGGCCGGACGTGCGCCCCGTCCGATGGCGCCGGATCCGGCCCTCAAGGACGCAGCCGTGCGTGTCGCGGTCGACTACGCCGACGCCGCCGACCTCGCCGGGAAGCTCGGCAAGCTGACGAAGGCCTTCGCCGGCGGCAACCCCGCCGGCCTCAAGCTGCTTCAGCGACAGGGCATCTTCGTCGGACGCGGTCCCGCGCCCAAGGTCGCCTTCCTCTATACGGGCCAGGGCTCGCAGTACGTCAACATGCTCAAGGAGCTGTCGCGCTCGGAGCCGATCGTCACGGAGACCTTCGCCGAAGCCGACCGCGTCATGGCTCCTCTCCTCGGGCGGCCCCTGACGTCGTTCATCTACGTCGACGGCGACGACAAGGCCGCCGTGGCCCAGGCAGAGCGCCAGCTCATGCAGACAGAGATCACCCAACCCGCCGTTCTCGCAACGGATCTCGCCCTCACCAGGCTGCTTAGCGCATACGGCGTTCGGCCCGACATGGTCATGGGCCACAGCCTGGGCGAGTACGGCGCGCTCGTCGCCGCCGGCTCACTGACCCTGCCCAACGCCATGGAGGCGGTGAGCGCTCGCGGCCGTGAGATGGCCAACCTCACCGTCGAGGACA
This sequence comes from Actinomycetes bacterium, assembly GCA_021783215.1. Taxonomy (GTDB): domain Bacteria; phylum Actinomycetota; class Actinomycetes; order Actinomycetales; family Dermatophilaceae; genus JAJXUB01. Next base: position 1,592 of record JAJXUB010000064.1, on the reverse strand, counting down.
ACGGCGCCATGGCAGCGGTCTTCGCGCCGCTGGAGGCGATCACACGGATCGTCGACGCTGCCGACGGCTACGTCGTCATCGCCAACATCAACAGCACGAACCAGGCCGTCGTCGGCGGCGCCACGGCCGCTGTCGAGAGGGTCGTCGAGCGGTTCCAGGCCGAGGGCTTCACGGCGGTGCGCATCCCGGTGAGCCACGCGTTCCACACGGAGATCGTCGCGCCCGCGTCCGGCCGGTTCGTCGAGTCGTTGCGGCGCCTCGACATGCGACCCCCGTCGCTCCCCGTCGTCGCCAACGTCACGGGCGAGTTCTACCCCGCCGACGCGACGACGGAGGTCATGCTCGCCTACGCCGGCAAGCAGATCGCCTCACCCGTGCAGTTCGTCAAGGGCCTGCAGACCCTCTATGCCGCCGGCGCGCGCGTCTTCGTCGAGGTGGGACCGAAGCGCGCCCTTCACGGCTTCGTCGAGGACGTCCTCGGGACGCAGCACGCCGACGCGCTCGCCCTCTTCACCAACCACCCCAAGCTCGCCGACGAGGTCGCCTTCAACCAGGCCCTCTGCGGTCTGTATGCCGCCGGTCTGGGGTTCGTCGACGCTCCCGTCGAAACCTCATCCGTACCCCCGACTGCCATGACCCCTGGAGGGCCCGTGTCCGAGGAGACGATCATCGAGCTGGGGCATCTGTTTGCCGACGTCCTCGAGAAGGGCCTGCGTGTCTATGGCGGCGCCGGGTCGCCCTCGGCTCCGCTGCCCGCGGCATACGAGGCCCCCTCCCCGGCAGCGACGCTCCCCCCGCTCACCGCTCCCGCGGAGCCGGCGCTCGAACCTGTCGTGATCACGGGCGCGGCGCTCGGCCTGCCTGGCCGCCAGCAGGTCTTCGCCGACGACAACGTCAAGCGCATTCTCGAAGGCCAGTCCTTCATCGGGTCGGTTCCCCCCGAGGTGCGCCGACAGCTCGTCGACATGCGGATCACGCGGGTCGTCAAGGATGCCGCTGGTGGTGGCAGCTTCGCGACGATCGACGACCCGGCCGATGTCATCAAGCTCGCCGGGATCCACGCACCCCTCGACGTCGTCGAGCAGTTCGCCGTCGACAAGGCGCGCGACGAGGCCCTCGACAGCACAACCCGGATGGCCATCGGGGCAGGCTTCGACGCGCTCCGCGACGCGGGGATCCCGCTGACGCTGCGCTACAAGACGACGACGCTCGGCACGCAGCTGCCGGACCGCTGGGAGCTGCCCGAGGCGCTGCGCGACGAGACGGGCATCATCTTCGCCTCCGCGTTCCCCGGCTACGACCGCTTCGCCGAGGCCGTCGAAGGCTATGTCGCCGACCGCGGCCGACGTGAGAACCTCCTCGCCCTGGAGGGCGTTCGGGCGCGGATGACCGGCGACGAACCCGCCGCGGCCGAGGTGGACCGCCTCATCGCCGAGCTTCGGGCGACGCTTGCGCGCGAGGCCTATGCCTTCGACCGGCGCTTCCTCTTCCGCGCCCTCGCCATGGGGCACTCGCAGTTCGCCGAGCTCATCGGTGCGCGCGGTCCCAACACCCAGATCAACGCCGCCTGCGCGTCGACCACCCAGGCGCTC
>JAJXUB010000063.1 GCA_021783215.1 Actinomycetes bacterium | reverse complement strand
GGCGGCCGTCCCCTCGAGGGCGTCGAGATCGTCCGGAGCGCAGGCCATCGCCGCGACGACGTCGGCGTCGGCGAGGATGGCTCGGGCCCCGGTGCGGGACTCCTCGTGGGCCACGGCGCTCGCCTCGAGCGCGTGCACGACGGCGGCCGGCACGAGTGCGGCCCTGGCCTCCTCGGCGTCGGCGAAGGGTGACTGGCGCAGGGCCTCGCGGAGGGCGCCGCGTTCGCGGTCGAGGACGCCCTCGGCGTCGGCCGCCGCCTCGAGCCTCTGCGCCAGGGCGCGGACCGCCCGCACCGCGCCGTCGTGGGTGGCGCTGATCCCGGGCAGGTCTCCCGAGGCCCCACACGGGCACTCGTCATGGGCCGCGAGGGCGACCGCCATCGACCCTGTCACCGTCGCGTGCTGCATCGCCACCTCGGCGAGCGTCGCCGTCAACTTCTCCATTCTCGTCCGTGCCGTGGAGACGGCCGCGTCCGCGCTCTCCACCCGGGCACGCAAGCCGGCCGTCCTTGTCGCCGCGTCGGTGGCGGCCGCCTCGGCGACCTCCAGGCGGGCCACCTCCGCCTCGGCCGCGGCCACGGCGGCGGTCAGCGTGGCGTGGTCGCGCTCGTCGCCGTCGAGCCGGGCGATGAGCCCGGCTCGCTCGGTCCTGTGAGCCACGAGGGCACCCACGCAGACCGACAGGACGCCCTGGGCCGCGTCGACCGCCCGTTCGGCCACGGCGATCTCGTCGGGGTCGAGCGCCACCTCCGTCGTCGCCGGTGCCGGGTGGTCGGGGGCGCCGCAGACGGGGCACGGCAAGCCGGGGGCCAGGCCAGACGCGAGCTCGCCCGCCATGCCGGCGAGCCGACGCTCCCGCAAGGACACCAGCGTGTCCCGCGCCGTGAGGACGTCCGCCCGGGCACGCTGCTCGGCGTCGAGGAGATCGGGCTCCGCGGCCGTCGACCGCTCTACCGCCTCCCGGACCAGCTGACGCCTCGAAACCTGGGTCCACGCGGCGCGAGCGCTCTCCAGCCGTGCCGCCTCGCGCGTCAGTCCGGCGAGGAGGAGCTCGGCGGCCCCATGCGCCTGGTTCGCCTCGGTCCGCTCCGCGGTGGCGGTCGCCAGCCCCCCGCTCGCGGCGTCGAGCTCGCCCTCGAGGGCGCTGCGCCGCGACGCGATGCGGTCGATGTCCGCGTGGAGGCGGCGGGCGTCGCTCAGGTGCGTCGAGGCGTGGTCTGCCGCGTCCAGCCACTGGTCAAGCTCGTCCGTCGTCGCCTCGGCGGGGACGAGCGTCGCGGTCGCGCGGCGGGCTCGGCGGACGTCGTCGGCCGCCCGTGCCCTCGCACCGTCCGCGCGGGCGACGGCGCCGAGGATGCCTCGCAGGCTCTCTGCGGACCGGGCGCGCCGAAGCTCGTCCCTGGTTGTGGCGATCGCCTCCGCCTCGTCGTCGAGCCCGGCCATGGCGGCTGTTGCGGTCTCACCGCGCCGCCGCGCCGCCGCCCGGCTGCGCGCGTCCTCGAGCGCGCGGACGGCCCGGCTCGCCTCTCGCTCGACGTCGTCCTCGATGGTGCCCGTCGCGCGATGGTGCGCCTCCAGGGCGGGAAGCAGGGTCTCCAGGGTCCCCGCCAGGGCGCCGTCGGACAGTGCGTCGCCGACGAGGGGGGGAAGGCCCTCGGGGACGTGGGCGAGGACGTCCTGGAGGCGGGCCCGGTCGGTCGCGATCGTCGCCCGGGCATCGGCAACGCCCTGGGCGCTCGTGCGGCGCTGTTGCGCCAGCCAGGACTCGACACCGGCGAACGTCGAGACGTCGAACAGCCGCTCCAACAGGGCCCGTCGGTCCTCGACGTCGGCCCGCAGGAACCTGGCGACCTCGCCCTGGGGCAGCAGGACGACCCGGCTGAACTGGTCGAGCCCCAGCCCGATGACATCGTCGACGACGTGGGCGACCTCGTCGGCCCGGGTGGACACGGTGGCCCATGCGCCGCCGGTCCGCTCCTCGAGGCGCACGGTGGCCTGTTGGCGGGTGGTCCCGCCGCCCCGCTTCTTGGGGCGCTCCCATTCCGGCGAACGGGTGAGCCGGAGTCGCCGTCCCTTGACGGTCAGCTCGAGGACGACCGCCGGGGCGGTGTCGGGGGTCGCATGGTCCGAGCGCAGGGACCGCCCGCCCGGGCGGACGCCGGGCACGTTCGCGAAGAGGGCGAAGCACATCGCGTCGAGCAGGCTCGACTTACCGGCGCCGGTCGGCCCGTGGATGAGGAAGAGCCCCGACGAGGCCGCCGCATCGAGGTCAAGGTCAACGGTGCCAGCGAAGGGACCGAAGGCCGTCGCGACGAGCCGGTGGAGCCTCACGCGACCCCCCGGACCGGATGCCGGGCGCGGCCTTCGTCCGCCGTCGCCCCGGACGCGAGACGCCCGCCCTCGACGGCCTCGGCGAACAGTGCACGTTCCTCGTCGGTCGCCGGGGTGCCGCCACGGACGTGGGCGAGGAAGTCGCAGCACACGTCCAGGGCGGTGGCCGTCGAGGCGACGCGGGCGGCATACGTCCGCCGCTCTCCGAGGACCGGGGGTGGGTCGAAGGCGAGCTCGAGCGTCCCCGGGAACCGCCGGCGCAGGCGGTCCATCGCCCCCAGAGGCCGGGCGGCGTCCGTCAGGGTCACCTGGCACCAGGCCGTCTCGGCCCACGCCAGCGCGGGGTCGGCGAGCAGGCCCGCCAGCTGACCGCGTAGCACCGCCAGCGGCCGCGGGACCGGAGCCTCGACGAGCTCCACGTTCCGACGGCCGTGAGCGTCGATATCGACGAGCCACGAACCCTTTGTGTGCCCGGCCTCGGAGAAGGACATCGCCAGCGGTGAACCGCTGTACCGGACCGACTCGGTGAGCCGCTGGGCACCGTGGAGGTGTCCGAGGGCCGCGTAGCCGATCCCGTCGAACACACGCGGCGAGACGGAGGCGGCACCACCGACGGTGATGTCCCGCTCGGACCCGCAGGTCGCGGCGCCGGCGACGAAGGCATGCGCCATGACGATGGTCGGCCCGGGGTGCGCCGAGGCGGCGGCGCGGACCCGGTCCATGGCGGCGGTGAGGACTCCCGTGTGCGTCACGTCCTCGGTGCCGAGCGCCGGGGCGACGACGGAGGGTTCGAGGTAGGGGACGGCGAAGACGGCGGCGTCGCCGACGAGGACGGGTCGGTCGATCTCGGTCACCGACGTCCGGATGTGCAGGCCCGCCCGTGCGAGGAGGTCGGCGGCGAAGCCCAGCCGGATCGCGCTGTCGTGGTTGCCGGACGACAGGATGACCTGCGCACCGGCGTCGACGAGCCGTGTCACGCCGGTCGAGAGCAGCTCGACGATCTCCGGGCCCGGCAGGGCACGGTCGTAGACGTCCCCCGAGACCAGGACCGCGTCCACCCTCTCCGACCGGACGACGTCGACGACGTGGTCGAGGAACCTCGCCTGGGCGTCCAGGAGCCGGACCTCGTGGAACGACCGTCCGAGATGCCAGTCCGACGTATGGAGGAGCCTCACGCCGTCAGGGTATGAGGGCCCACCGACAGCAGCCGGCAGGCCGCCCGGCGAGCCGCGCGGCATGACCTGCGCCTGCCTGGCGCTGCCCGCACGGCGTGTGCCACTGTGCCTCTATGGGTTCCGAGGTCGGCTCGCGGAGCTACACCCGCGAACAGCGGCAGCGACACCGCGAGAAGGTGCGGGAGGACCTCGACGTCCTCGAGCGCATGCTGACCTCCGACCTGTTCGAGCTCGACCGCCCGCTGACCGGGCTCGAGATCGAGCTCAACCTCATCGACGACCGCTACGACCCCGCCTTCACCAACGTGGAGGCGCTCGAGGCGATCGCCGACCCGGGGTTCCAGACGGAGCTGGCCCGCTACAACATCGAGCTGAACGTCCCGCCGCGGCCCCTCGACGGCGACGCGGCCCTTGAGCTTGAGGCAGACCTGCGCGCATCCCTCAACGCGGCCGACGCCGCGGCCCGAACGGTGGGCTCCCGGATCGTCGCCGTCGGCATCCTGCCGACCCTCATGCCGGAGCATCTGTCCGGGGAGTGGATCAGCGCGAACAACCGCTATGCGGCGCTCAACGAGTCGATCTTCGTCGCCCGGGGTGAGGACGTCCATCTCGACATCACGGGGCCGACGGGGGAGCGGGTCTCCCGCTACTGCGAGTCCATCGCGCCGGAGTCGGCCTGCACGTCCGTCCAGCTCCATCTCCAGGTGCCGCCGGACCGCTTCGCCGACACGTGGAACGCGGCCCAGGCACTCGCCGCGCCCCAGGTCGCCCTCGCGGCGAACAGCCCGTTCCTCTTCGGCGCTCGCCTGCACGACGAGACGCGGGTGGAGCTGTTCGGCCAGGCCACGGACACCCGGCCCGTCGAGCTGCGAAACCAGGGCGTCCGTCCACGGGTGTTCTTCGGCGACCGATGGGTCACGTCGATCTTCGACCTGTTCGAGGAGAACGTCCGGTTCTTCCCGGCCCTGCTCGCCGAGACCTCGCAGGAGGACCCGGCCGCGGTCTTCGACTCGGGGACGGCGCCGGCGCTCGCCGAGCTCGTCCTCCACAACGGGACCGTCTACCGGTGGAACCGGCCTATCTACGCCGTCGTCGATGGTCGGGCGCACCTGCGGATCGAGAACAGGGTCCTGCCCGCCGGGCCCACCGTCGTCGATGTCCTGGCAAACGCCGCGTTCTACTACGGGGCCCTCCGGACCCTCGCCGACCAGGACCGTCCGGTGTGGACGCGCATGAGCTTCGCCGCTGCGGAGCAGAACTTCGCGGCCTCCCACCACCGGGGGATCGGCACCCAGCTCTACTGGCCGGGGCTGGGGCACGTCGGCGTCGACGAGCTCGTCCTGCGCCATCTGCTGCCGCAGGCTGACGAGGGACTTCGCCGGTGGGGGGTGTCGACGAAGGTACGTGACCGGTACCTGTCCGTCATCGAGGAGCGGGCGGCCCGCGGGGTCAACGGGGCGACGTGGCAGGTGGCCGCCGTGGCCGCCTTCGAGTCACAGGGGCAGGACCGGCCGACAGCCCTGCGGCACATGCTCGCCGCCTACGTCGAGCACATGCACACGAACGAGCCCGTGCACACGTGGCCGGTCCCGTGAGAGCGCCGGTCAGGGAACGCGGTTCCACGAGCGGACGACCGGGACGCCACGGTCGTCGCCGAGGACGCTGAGCGACCCGGCGTCGAGCAGCAGGTGCGCCCCGAGCCGCGGCGGCTGTTGCAGGAACGTCGCCGCGAGGACGCGTAGGCAGTGGCCGTGGCCGACGAGGGCGACGTCGCCCGCCTCGAGACGGCCAGCGACACGCGCCAGGACGCGGGAGACCCGGGCGGCGACCTCGCCGATGGTCTCGCCGGGGGTGCGGCCGGGCACGACACCGTCGTCGAAGAGGGACCAGGCAGTCCCCGTCGCCTTCCGGATCTCCGCCGTCGTGAGCCCCTCGTAGCCGCCGTAGTCCCACTCGGCGAGGTCGGGGTCCACGACGGGGGTGAGCCCGACGAGCGCGGCGGTCCTGCGGGCTCGGAGCAGGGGGCTGCACAGCGCCCACCGGACGTCGAAGCGGGCGACGAGCGGGGCGAGGGCGGCCGCCCGTCGTTCGCCCTCGGCAGTCAGGGGAAGGTCGCTCAGACCTGTATGCCGTCCCGCGAGCGACCACCGCGTCTCGCCGTGCCGGATGAGCAGCAGGCGTCCACTCGGCGAGGTCGTCACGGCATACGAGGGTAGGCCGCCCTGTGGCAGGATGCGCAGATGCCCTCGTTTGTGGCGTTCCTGCGTGCGGTCAACGTCCCGCCGCGGTTCGTGAGGATGGCAGATGGGCGGAGGGCGCTCGAGTCGGACGGCTTCGTCGACGTCCAGACGCACATCCAGAGCGGCAACGTCAGCGTGACGACACCGCTGCGGTCTCGGAGCAAGGCCGCCGCCGCGCTCACCCGCACCGTGTCTGAGACGGCGGGTTTCCCCGCGCCGGCCCTCGTCCGGACGCCGGCCCAGGTTCGCGCCCTGGTCGGCGCGCTCGGGCGCATGCCACCGCTGCTGGGCGGGCCAACGCCGCGCGCCGAGCGCCTCACGGGACGGGCCATGACGTGGCGCAACACCGACCTCCTGCGTGCGATCGACACGAGATGGGGAGCATGACATGGCCCGATTCATCGACATCCACCCGGTGGACCCGCAGCCCCGGCTGGTGACCCAGGTCGTCGACATCCTCCGCGACGGCGGCGTCATCGCCTACCCGACCGACTCCGGCTACGCCCTGGGCGCCCAGATGGGCAACGCCGACGGCAAGGACCGGATGCGGGCGATCCGGCGGCTCGACGACCGGCACCACTTCACACTCGTGTGCCGTGACTTCGCCCAGCTCGGCCAGCTCGTCCACATCGACAACCGCGTCTTCCGCGCCGTCAAGGCCGCGACACCGGGGCCGTACACGTTCATCCTGCCGGCGACGGCCGAGGTTCCCCGTCGCCTCATCCACCCGAAGAAGCGGACCGTCGGGGTGCGGATCCCGGACCATGTCGTCGTCCGCGCGCTCCTGGAGGAGCTCGGCGAGCCGATTCTCACGACGACGCTCATCCTCCCCGGCGTCACCGAGGCCATGACGACGGGTTGGGAGGTCAAGGAGGCCCTCGACCACCAGGTCGACGCCGTCATCGAGTCCGGCGAGGTCACGGCCGCGCCGACGACCGTCGTCGACTGGTCCGGGGTCGAGCCGGCGGTCGTCCGCGTCGGCGCCGGCGATCCGTCGCGGTTCGCCTGACCCATGGTGCCCAGCCGGCTCCGCGCCCGGGCCGACCCTCGCCTCGCTCGGCTAACCACGCAGCGACGGCACTCCTTCGACATCAGGCTCGACGTGTGGTGGGCCGATCTCGTCGAGCCTCTGGCGCGCCTCTACGGAGAGCGTGCCGAGGAGACGGCGGCCCGGCTCGTCGAGGTCGCTGCGACGGCATACGCCTCCCGTCCCGACGAGCTGCACGACCTCGACGAGCGCCGCCTCAACGCCCCCGACTGGCTCCAGCGGCCCGGGATGGTCGGGTACGCGTGCTACGCCGACCGGTTCGCCGGGACCCTGGCGGGCGTGGGGGAGCGGGTCGGCTACCTCCGGGAGCTCGGGGTCACCTACCTCCACCTCATGCCACTCCTGCTCCCCCGCGAGGGGGACAACGACGGCGGGTATGCCGTCGCCGACTACCGGCACGTGCGGCCCGACCTCGGGACGGTCGAGGACCTGCGCAACCTCGCGACGCGGTTGAGGGGCGAGGGCATCTCCCTGGTTCTCGACGTGGTCCTCAACCATGTCGCCCGCGAGCATGAGTGGGCGGTCCGTGCCCGTGCGGGCCAGAAGCGGTACCGCGACTACTTCCACGTCTACCCGGACCGGGCGATGCCCGACTCGTTCGAGGAGACCCTGCCGGAGGTGTTCCCGGACTTCGCGCCAGGAAGCTTCACGTGGGACGACGAGCTCACCGCGTGGGTGTGGACGACGTTCCACGAATGGCAGTGGGACGTCAACTGGGCCAACCCCGATGTCCTCATCGAGTACGCCGACATCATCACCTTCCTCGCGAACCTCGGCGTCGAGGTGCTCAGGCTCGACGCGATCGCGTTCACCTGGAAGCGTCTGGGGACCGACTGCCAGAACCAGCGCGAGGTCCACGACCTCACTCAGGTGCTCCGCTCGCTGGCCCGCATCGCTTGTCCCGCAACGGTTTTCAAGGCCGAGGCAATCGTCGGCCCACGCGACCTCGTGCCGTACCTGGGGACCGGAAGCCACGTCGGCAAGGTCAGCGACCTCGCCTACCACAACAGCCTCATGGTCCAGGTCTGGAACGTCCTCGCGTCACGGGACGCCCGGTCGGCCAAGCAGGCACTCGCCGCGCTGCCGATGACCCCACCGCTGGGCACCTGGATCTGCTACCTCCGCTGCCATGACGACATCGGCTGGGCGATCGACGACCGGGACGCGGCTGCGGTGGGGGCGGACGGCTGGCTCCATCGCCGGTTCCTCGCCGACTGGTACGCCGGCGCCGTCCCGGGGTCGTGGGCCCGCGGGCTGGTGTTCCAGGACAACCCGGTCACCGGCGACAGGCGCACGAGCGGGACGGCGGCGTCCCTCATCGGGTTCGACGCGGGGCAGGAGGAGCTGGAGCCGTCGCTGGCGCGCCTCTTCCTCGCCCACGCCCTCGTCTATGGGTGGGGCGGCATCCCGGTCGTGTGGAGCGGGGACGAGCTCGCCCAGTCCGACGACCCCGAGTGGATGTGCGAGCCGGGACACGAGGACGACAACCGCTGGGCCCACCGGCCACGTCTCGACTGGGTTCGGGCGGGGGAGCGGGGGGACCTGCGCACGGTCCCGGGCAAGGTCTTCCAGTCCCTGGTCCACCTCGCCCGGGTCCGCGCCCGGCTGCCTCAGCTACACGCCTCTGCCGTCGCCACCGTCCTGGCCGGCACCGACGACGGGGTGCTCGCCGTCGCCAAGCACCATGCGAGCGGGCCCTTCGTCGGGATCTACAACGTGACCGGCTCGTGGCGGCCACTGCGGCTCGACGTCGTCCACGCGGCCGGGGTGGTGGACCCCGTCAACGCGCTCGGCGACCATGACGTGACGGCGGGTCCCGACGGTCTGGTCTGGCTCGCTCCGTATGCGGCGTGGTGGGTCGTCGAGCGCCGCTAGGCCGTCGTGGACCGGCGCAGCTCCTCGAGGACGCGACGGTCGATGCCGTCGCGGCTGAGGCGCATCTCGAGGTTGACCTCGCCGGCCCAGTCGGCCAGGTCCTCGGCGAGGCTCGCGCGGTGGCGGCCGAGCGAGGCGAGCCGGGTCCGCACCTCGTCGGCCAGCGGGCCGGCGAGGGGCTGGACGTCCTCCGGGCCGCCGAAGTAGAGCTCGGCGAGGTCGACGAGCCGGGCCAGCTCCGCCGGCGCCTGCGCATGGTCATCCACCCGGAGGTCGGCGAGCACCCCTGACGCGTCGTACCCCGCCCCCGCGCGGACGGCATACAGGGCTGCGCTCTGCCGGCCGCGTCGGTCGCCACCGGCCGCGTCGCCGGCGAGAAGGGCCGTGACGAGCCGGCGGGTGAACGGCTCGCCGTCGGCGGCGACCCAGGCGCGCTCCATGGACCGGACGACGTCGGGGCCGGTCAGGACGTTCCCCTGGATCGCGTACGCCGTCGCGCCGCTCCGCCCGGTCACCCCGCCGGCCCACGTCGTGCACTCGCTGCCCGTGTACGTCGCCTCGTCCGTCGGGCCGACGACACCGACTTGGCGCTCTTCGCGCCGCTCGTCCGCCGCGGTGAGCCGGGCCAGGGCCGCGCCGGCACTCTCCCCGTCCGAGAGGGCGTCGAGCAGGTCCGCGATGTAGGACACCTTGGCGAAGGACTGGGTCGCCACGGCCCCGACGCCGTGGCGGGCGCCCGGAACGACCGCGCCGACGGCCAGGAACTTGCTCGCGACGGCGACGCCATAGGCGGCGCCGTCCGTCGCGACGATCGAGAACGTCATGTGAGCGAAGCTACCCCTCGTAGGCCTCGATGTCGGTCGCCTTGGCGGCGATCCACACCTCGGTGCCCGCCCCGAGGCCGAGGTCGGCGACGGCGCCCGGGGTGACCTCCACGACGACATCAGGCGGTCCGGTCGTCGACAGGCGGACGTGGTCGCCGAGCACGGCCACGGCCGTGACCCTCGCGGGCCATGCGTTGCGTGGGCTCGCGTGGGACGGCGGTGCCGTCTGGACGGTCAGGGCGGTCGGCCTCAGGGCGACGCGGACGCGCCCGCCCCGCGGCTGTGCGTCGGCGACGGTGAGGCGGCCCCCGTCGTCGAGGACCACCGTGTGTCCGTCGTCGCCGACGGCACCGGAGAGGAGGTTGAGGCCGAACAGGCGCGCCACGTATGCCGAACGCGGCCGGCTCGTCAGCTCCGTGGGCGACCCGTCCTGCGTAACGGTGCCGTGCTCGAGCACGACGATCCGGTCGCCGACGAGGAGCGCGTCCACGGGATCGTGCGTCACGACGAGTACGGGTCCGTCGAAGGCGTGCAGGTGCCGCGCCAGCATGGCACGGGTGTGGTCGCGCGTGGCCGCATCGAGCGACGACATGGGCTCGTCGAGGAGCAGGACGGCGGGCGAGGTCGCCAACGCGCGCGTCAGGGCCACCCGTTGTGCCTGGCCACCGGACAGCTGGGCCGGGCGCCGGTCGACGAGGTCACCGAGGCCGTCCTCCTCGAGCCGCCGCAACGCGACGCCGCGTGCGTCGCGGCGGCGCCAGCCGGCGGCCCGCACCGGAAAGGCGACGTTGTCGAGTACCGACAGGTGCGGGAAGAGACGGTGGTCCTGGAAGTCGAGCGCCACGGGGCGCTCGCGCGGTGCGACGAAGACCCGGGCGGCGGGGTCGTCGAGAACGCGGTCGCCGAGACGGATCAGGCCGCGAGCCAGTGGGGTGAGGCCTGCGATGGCGCGCAGCAGGCTCGTCTTTCCGGAGCCGTTGGGACCGATGAGGACGGTGACCTCCCCGGGTTCGACGCGCAGGTCGACGCGCAGGTCGAGGCTTCCGCGCGCCAGTCCGGCGTCGTGCAGGACGAGGGCCCCGCTCACCGGGCCCAGCCGTCCGCCCAGCGGCCACGCAGCGACAGCAGCACCCCGAGGGAGACGAGGAGCAGGAGCAGGGACATGGCGATGGCGGCCTCTGGGTCGCTCTCCACGGCGAGGTAGACGGCCAGCGGCATCGTCTCCGTGCGGCCGGGGAACGAGCCGGCGAAGGTGATCGTCGCGCCGAACTCCCCGAGGGCACGAGCCCACGACAGGGCCAGGCCCGACACGAGAGCCGGGGCGACAAGCGGCAGGGTCACGTGCCGGAACGCGTACCACCCGGTGGCGCCGAGCGTCTCGGCGGCCTCGCCAAGGCCGCGATCGGCGCCGCGGAAGGCCGCGTCGAGGGTCAGGACGAGAAACGGCATGGCGACGAACGTCTCGGCGGTCACGGCGCCGGCCGTCGTGAACGGAAGGGCCAACCCGGACAGGCGGTACAGCAACGCTCCGAGGACCCCGGTCCGGCCGAGAGCGAG
>JAJXUB010000062.1 GCA_021783215.1 Actinomycetes bacterium | reverse complement strand
ACTCCCGCCGACGGTGTAGGGGCTTCCGTAGCCCGCGAGGGAGGCAAGCTCGAGGAAGGGGGAGTCACGGTCGAGGAGGAGCTGGATCCGCTCACGGGCCGTCAGCTTGCCGCGTGCGTGATGGCGATCGACGTACTGGGGGCCGCCGCCGGCGAGGGCGAGGGCCACCTGTTGGCCGATCTCCTCCAGCTGCTCGCACATCGCCTGGGCGTTGGCCCTCGCCTCGGCGCCGGAGGGGTCGAAAGTGCTGTGGAGCCTCGTCATGCCGTGTACCCGAGGCGTCGCGCGGCCAGCTGCGTGAGGATCTCGACGGTCCCGCCGCCGATGCCGAGAATGCGCATGTCCCGGTACTGCCGCTCGACCTCGGACTCGCTCATGTATCCCATCCCGCCGAAGAGCTGGACGGCCTCGTTGGCAACCCATTCGCCGGACTTGGTGGCCGTGTTCTTGGCGAAGCAGATCTGCGGGATGAGGTCCTCGACCCGTTCCCCGCTCTCGAAGCGGTCGACGACGTTGCGCGTGTAGGTGCGCGCCACGTCGATCCGCATCGCCATCTCGGCGAGAGTGTTCTGGACCGCCTGGCGGGCGATGAGCGGCTCGCCGAACGTCTTCCGCTGGCGGCACCACTCGACGGTCAGGTCGAGGCAGCGCTGCGCCTGGGAGTAGGCCTGCGCCGCGATGCCGATCCGCTCGGACAGGAAGCCGACGCCGATGAGCTCGAACCCGGAGTTCTCGGGGCCGACGAGGTTCCCGACCGGCACCCGGACGTCGGTGAAGGACAGCTCGGCCGTGTCCGAGGACCGCCAGCCCATCTTGTCGAGCTTGCGGGAGACCTCGAAACCCGGCATACCCCGCTCAAGGACGAGCAGCGAGATCCCGCGAGCGCCGGGCAGGTCCGTTCCACCGGTGCGCACCGCGGTCGTCACGAAGTCGGCCCGGCAGCCGGACGTGATGAAGGTCTTCGCGCCGTTGACGACGTACTCGGCCCCGTCGCGGCGCGCCGTCGTGATGAGGCCGCCCACGTCGGATCCGCCACCCGGCTCGGTGATCGCGAGCGCACCGATGAGCTCTCCGGCCAGCGCCGGGCGCACCCATCGCTCAATCTGCTCCTCGTCCTGCATGGCGACGATGTGGGGGCAGGCGATGCCGGAGGTGAACAGGGAGGCGTAGACACCGCCGGCGGCGCCCGCTTCGTGCAGGGCTTCCGTGATGACCACCGACTCCCTCTGGCCACCACCCCCGCCGCCGGCTCCCTCCGGGAACGCGGCGCCCAGCAGGCCCTTCTCGCCGGCGCGGCGGTGCAGCTCGCGCGGCAGCTCACCGAGCCGTTCCCACTCGTCCTGGTGGGGCAGGACCTCACGGCGGACGAACTCACGCACCGAGTCGCGCAAACCGTTCAGCTCCGTGGTGTTCCAGTCCTCGTGGCTCATTCGTCCGCTCCTTCCAGCAGCCGCTGCGGGATGTCGACGAGCCGCGCCCGCAGCCACTCGCCCAGTGCCTTGGCCTGCGGGTCGAAACGTGCCCCGTACGCCACGCCCTTGCCGAGCAGGCCCTCGATGACGAAGTTGAGCGAGCGGATCGCCGGCAGGGGGGTCCGGACGACCCGCAGTCCGCGGACCTCGGGGAGGAGATCGCACAGCCGGTCGGTGGTAAGGAAACCGGCCAGCCACTCGTATGCCGCGTCATCGCGGGCCCAGACGCCGACGTTGGCGTTGCCACCCTTGTCCCCGGAACGGGCGCCGACGAGGCGGCCCAAGGGGACCTGGTGTGTCGGGGCGTCGGACCGGCGCTCGGGGCCGTTGTCACCAGCGAGCGGCTCCACGATCCGAGTGGTCGCCGGCGCGTCGATGCGGACGCTCGACCCGTCGGGCAGGAGGACGGTGTGCTCGGGCACGTGCTGCGCCACATAGCCGGGCGTGAACACCCCGAAGACGGAGCCCCCTGCCGGCGGGGCCGTCAGGAAGCAGCCGGGGTAGGAGGACAGGGCCACCTCGACCGCGGCGTTGGCGAAGGCCCGGCCGACGAGGCGCTCGTCGCGGTCCCTGGCGACGACCGTGAGGCTTGCCGAGGCCCTGGCCTGGGTGTCTGGGTCGGTGTGCTCGGTCCGCGCCAGGGTCCAGCTCAGCTCCGCCGGCCGCACGGGGAGGGCATCTTCGACCTGGGTTCGGGCGAGACCGGCCTTCGCCTCGATGTCCAGCCCCGTCAGCACGAAGGTCATCTCGTTCCGGTACCCACCGATGGCGACACACGAGACCTTCAGGGTCGGCGGGGGCGGTTCGCCGGTGACGCCGTGCGCGCGCACGCGGTCCGGTCCGTCGTCGGCGAGCCGGATCGAGTCGAGCCGGGTCGTCACGTCGGGGCCGGCATACCTCGCGTCCTGGATCTCGTAGAGGAGCTGGGCGGTGACGGTGTCGAGGGTGACGGCCCCTGCCGTGCCGGCGTGTTTTGTGATCGTGCAGCTGCCGTCCCGGTGCAGCTCGGCGATGGGGTAGCCGGGCCGCACCAGGTCGGGGACCTCGCGGAAGAAGGAGAGGTTGCCGCCCGTCACCTGGGTTCCGCACTCGATGAGGTGACCGGCGACCGTGGCCCCGGCCAGGGCGTCGTAGTCGGTGCGTCCCCACCCGAAGTGCGCGATCGCGGGCCCGATGACGACCGACCCGTCGGTGACCCGCCCGGTGACGACGATGTCGGCGCCGGTACGGCAGGCCTCCGCGATCCCGAACGCACCGAGGTAGGCGTTGGCGGCCAGGGCCGTCCCGAGTCCCAGCTGTTCGGAGCGGGCCGTCAGGTCGTCCCCGTGGACCGCGGCGACGCGGACGTCCAGGCCCAGGCGTTCCGCGAGCGAGCGCACGGCGTCGGCGAGGCCCAGCGGGTTGAGACCACCGGCGTTCGCGACGATGCGCACGTGCCGGTCCTGGGCCAGGCCGAGGCACTCCTCGAGCTGGCGGAGGAAGCTTCGGGCGTAGCCGAGCGAGGTGTCGCGCATCCGGTCCTTGCCGAGGATGAGCATCGTCAGCTCGGCGAGGTAGTCGCCGGTGAGGACGTCCAACCGGCCGCCCTCGAGCATCTCGCGCATCGCGGACTGCCGGTCGCCGTAGAAGGCCGAGCAGTTGCCGATCCGCAGGACGTCCTCGGGCATGATCAGGCCCTCGTGTTCCGGTTGACGGACTTGGGCGGGCCGGCGAAGGCTTGCGCGAAGCCCAGCCAGTGAGCCGCCTCACCCGTGGCGACCAGGCCGGTGTCCTCGAGCTCACGTCGCTGGGTGACGACGAGAGCGAAGTCCTCGGCCGTCCCGCTGACCCGGCCCGGCGCGTCCGGCGGCCCCCAGCTCCACGTGTCACCCGATGGGCCCGTCAGCTCGATGCGGAACTCGTCGGCCGGCGTCGGCCGGCCGTTGATCCGGTAGGCGAAGTCGCGGGTCACCACGCCGAGGTGGCATACGTCGCGGAGCCGGTCTGTCGGTGCGCGCCGCACCCCAAGGGCGTCGGCGACGTCCTGGCCGTGCGCCCAGGTCTCCATGAGGCGTGCCGTGGCCATCGAGCGAGGACTCATCGGGGGACCGAACCAGGGCAGCTTGGTCGTGGGACCGGCGGCGCGCAGGGCGACGGCGAGGGCAGCCCGCCCCTCGCGCCAGTCGGCCAGCAGCTCGGCCGGCGGCCGAGCTGCCCCGACGTCCGCCTGCGCGTCGACGAACGTCAGTGGTGCGGCTGAGGCCTCTGCGACGACGGCAGCGAACGTGTCCGGGTCGACCGCCGCCATGCGCGCCACGTGGTCGGTCCACGCCAGATGCGCGATCTGGTGGCCCACGGTCCAGCCGACGGCAGGAGTCTGCCGCGACCAGCCGGCCTCCTCGAGGGGGGCGACGAGGGCGTCGAGATCCGCGGCCTCGTCGAGGAAGGCCTGCACGGTGTCGCTCATGCGCCGAGGATGACACGGATCCGATAAACAAGCAAGCATGCTTGTTTTTGGGTGAACGGGCCGCTACTGTCTGCCGCATGCGCCTCACCGCCGAGCACCAGGCCTTCCGGGACAGCGTGCGCAACTTCGTCGACACCAAGCTCAACCCCCACGTCGACGGCTGGGAGGCGGCAGGCCGGCTGCCCGCCCATGAGGTGTTCCCGCACGCTGCGGCCGTCGGGCTGCTCGGCCTCGAGTACGACCCGGCATACGGCGGCGAGGGGGCCGACCACTCCTTCCAGATGGTCGCGGCCGAGGAGCTCGGCCGGTGCGACGCCGCGGGCGCAAGTCTCGCCATCGGCGTGCAGTCGATGATGGCGACACCGTCCCTCGCTCGCCTCGGCACGGATGAGCAGAAGGAGCGGTTCCTCGCGCCCGCCATCGCCGGGACCGCCGTCGCCGCCATCGCGGTCACCGAACCGGACACGGGGTCGGACGTGTCCCGGCTGCGTACCCGCGCTCGCCGCGACGGCGACGACTGGGTGGTCACCGGCCGCAAGATGTACATCACCAACGGCGCCCAGGCCGACTGGATATGCCTGCTCGCACGGACCTCGGACGAGGGCGGCTTCCGAGGGATGTCGCAGATCATCGTGCCGACGGACAGCCCTGGCTTCTCCGTCCCGCGCACCCTGAGCAAGCTGGGCAACCGTTGCTCAGACACCGCCGAGCTCGTCCTCGACGAGGTCCGGGTCCCGGTCGAGAACACGATCGGCGAGATCGGTCGCGGTTTCCAGCAGCAGATGGAGCAGTTCGTCATCGAGCGCATGTATGCCGCGTACTCGACCGTCGGTGCGTGTGACAAGGCGTTGGCCCGCACACGGCAGTTCGTCCACGACCGCACCGTGTTCGGGAAGCCCCTCGCGGACCGGCAGTACGTCACCTTCCGGCTCACCGAGCTGCAGGCGGAGACCGACCTGCTGCGCAGCCACAATCTCGCCGTCTGCGAGGCGCACATGGCGGGAGCGGACATCACCCGGATGGCATCGGTTGCCAAGCTCAAGTCGGGCCGGCTCATCCGCGAGGTCGCCGACTGGTGCCTGCAGTTCCACGGCGGCATGGGCTACATGGAGGAGACTTGGCCTGCGCGGTTCGTCCGTGATGCCCGGCTCGGCTCAATCGGTGGCGGTGCCGACGAGGTCATGCTTCACGTGCTCGCCCGGCTTGACGGACTACCCGCCTGATGGCGCCTTCGACAACATCCATCCCCACGGCTGGAGGAGGACCATGGACAACGGGTTCGGCAACTGGGTAACCGTCCAGGCGCTGCGAAACGGCGGCCGGACGGCCCTCGTCGACGACATCGGAGGCCGGGAGCTGACGTACCGCGAGCTCGAAGGGCGCACGAACCGGCTCGCGGACGCCCTCGCCAGGCGAGGGGTCCGCCGGGGCGACCGGGTCGGCCTGCTGACGTTGAACAGCCCGCAGATGATGGAGGTGTACTTCGCGGTCGCCAAGCTCGGCGCGATCACGGTCCCGGTCAACTTCCGGCTCTCGCCGCGGGAGGCCGCCTACGTGCTCGCCGACTCCGGTGCCTCGTTCCTGTTCTCCTCGACCGGGCTCGCCGGGCTGGCCGAGGCGGTCCTCGCCGAGTACGGGTTCGCGCGTCACCACGTGACGATCCCGATGGCCGCCGAGCGCGCCGGCGGCGACGACGGCGAGTACGGGCGTCTGCTGGCCGAGGGTTCACCGGACCGGGTCGTCCGGGACGTCCTCGACACCGACGTCAGCGTCATCATGTACACGTCGGGCACGACCGGGGTCCCCAAGGGGGCGATGCTCACGCATCGCAACTTCTTCTTCAACGCCTGCAACGCCTTCGGCTTCGGCGCCGGCCTCGGGCGCGAGGATGTCACGATCTCCGCGGCGCCGCTCTTCCACATCGGCGCCCTCGGCGTGCATACGCTGCCGTTCGCGCACATCGGCGCCGCCACCGTCGTCATGGAGGCATTCAGCCCGGAGACATGGCTGGAGGCCGTGGAGAGATATGCCGTCACGAAGGCGTTCCTCGTCCCCGCCATGTGGGCGGCGGTCGCCAGAGCGATGGAGGGCTCGACCCGCGACCTGTCGTCGCTGACCTTCGCGGTGACCGGTGGCGCTCCATGCCCGCTCCCCGTCATCCGGAGCCTGCAGGCCCAGGGGATGGAGTTCACCGAGGGCTTCGGCATGACCGAGACCTCGCCGAACGCCGCCTGCCTTTCCCCGGAGGACGTCCTCTCGCACGCGGGCTCGATCGGGCGTCCGGTCATGCACATGGACTTCCGGGTCGTCGACGACGAGGGTCGGCAGGTCGCGCCGGGCATGGTCGGCGAGCTTGCGGTGCGCGGACCCAATGTGTTCGTCGGGTACTGGAACCTGCCGGGGGAGACGGCCGACGCGTTCCGCGGCGGGTGGTTCCACACCGGGGACATGGCACGGGTGGACGACGACGGGTACTACACGCTCGTCGACCGCAAGAAGGACCTGGTCATCACCGGCGGCGAGAACGTCTACCCCATCGAGGTCGAGCAGGTCATCTACGGTCACCCCGACGTCAACGAGGTCGCGGTCATCGGTATACCCGACGAGAGATGGGGCGAGCGGGTCATCGGGATCGTCGCGGTCAGGGAGGGCAGCGACCTCACCCCTGACGCACTCATGAGCTGGACCCGGGAGCGGATCGCCCACTTCAAGGCGCCACGCGAGATCGCGTTCGTTGACGCCTTGCCGCGCAACGCCACCGGCAAGGTGCTCAAGCGAGAGCTGCGCCGCGAACGCACCGGCGGCAGCGCCGCCGTGACCCGCTGAACCAACGCCGCGACGTCGGTCGGAAGGAGCCGCATGACCACCTTGCAGGGACGAACGGTCCTCATGTCGGGAGGAAGCCGGGGGATCGGGCTAGCCATCGCCCTTCGCGCGGCCGCCGACGGCGCGAACATCGCCATCCTGGCCAAGACGGCCGAGCCGCACCCGCGTCTCGAGGGGACCGTCTACACGGCCGCCGAAGCCATCGACGCGGCGGGGGGACACGCGTTACCGATCGTCGGCGACGTCCGCGACGACGACTCCGTGGCCGCGGCGGTGGAACAGGTGGGGCGCCGCTTCGGCGGTATCGACATCGTCGTCAACAACGCGAGCGCCATCGACCTGAGCCCGACGGCGACCCTGTCGATGAAGAAGTATGACCTCATGCAGGACATCAACGCCCGGGGCTCGTTCCTGCTCGCGAAGACCTCGTTGCCGTACCTTCAGGCCTCGGGAGCCGCCCACGTGCTGACCCTCTCGCCGCCGATAAACCTCGCCCCGAAGTGGGTCGGCGGGTATCTCGGCTACACGATCGCCAAGTACGGGATGAGCCTGGTGACCCTCGGGCTCGCCGAGGAGCTGCGTCCCATGGGGATCGGCGTCAACAGCCTGTGGCCCCGCACGACGATCGCGACGGCCGCGGTGCGCAACATCCTCGGTGGCGAGGAGCTCATCGCGCGGAGCCGCTCGCCGCAGGTCATGGCCGACGCCGCCTACGAGATCCTCACCCGGGACCCTCGCACGTGCACGGGCAACTTCTTCATCGACGACACGCTCCTGCGGGAGTCAGGTGTCACGGACTTCTCGGCATACGGTGATCCCGGCTCGTTGGAGCTGGATCTTTATGTGGACGAGTGGGGCTGACAGCCCAGCGTTGGCGTTCGACACCGCGTCGAGGTCATCGTTCGGCGTCGCAATCGCAAGGCGTGGGTGCGACCGAGCACACCGTTGCCGCCCGCTTGCGGCAACCCCGCATCGCGGGCTGTCGGCTCCCCGGTCCCACTGCCATCGTCGTCCCCGCCGCAGCGGTGACTCACCGCGAACCGCCGCCGCGCGTGTCTGACGTCGAGTAGTGGTGCATCATGGCCGCCGTGTCCTTCCGCCGCCGGCTCGGTTCGAGAATGGCGCGGGTGTGACGACCGGCCCGGCCCGGGGGATGCGCTGGGACCTCATTGCGCTGGCCGCCGCGGTTCTGCTGACCGGCTGGTTCGTTGTCGTCGGGGCGGACACCTACTGGGCGGTCGCGTTGGGCGACACCGTTCGCTCCAGTGGTCATGTCCCTGCTGGTGTCCCGTTCGCGGCCGCCGCGCACCCTAGCTGGCCCAACCCGCTTGTCCTCGGCGAGCTCGTCCTTTCGGGAGCCAACGCCGCCGGCGCCGCGGGAGTGGCATCCCTTCACGTTCTCCTCGTCGCGGCGACGCTTGGGTTGACGGTTGAGCAGGCACGCCAGCGCGGTGCGGGACCTGGTCGCGTCGCCGTCATCCTCGTCCTTGTTGTGGCCGGGAGCCTGTTCACGTTCGGGCTGGCCCGCCTGCCGTCCCTTTCGCTGGTGCCCTTCACCGTCCTGATCCTGTTGCTCCGCCGTCAGCATGTGCGACCCTCCGGCGGCATCTGGTGGGTGGTCGCACTGCTCGCCCTGTGGGCGAACCTGCATGGGGGAGTGCTCATCGGTGCGGCGGTTGCCCTCGTCCAGGTCGCCTTGTCACGGGGTCGGCGACGCCCCGTGGAGTCGGTGCTTGTCGGTTTGGCGATCCTTCTCGCGCTGTGTGCGACGCCCGCCCTAGAACGGACTCCCGCCTACTACGCGGGCGTGTTGGCCAACGAGGCGGCCCGGCAGGGCACGGAGCTTTGGGCGCAGCTTGACGTCACAACCGTCCCCGGAGCTCTCCTGGCTCTGGCCGCCGTCGGCCTCGTCATCCTGGCCGCTCGGTCCAGACCTCCTCTCTGGGAGCTCGCAGCGATCGTGGGCCTTGGCATCGGCGCAGTCGCTACGGCCAGGAACGGCGTCTGGCTCTTGCTCTTCCTCGCGCCGCTGTGTGCCGGCTCGCACGAAGCCCGGCCGGCCAAGGCTCGGCCCACATGGTCTGTCCTTGCGGCGGCCGCGATCATGGCGTGTGCTCTCGTAACGCTGCGGGGTCCCGCCGCCGGGCCTCCCGACCTCACCGCCGCTCGGAAGATCCGTGCTGTTGCTGCGGGACGGACCGTGCTCGCGCCCGAGCCGTTGGCCGAGACGCTGGCTCAGCAGGGGGTGCGCGTGTGGGCCAGCAACCCGATCGACGCCTTTCCGAGGGCGACACAGGTCGCGTATCTCGCATTCCTGCATCATCCCGACCGCCTGCCGGCGGACCTGTCTCGAGACGTCCTGGCCGTGCTCCCGAGGGGTGTCCATCCCGGCGGGTGGCACGTCCTTGTTCCGGTCGGGGGGTGGGACCTTCTCGGCCGCTAAGGCGACCGCACCCAGAACTGCCAGTGCTGCTCGTGCGCCGTCGACTGCCAGTCCCGGCGCCCAGCGAGCAGTCGCGCGAGGGGTGAAGCATCACGAACCAGGATTCCGCGGACGGCGTGCACAGTGGCATACGAGTCCCAACCCGTGCTCCCCGACATGAAGCGGTCGTATGCCGCTGCCGTGGCCGGTGCATAGAGCTCGCTGCGTAGGTCACGCAGGGGGCGCTGACCAGGGAACCGCCAGAGGACCCATCCGGACACGCGGAGATCGACCGCGATCGTCGATCCGGGCGCAGCTGAGGCGACGGCCTGGTCCACCGATGGGGGCAGGGGGCCTTGGGAGGGCGTCAAGGCTTTCGGTAGGCAGATTCCGAGGAAGACGGCCGCCGCCATGCCCCAGACCCAGAGCTGCGTACGTCGGCGAACGGCGAGCCGAGTGGCCCCCTGCCCGTCGAGGGCCTCGGCGAGCAGGGGCGCGAGCATGATGGCGCCCAACGCGATGAGGCGGACCATGAACAGGGCGTTGACGACCGCCGTCAGCAGAAGCAGAACCCGGCTCGGTGACCACTGTCCGTGACGGAACCACTCGAAGGCGATGAGGATCGCGCCGAGGAGCACGGCCCACATGAGGAGGTTCCCCGCCGACGGTCGCTGCCACTCGTTGACGTGTCCGGTCAGTGCTGCGGACACACGAAAGGGCTCGGTCAGGGCGGCGGTGCCCAGTGGTGTCATGAGCCCGGCGAGCAGAGCGGCGACGAGGACGCCGCCCAGTGAGATGGCGCGACGATAGGCCAGGCGACCGTCGAGGACCCCGCCGAGAATCACGAGCAGACCCAAGCCGATGCCGGTGACCCAGGTGCCGTGGACGCCGGCCCAGACCCAGGTGGACGGGACGACCCATAGGGGCAGCCCGCGTCCGTCGACGGCCCTAAGCCACGCGGCATACACCCCGGCGAAGAGGACAAGCCCCAGGAGCTGCGGTCGCTCGCCCCAGCCTGCCGCGGAGCCGAACAGAGCGACCATCGCGGCGATGGCCGCGGGCTGCGCCGCTGCGCGCGAGCGCGTCCCGAACAGCAGGCACGCGCCGAGTGCGAGGACGCCGAGGTCTCGCAGGACCTCGACCCCCGGTAGCCCTGCGACCTCCCACACGCGGTACCCGAGCAGCTCGGCGAGCCATTGGGTCGGCGAGTACGCCCGATCGGCGAGGGAGACCAACGGGTCGGGGAGCCCAAACGTGCCGCCCCGAGCGAGAACCTGTCCGATCCGCAGGTGCAGCCAGAGGTCGGGGTCGGGCACCGTGTGCAGTCGCACAAGAAGGCCGCCCACGACGGCGGTAGCGACCGCGGCGGCCGCCAGGGCCCATTCTCCGGCTCGACGGGCGTGCACCTTGTGCAGGCTACTTGGGCTTGCCGCCACGGGGTCACGTTCGCTGGCCGCGGGGCCCGGTTGTGTCGGGAAAAGGGCCCAACGAGTGACGGCGCATCATCCGAACAGCCATCAGGTGATGGATGGTCGGAGGATGTGTGAGCGGCCGCACGGCTGGACCATGGTCGACGTCCGAGGTATCTCTCGGCATCTCGACTCGAAAGGGGACGGGCCGTGACCAAGGCTCTCGTCAACCTTCAGCAGCGTATTCGTTCGGCCGAGGAGGGCGCGACGGCGGTGGAGTACGGCCTCATGGTCGCTCTCATCGCTGTCGTCATCATTGTGGCCGTTGCGCTCCTCGGGACGAACCTCAGCAGCCTGTTCAACCAGGTCGCCACCTCGGTGTAGCGGGTCCCCGCCGCGTGAGGCTGGGCGCCCGGCTGCCATGGTGTGGGACCGGCGAGGTGCCTTCGTCGCATTGACCAAGCCGTCCGCATAGAGCCTGATGGACCCGCTCCTTCA
>JAJXUB010000061.1 GCA_021783215.1 Actinomycetes bacterium | reverse complement strand
CCGGCGGACCAGGCGCGTGGGGCCGCTCGTCGTCGCCCACACGCTCCTCGACGTCGTCGCCTTCGTCGGCTACACCCTGCTCAAGGACCGCCTCGGCTGGCTCTGAGCCGCCTCGCCCTTCGCCCGGCTCGGTTCCCCACGGCGTCGAGGAGGTTGCGCGGTGCCGTATGCCGCGCCGCCCGACCCCCCGGTCTAGCGGCCCTTGGCCATGGCCTTCCGGAGGTCGTGGTTCAGCGTGCTGATGACGTCCTGCGGGATGCCCTTGGGGCAGGCGTACGAGCATTCGCCGAGGTTCTGACACCCGCCGAACCCCTCGAGGTCGTGCTGGTTGAGCATCGCGACGACGCGTCCCCACCGCTCCGGCTGCCCCTGGGGGAGCTCACCGAGGTGGGTGACCTTCGCCCCGAGGAACAGCATGGCGCTGGCGTTCGGGCACGCCGCGACACACGCACCGCAGCCGATGCACTCGGCTGCCTGGAACGCGCGCATCGCGTGCTCCATCGGCACGAGGCTGCTATGAGCCTCCGGCGCCGCCCCGGTGTTGACCGAGATGAACCCGCCCGCCTGGATGATGCGGTCGAAGGCGCCGCGGTCGACGACGAGGTCGCGGACCACCGGGAACGGGTCGGCGCGCCACGGTTCGACGGTGATGACGTCGCCGTCGGTGAACGTCCGCATGTGGAGCTGGCATGTCGTCGCCTTCTCCGGGCCGTGGGCCTCGCCGGAGATCATGAGCCCGCACATCCCGCAGATGCCCTCGCGACAGTCGCTGTCAAAGGCGATCGGCTCCCTGCCCTCGTCGTTGAGCCGCTCGTTGAGCACGTCGAGCATCTCGAGGAAGGACATGTCGGGGCTGATGTCCTGGACCTGGTAGGTGACCAGCTCGCCCTTGGCGTCGGGTCCGGCCTGGCGCCAGATCTTCAGGGTCAGGTTCATCGGAGCCCCCGCGCGGTAGTGGAGTGACGAAGGAACGTGGAACTGTGTGGGGTGGTCACTTGTAGCTCCGCTGCTTCAGCTCGATGAACTCGTAGACAAGGTCCTCCTTGTGGAGGACCGGGGCGCCGATCTGGCCTTCCGCGCCCGTTCCCGTGAACTCCCACGCGGCGACGTAGGCGTACTCGTCGTCGTGTCGGAGCGCCTCGCCGTCCTCAGTCTGGGACTCGGCACGGAAGTGACCGCCGCAGGACTCACGCCGATGGAGGGCGTCGATGCAGATGAGCTCGCCGAGCTCGAGGAAGTCGGCCACGCGACCGGCCTTCTCCAGGCTCTGGTTGAGCTGTTCGTTCTCGCCGAGGACGCGGACGTTCCGCCAGAAGTCGGCGCGTAGCTCACGGATCTTGTCGATCCCGGTCCTCAGCCCCTCCGCGGTCCGTTCCATGCCGCAGTGCTCCCACATGATGTGGCCCAGCTCCTTGTGGTAGCTGTCGACACTGCGGGTGCCCTGCACGGTGAGGAAGTGGTGGACCCGGTCGGCGACCTGTTGCCGGGCCTGCCGGACCTCGGGCGTGCTCTCGTCGATGTCGGGGAAGGGACCGGCGGCAAGGTAGTCCCGGATCGTGTTCGGGAGGACGAAGTAGCCGTCGGCGAGCCCCTGCATGAGAGCCGACGCACCGAGCCGGTTGGCACCGTGGTCGGAGAAGTTCGCCTCGCCGGTGACGAACAGGCCTGGGATCGTCGACTGGAGGTCGTAGTCGACCCAGAGGCCGCCCATCGTGTAGTGGACCGCCGGGTAGATGCGCATGGGGACCTCGTACGGGTCGTCGCCCGTGATCCGCTTGTACATCTCGAAGAGGTTGTCGTACTTGGCGGCGACCGCTTCCTTGCCGATCCGACCGAACGCCTCGGAGAAGTCGAGGTAGACGCCGCGGCGCTTGTCGCCGACGACCGGCCCGACGCCGCGACCCTCGTCGCATACGTTCTTTGCCTGGCGGGAGGCGATGTCACGCGGGACGAGGTTGCCGAACGCCGGGTAGATGCGCTCGAGGTAGTAGTCGCGGTCCTCCTCGGGGATGTCGTTCGGGTTCTTCTCGCAGTCCTCGACCTTCTTCGGGACCCAGATCCGGCCGTCGTTGCGCAGCGACTCCGACATGAGCGTCAGCTTGCTCTGGTGCTCACCGGCCACGGGGATACACGTCGGGTGGATCTGCGTGTAGCACGGGTTGCCGAAGTAGGCGCCCTTGCGGTGGGCTCGCCATGTCGCCGTGACGTTGGAGCCCATGGCGTTCGTCGAGAGGTAGAAGACGTTGCCGTAGCCGCCGGAGGCGAGGACGACGGCATCGGCGTAGTGCGTCTGGATCTCGCCGGTGACGAGGTCGCGGGCGATGATCCCGCGCGCCTTGCCGTCGACGACGACGAGCTCGAGCATCTCGTGGCGGGAGAACATCTCGACGGTGCCGGCGGCGATCTGCCGCTCGAGCGCCTGGTAGGCCCCGATGAGCAGCTGCTGGCCCGTCTGCCCGCGGGCGTAGAAGGTTCGGGACACCTGGACCCCGCCGAACGAGCGGTTGTCGAGGAGGCCGCCGTACTCGCGGGCGAACGGGACGCCCTGGGCGACGCACTGGTCGATGATGCTGGCGCTCACCTCGGCGAGGCGGTAGACGTTCGTCTCCCGGGCGCGGTAGTCGCCGCCCTTGACCGTGTCGTAGAAGAGGCGGTACGTCGAGTCGCCGTCCTCCTTGTAGTTCTTCGCCGCGTTGATGCCGCCCTGTGCGGCGATGGAGTGGGCCCGGCGCGGGGAGTCCTGGAAGCAGAAGGACTTGACCCGGTAGCCCGCCTCGCCGAGCGTCGCGCCGGCCGACGCGCCGGCGAGGCCCGTGCCGACGATGATGACGGTGAGCTTGCGTCGGTTGGTCGGGTTGACGAGCTTGGCCTCGAACTTGCGTTGGGTCCACTTCTTGTCGATTGGCCCCGCCGGCGCCTTCGTGTCCTGGATGGGGTCACCGAGCGAGTAGAGGCCGTCGATGAGGTCGGTCATGTCAGTCACTTCACCAATCCGACGAGGATCGCCAGCGGGGGGATGAGGAAGCCGAGGACGACGATGCCGGCGACGACGTGTCCGATGATCTGGGCCTGACGGTACGTGCGTGCCGAGGACGTCCACCCGAGGGTCTGCTGGGCGCTGAAGACGCCGTGCGCGAGGTGCATGTAGAGGGCCAGCATCGCCAGAACGTAGATGAGGGTCAGCCACGGGGTCTGGAAGGAGTCGACGACGAGACGGTAGGGGTTGTTCCCCGTCGCGCCCTTGCCGCTGACGTCGATCTTGACGATGGTGAACTCGAGGAGGTGCCAGACAAGGAACACGAGGATGAACACGCCACCCCAGCGCATCGTCTTGCTGGACGCCGACTGCGCCACCGCCTTCTTGACGGCGTAGCGGACCGACCGGGCGCCGCTCGCGCGCGCCCAGAGGGTGACGGCCGCGTAGACGTGGACGATGAGGGCGACGATGAGCACCGCGCGCAGGATCCACAGGAGGCCCGAGTTCGGAAGCATCGGCACACCAAAGGTCCGAAGGTGCTCGGCGTAGGTGTTGTATGCCTGCTCGCTCACGAGCAACTTGAGGTTGCCATACATGTGCGCGAGGACGAAGAGGGCGAAGAGGAGGCCGGTGCCGGCCATGAGCACCTTGAGCCAGACGGTCGTCGAGCGCGCGGTGCGCGGTCGCGGGGGTGATGTCGTCGTTGCCACAGGGTGAAACTACCGTGACGCCGCGGCCGGGCACCCGGCGGGTCTCATTGTCGGCGTGTGAGATTCACCCGGAGGTCGCGTCGGGACCCAGCCCCGCCTGGTAGAGGTCACGTCGCCGGAGCCCGGTGGCGGCCGCGACCTCGGCACATACGTCGGAGAGACGCTCGCCAGCGGCGACCCGCAGCCGGACGTCCGCCACCGCGGCATCGAAGTCTGGTGCCACCGGGCTCGCCCCCGCGACGACGAGGGTCAGCTCGCCCCTGACGCCGCCACGGGCCCACTCGGCGAGGGACGCGAGGTCGCCGCGGACGACCTCCTCCCACGGCTTGGTCAGCTCCCGGCAGACGGCGCCATGACGGTCTGCGCCGAACACGGCGGCCATGGCGGACAGGGTTGCCTCGGCACGGTGCGGCGCCTCGAAGAAGACGAGGGTGCGCCGCTCCGCACGCAGCCCGGCGAGGGCTCGGGCACGCTCACCGGGGCGACGCGGCAGGAAGCCCTCGAAACAGAAGCGGTCCACCGGAAGGCCGGAGACGGCCAGCGCCATGAGGACCGCGCTGGGACCCGGGACACACGTGACGGTGATCCCCTCGGCGACGGCCGCGGTGACGAGACGGAAGCCCGGGTCGGACACCGAGGGCATCCCCGCGTCCGTGACGACGACAACCCGTGCTCCCGACCTCAGCGCGTCGACGAGCACGGGCAGCCGTGCCGTCTCGTTGTGCTCATGGTGTGACAGGACGCGCCCCGCGGGCGTCACCCCGAGGTCCGCGCACAGCCGCTTGAGCCGGCGTGTGTCCTCCGCCGCGACGAGGTCGGCCGACGCCAGCTCGGCCGCGAGCCGGGGGGAGGCGTCACGGACGTCGCCGATCGGGGTTGCCGCCAGGACCAGGACGCCGTCGCTCATGGGCCCAAGTATCAACACCGGCGACACGGCCGCGACGGGCTGTCGACGGTGTCGTGGCAGCGGCACGGCCCACGGGCCGCCGGGCCTCCACCCTCCCCTGGGGTCAGCACGCGCCCAGCGTGGCCGTAACGTCCGGCTGGCTGGAGGCGGTCCACCGGTGGCCCGGTTTCGGCTGGATCGTCGTTCAGGCGGGTGGTCGGGCAGCTCGCCAGCGGCCGAGGCCGCCGGCGCCCTGACCGCGACCCCGGGGCCGTCCGCGTCGCGCAGCACCGCGCCCTGAAGGCTCCCCTTCGCGGGGAACGGCCACGGCTGCGGCCCACCCTGGCCACCGTAGGATTCCCTGCTATGACCCGCGCCGAGGCCCTGCGTGCGCGCCTCCTCGGGCACCGGCCGACCGACCGGCTCTGGGGCTGGTTCTGGCCGCTCCTCATGGCGGCACTCGGCGGCATCCTCCGGTTCTGGGACCTCGGCCGCCCTCACCAGCTCGTCTTCGACGAGACGTACTACGTCAAGCAGGCCTCGTCCCTGATCGACTACGGCGTCGAGATGCGGGTGCAGTCGGCCATCAAGAGTCCTGACGCCCTCTTCACCCACGGGATGACGGCCGTCTGGAACTCGACGGACGGCGACATGGTCGTCCACCCCCCGGTCGGCAAATGGTGCATCGCCGTCGGCGAGCTCATCTTCGGCCAGGGCAGCTCGGTCGGCTGGCGGTTCACCGTCGCGCTCATGGGTACCCTGTCCATCCTCATGGTCGGCCGCGCGGCCCGGCGGATGTTCGGGTCGACGGCGTTGGGAGGGATCGCCGCCTTCCTGCTCGCCTTCGAGGGTCACCACTTCGTGCTCTCGCGCACCGCCATCCTCGACTCGATCGTCATGTTCTGGGGGCTCGCCGCGTTCTGTGCCCTCCTGCTCGACCGGGACCGGACCCGGGCCCGGCTCGCCGATACCGTCGGCGCTCTCCCGGCCGACACCGCGCCCCGCTGGACCACATGGCTCGGAGGGCGCCCGTGGCGGTGGGCCGCGGGGGTCCTTCTGGGCCTGTGCATCGGGACGAAGTGGTCCGGGCTCTACTACCTCGCCGCGTTCGGGATCATGACGATCTGGTGGGACATGGGTGCCCGCCGGGCGGCCGGCATACGACGCTGGTTCCGCTCCGCGGTCGTCATGGACGGTCCGTATGCCGTCCTCACCCTGGTCCTCACCGCGGCTGCCGTCTACCTGACGAGCTGGACCGGGTGGTTCCTCTCCCGGTACGGCTACGACCGGCAGTGGGCCGCCCAGAACCCCGGCAAGGGGATCAGGTGGCTCCCGCCGGCTCTCCGCTCGCTCGCGCAGTACGAGAAGGACGTCTGGAACTTCAACATCAACCTCAGCTCGCCCCACCCGTACATGGAGAACCCCTGGGGCTGGACGGTCCAGGCGCGGCCGACCTCGTTCTTCTACGAAGGGCCCAAGCTGGGGCACGACGGCTGCACGGCGTCCGTCTGCTCGAAGGCCATCACGTCGGTCGGCACGCTTCCCGTGTGGTGGCTGGGCACGATCTCCATCTTCTTCCTCGCCTACCACTGGGTCGTGCGCCGGGACTGGCGGGCCGGCGCCATCATGGCCGGGTTCATCGGTGGGTACTTCGCGTGGTTCCAGTACCAGCACCGGACCATCTTCGGCTTCTACTCCGTCGCATTCGAGCCGTTCGTCATCCTCGGCTGCACCTTCGTCCTCGGGCTCGCACTCGGACCGTCGACCGCCTCGTGGGCCCGACGGCGGCGTGGGGCGGTCGCCGTCTTCGCCTTCCTCGCGCTCTGTCTGGTGGTGTTCGCGTTCTTCTGGCCGGTCTACACGGCCCAGGTGATCCCCCAGGACCAGTGGCAGTGGCGAATGTGGTTCCCGAGCTGGGTCTAGGAAAGGACGCGACGGCGCCACCGCCCCGCCCGCGTCCACGAGGCGAACACGTCCGCACGACGGGGCTTCGTCCGTGTGCCGACGACGCGGTCGAGAAGGGCACGACCGGACTGGACCAGCAAGAACGGACCCGTCGCGCGCGCGA
This sequence comes from Actinomycetes bacterium, assembly GCA_021783215.1. Taxonomy (GTDB): domain Bacteria; phylum Actinomycetota; class Actinomycetes; order Actinomycetales; family Dermatophilaceae; genus JAJXUB01. The sequence goes on along the minus strand of JAJXUB010000061.1, from coordinate 4,482 downwards.
CCGACTGGCGCACGGCGGTGACGACCTGCTCACGGACGAGGTCGCGGCGTGACACGCCCGCCCGGAAGCCCAACGGCAGGTCGAACCGGTCCGCCAGGACGTCGGGGTGCACGCGGCGGCCCGAGACCCCGTTGAGGAGGTTGCCGTCGTGAACGACCTCCACCCACATGGGGGGCGACTGCACCTCGCGGACGGCCGCGTGGCGCCGGAGCAGCGGGTGTGGGCCGACGAAGACGGTGACGGGCGGGCCGTCGTGCCGCCGCTCGACCATCGTCGCGAAATGGCTCGAGGGCTGGCGATACCTGTAGACCGCCCCGGACCGGTCGACCTGAAGCCCGTGCGGAAAGTTGACGACGAGGCGGTCCATCCGCCCGCTCGTCACCTCGACCGCCTCGGCGTGGACCCGTTCGACGAAGTCGGCGGCGATGGCGTCGTCGCTGTCCAGCCGCGTCGTCGCCAGGACGGGGGCGGCGGACCGTGACGTGACGACCCCTGCGACGGCCGCGAAGAAGGGCTCGTGCCCCCACACCGGCTCGAAGGCTCCTGCCGCGAGGGTCTCCACCTCCGCCCGGAAGCCGTCGGAGCACCGGTCGTCGAACCAGACGAGCCACCGGAAGTCCCGGTCCGACTGGGCGAGGACGGACGGGTGACACGCGTCGACGAAGAACCCCAGCCGGTACCACAGCCAGTCATCCTCCGGCGGTGGCTGGCCGCGAGCGGATGTCGCGGAGAACCGGGTCAGCACGAAATGTTCGAGCGTCGCGCTCATCTGTGTCGCCCCACGGCGCCGGTGCCACGTGCGCCTGGTGTCGGGGGCATTCGGTCCTCCTGCGGTGTCGGCGCGCTCGACTAGGTTCGCAACCATGTTCCTCCTCGAGCCGGACGACGGCGTCGTCATCAGCCCGAGCGACCTCGGGGCGGCGGCGCAGTGCGAGTTCGGCCTGCTGCGCGCCTTCGACGCCGTGCTCGGGCGGGGGCCGCAGCCAGTCACCCCGGACGATGCACTGCTCGCACGCACGGCGGCCCTCGGGAACGCCCACGAGCAGCGCGTCCTGCGCGAGCTCCGCCGCGACCGTGCCGTGGCGGGCATCACCCGGCCGGCCCACTCGCGGGCCGCCTACGAGGCGGCCGCCGCAGACACCCTCACCGCCCTGCGCGCGTCCGCCGACGTCGTCTACCAGGGTGCGTTCTTCGACGGCCGGCTCCTCGGGTTCGCCGACTTCCTCGTCCGGGAGAACGGCGAGTGGGTCGTCTGCGACACCAAGCTCGCCCGGTCGGCGAAGGTCACGGCACTGCTCCAGATCGCCGCCTATGCCGACGCCCTCACAGCGGCGGGCGTCCCCACGGCGCGCCACGCGCGCCTGATCCTCGGCGACGGACACACGGTGGACTACTCCCTGCACGACATCCTCCCCGTCTACCGGGCCCGACGGGCCCGGCTGGAGTCGATACTCGCCGTCCACCGCAGCGGGACGGGCCCGGTCGCCTGGGGCGACGAGCGGTGGACGGCCTGCGGGCGCTGCCCCGAATGCGTCGCGGAGCTCGAGCGCACCTCCGATGTCCTCCTCGTCGCCGGCCTGCGCCAGTCCCACCGCGCGGCCCTGCGGGCGGCAGGGGTCCATACGGTCGCCGGACTCGCCTCGAGGACCGAGCCCGTAGCCGGGCTGTCCCCTGGGCGGCTGGCGCGTCTGCGGGCCCAGGCGACCCTCCAGCAGGACCAGGACCTCAGCGGGCTCGTCAGCGCCGAGGTGCACTCGCCCGAGGCGCTGGCCGTCCTGCCGGACCGCAGCCCTGGTGACGTGTTCTTCGACTTCGAAGGCGACCCGCTGTGGAGCGAGCCCGGCTCCTCGGACTGGGGCCTGGAGTACCTCTTCGGCGTGGTCGAGCCCTCGGTCGACGGGGCGGAGCCGGTCTACCGCCCCTTCCTGGCCCACGACCGTGCCGAGGAGCGCACCGCCCTCGTCGACTTCCTCGCCTACCTGGCGCAGCGCCGGGGGCGGTGGCCCGACATGCACGTCTACCACTACGCGGCCTACGAGCGGGCGGCGCTGCTCCGCCTGGCCGTTCGCCACGGCATCGGGGAGGCGGAGGTCGACGCGCTCCTGCGCGACGGCGTCCTCGTCGACCTGTATGCCGTCGTGCGATCCGCCGTCAGGGTCTCCCAACGGTCCTACAGTCTCAAGAAGCTCGAGCCGCTCTACATGGGCGACCGGCTCCGCGCCGGCGACGTCACGACCGCGGGGGACTCGATCGTCGCCTACCACGAGTTCTCCCAGTCCGAGATCGAGGGCCGGCACGACGAGGCCCAACAGCGCCTGGCGGAGATCCTCGACTACAACGCCTACGACTGCCGCTCGACGCTCCGGCTGCGCGACTGGCTCCTCGACCGGGCGACCGAGCACGGCGTCGTGACCGGCGCGGCGGCGACCGACCCGTCCGCGCCCCCGGACCCACCGGAGGCGCCACACCCGGTCGAGACCGGGCTCCGGGCACTCCTGCCGCCCACGGGATCGCGCCCACGGACCGCCGACGAGCAGGCCATCGCCATGCTCGCCGCGACCGTCCAGTACAACCGACGGGAGCACAAGCCCTTCTGGTGGGGACATTTCGACCGCCTGCGCAGCGCCGTCGACGACTGGGCCCGCACGGTGGACGTCTTCCACGTCGAGGCGGGGGCGGTCGAGCGGGACTGGGCGAAGGGGGGACGACAGCGCAGCTTCCGCCGTCGCCTCAGGCTGCTGGGACACTTCCCCGGTGGCGGCTCCGTCGGCGCACAGAGCCGCCTCACGGCGATCTATGACGCGCCCCTGCCCCACGGGCCCATGCCCCTCCCGGGCCATCTCCGGGTCGCCAGCGAACGGGTCCTCGTCGTCGCACGAACCTCCTCCGCGGACGGAGACGAGCTCGTCGTCGAGGAGACCCTCCCGACGGGGGTGCCACCGCATACGTGCCTGCCCGTTGCCCTGGCGCCCAGCGCACCGCCGCGGACGGCGGCCCTCGACGAGGCCCTCGACGAGCTCGGCCAGGGGGTCATCGACACGGGAGGTCGCATGTGGCCGCAACCGGGGCTCGACCTTCTGCGCCGGGTCCCCCCAAGACTGTGCTCGGGGCCCGACCTGCCCGCCGTGGGCGACGGCCCGAACCGCTGGGTCGACGTCGTCACGGCGGCCGTACTCGACCTCGACCGGTCGTACCTCGGCGTCCAGGGACCGCCGGGAACGGGGAAGACCTACGTGGCCGCGCATGTCCTCACGCGGCTCGTCCTCGACCACGGATGGAAGGTCGGCGTCGTCGCCCAGGCGCATGCCGCGGTGGAGAACGTCCTCGACGCCTGCGTCAAGGCGGGACTGCCCCCTTCGCTCATCGCGAAGAACGCCGCCCACCCCGACAGACCCCGACGCTGGACGGAGATCGGCAAGGACGACGTCGCGTCGTGGTGCGCCGAACGTGTCGCCGACCGGACCGGCTACGTCATCGGCGGCACCGCGTGGGACCTGACCAACACGAAACGCGTACGTCGGGGCCAGCTCGACCTCGTCGTCGTCGACGAGGCCGGCCAGTTCTCGCTCGCCGCAACCGTCGCGTGCTCGGTAGCCGGCACCCGGCTGCTCCTCCTCGGCGACCCCCAGCAGCTGCCGCACGTAAGCCAGGGAACGCACCCGGAGCCGGTCCACCGATCGGCCCTCGGCTGGCTCCTTGACGGCGAGCCCGTCATCCCGGACGCGTACGGGTACTTCCTGCCAACGACGTGGCGAATGCATCCCGCCCTCGCCGAGCGCGTATCCGCCCTGTCGTATGCCGGGCGGCTCCGCGCCCACGAGCACGTGACGGCGGCCCGTCTCCTCGAGGGCGTGGAGCCCGGGCTGCACGTCCTCACCGTGCCGCACCGAGACAACTCGACGGAGTCCGTCGAGGAGGCCGCAGAGGTCGTCCGGCTGGTCCGCGACCTCCTCGGGCGCCGCTGGCACGACCCGGACGCCGGCGGCGACCGCCTGCTCGCGGCATCCGACATCCGCGTCGTCACGCCGTACAACGCCCAGGTGACGCGGATCGCGACGGCCCTGGCCGGCGCGGGACTCGACGAGGTCGCCGTCGGGACCGTCGACCGGTTCCAGGGCCAGGAGGCGCCCGTCGTCATCCTCTCGATGGCCGCCTCCGCCGCCGGCGACGTCTCGCGAGGCGTCGGGTTCCTCCTGTCCCGCAACCGGCTCACCGTCTCCGTGTCGCGCGGGCAGTGGGCGGCCTACATCGTGCGATCCGACGTCCTGACCGACTTCACTCCGCGCACCCCGCAGGAGCTCATCGCCCTCGGCGCGTTCATCGGCCTGTGCGGGCCGCCGTCGCCCGGCTGAGAGCGGACGTCAGGGGAGGAAGACGAGCCGCCCGACGGTCTCGCCGGTGGCGAGGCGGGTCAGGCCGTCCGGAACGTCGGCCAGGCAGAGCCGCTCGCTGACGAACGGCTTGATCCGGCCCTCGGCCGCG
>JAJXUB010000196.1 GCA_021783215.1 Actinomycetes bacterium | reverse complement strand
GAGCGGGAGCGACGTCGCCGCGTCGACGGACAGGTGGACCGAGCCGACGAGGGTCTTGTTCGTCCGGGGGGTCAGGACGAGGCCGTAGGCCGCGCGTCCCGCCACCGTGTCGGTCGTCGTCGTCGTGACGAGGGTCGTCGGGTCGAGCCGGCCGAGGACCCACGCGGCGACGGCCTGCGGGTTGGACAGCTCGGTCCCCGACCCGAGGCTCGGCGTGCCGCCGGGCGCGGTGGAGTGGGAGCCGGCGCGCGCCGGGAGGATGAGGTGGGTCGCCGTGTTGCTCGAGCTGGACCATTCCCACATGCCCGTGGCGTTGCGGAGGACATCCGTCTCCGCCGAGCCGTCGACGAGGGCGACGCGCGCGTTCCTCGCGTCGGCGTACCAGACCCGCCACGTATGCGTCCCGCTGAGCAGGGTCATCGGGTCGAGCCCGGAGCTCTGGCCCGCGCCACCGAAGGACAGCGAAGGCAGCCCAAGGTTGACCGACTCGCTGACCGAGCCGCTCAGCGGCATCGGCCGGACCTTCTGGAGGCCGACGAGCAGCTGCCCGGCGGTCTTGGCCGGAAGTCCCGTCGACGCGCCGGCGCTGGCGGTGACGGCTGACCCGGCGGCGATCAGCGCGACGGCGGCGACGGGCGCGGCCCAGCGGACGGAGGGGCGACGAACGGACATCCTCATGTCTCGATTGTGCGCCCCTTTCCTGCGGGGCAGGTCACCGCGTTGGTGAAGGTTTGCTGTGGATGACGAGTCCGCGCGCTCGCTCAGTCCGCGCGCTCGCTCAGGACTCGATCGTCGGCCGCCGGTCGACGATGCGAGCCGGCTCGATGACGGGCGCCGCCGGGGTCCGAGGGCCGCTCCACGGCGCGGGGACGGCGTAGATCCGGTCGGCGAGACTCTCGGCGAGGGTCTCGTAGTTGGCACGCCACCCGCGGAAGTTGAGGTAGGCCTCGTGGATCGGGCGCTCGACGGGGTAGCCGAACCTGACGAGCCGCTCGACGATGACGGCGAACTCCTCCTCGCTGACCTGAGAAGGGGTGTCGGGCGAGGGGTCGGGGTCGAAGGGGATCCGCTCGACGGTGGCGACCTCGCGCAGGCACGTGATCCCCTGGCGGAGCATGAGCCTCGCCGGCGACTGATGGATCGAGGGGTTGAGGGCGAGGTGGATCGCCGCCGCGTCCATGACGGACAACAGGGCGACGACCCAGTTCCGCAGGGGCCGGGTCGAGCGCATGTGGACGAGGACGGGGAAGTTCGTGTGGCTCTCGCTGACGTCGGCCGCCCAGCGCTCCCACGCGTCGAACAGCCCGTCGAGCTCGCCGAGCAGCGAGGAGGCGGCGTGCCGGCGCAGCACCTCGGGCCCCCAGGCCGGCTCGTTGGCGCGCCCGACGAGGAGGGTCACCTCGGCCTCGCGGCGCTGGTATGCCGCATACATCGTCGGGAGGTACCCGACGAGGAGCGAGATCGTGATGGGCCCCGTTGCGGCAGCGGCGAAGTCGAGCGCGCGCAGCTCACGGCCGGGGTGGGCGGAGTAGCCGAGGGTCGCCAGGCTCGAGCCGGCCTCGCGGAACGCCTCCCCGGCGGGAAGCCCGCTGACGGCCCACATGATGAGGCCGAAGCCGAGGTAGTACGCGCCGAGCCAGACGACGAGCGAGCTGAGGAGCGACAGCGGGGCGACCCACGTGAGGACCCGGTCGCGGGCGGCATACGTCGACGTATGCCGAGCCACCCCCCGCAGGGTGGCCGTGATGGCGCGGTCCTTGCGGACGACGAGGGCGGAGCTGCCACGGGGTGAGACGAGCGTCTTCACCATCGAGACGACCGTGCCGACGACGATGAAGGCGCCAAGGAGACCGACCGCCGTGTGGATCACGCGAGCAAGGCTAGAGCCTCGGTTCGAGGAGGCTCCTCGTTGGTTAGAGGTATTTGGCGACCGTAACCCGGTAGCGGATTACCTCGACAGGCAGGAAGGACGGTCGGCGTCGTTGACGCCGACCGTCCTTCCTTGGCTACTGGCTGGGGGACGTGGACGGTTCGGTTGGCGCGTCCGTGGGCCCGGCGACGGGGCGCGCGGGCTCTGCGACGGTCGCGGCGGGAGCCTCGTCGCCGTGCCGCGAGGCTGCCGCCGCCGACTCGCTGGCCAGGAACGAGCCCAGCTCGTTGATCGTCGACATGAGCGGCGCGGGGAAGACGATCGTCGTGTTCTTGTCGACGCCGAGCTCGAGGAGCGTCTGGAGGTTGCGCAGCTGAAGGGCCAGCGGGTGGGCCATCATCGTGTCGGAGGCGTCCCCGAGGGCCGCGGCGGCGAGGGACTCGCCCTCGGCGTTGATGATCTTGGCGCGCTTCTCCCGCTCGGCCTCCGCCTGGCGGGCCATCGCGCGTTTCATGCTTTCGGGCAGCTGGATGTCCTTCAGCTCGACGAGGGTGACCTCGATGCCCCAGTCGACGGTCGTCACATCGAGGATGGCCCGGATGTCGAGGTTGATCTTGTCGGTCTCGGCGAGCGTCTGGTCGAGCGAGTGCTGGCCGACCACCTTTCGCAGGGTGGTCTGGGCG